>JAJDET010000058.1 GCA_029259655.1 Planctomycetota bacterium
CATCAGCGCGCGCCAAGGATGCCCTGCGGGCGGCTACGGCGCGACTCCGCGCCGGGCTCGGCCTTGTCGGCCGCGCGTGACTTGGCGCGCATCAGCGCGCGCCAAGGATGCCCTGCGGGCGGCTACGGCGCGACTCCGCGCCGGGCTCGGCCTTCGGCCTCGCGAGGCACGGCCTTGTCGGCCGCGCCTCTAGCGCCCTCCGAAGTGGATCGTCTGGATTCCTCCGACCGAGTCTGCAGTGACGACGTCGATGTCACCGTCCTCGTCCAGGTCGGCGATCGCCACGTCGACGGTCACGGCGCCGTGTCCGAGCGGCGTGAACCGGATTCGCTCGTCGAGGCGCCGCCTCCCCGGAGCCTCCTGGACGAAGGCGAAGGCCCGTCCGGCCTCGGCGTCGACGGCGATCACGTCGTCGTCGCCGTCCCCGTCGATGTCCACAGCGCGGACGGCGATCGGCGCGAAGGGACGCTCCGGCGCGATCGCGACTCCCGGACCGAAGGTGCCGGGTCCGATCTGTGCGTAGAGGACGAGCGTTCCCGATCCGCGCTGGGCCGAGATCACGTCCAGGTCTCCGTCGGAGTCGAAATCGCCCGCGACTGCACTGCGAACGCGGTCCGTCGGATCGGTCGCCCCGAGGAGCTCCTCCCGGAAGCCGGTCGCCTCGTTCCAGTAGACCGCAGTCGCCGATCCGATCCCGGACCCGTCTTCGCCGGAGAACGCGCCGATGAGGTCGACGTCGCCGTCCCCGTCGAGGTCCGCGGCGTGGACCTCTCGCGCCTGAACCGTGGCCGAGGTCCCGCCGAGAGACAGCTGGGGTTCGGTCGGAAACGTCCCGGACGGGCCGCGCAAGAACAAGGCCAGCTCGTTCCCGGTCGCTGCGATCACGTCGAGTGCGCCGTCGGAATCGAGGTCCGCGAGCTCGACGAAGCGCGGTACCGGAGTGGTCGAGTCGGTCCCGAGCGCGCCCGTGGCCGCATCGAACTCGAAGACGCCCGGCGACGTCTGAATCAGGAGCCCGATCCTGTGCGCTCGATCGAGTGCCGCGGCCAGGTCGACGTCTCCGTCCCCGTCCAGGTCTCCCGAGGCCAGGCTCGTGACCCGCGCGTCCTCACCGAGGTCGATCGCGATCGTCGGGCTCGGGCCGAAGACGCCCGGTGCGACCTGCAGGTGAACTCCCACGCTCTCGTCGAGCTTGTGCGCGAGGGCGAGGTCGAGATCCCCGTCACCGTCGAGGTCGGCCGCCTCGACGAAGAAGGTCCGCTTTCCGGTGAACTCCCCGAGCTCCATGGCCTCCGAGGCGAAGTCTCCCGGTCGGGACTGGAGGTACACGACGACCGCCGCGCTGCTGCCGGTCGCGGCCGCGAGGTCCGTGCGCGCGTCACCATTGAGATCCTCGGCGACGAGCCCGAGCGCGCCGGGCGCGTCGAGCTCGAGGTCGGGGAGCTCGGAGAATGCGCCGTCCTGCTGTAGGAAGGCCGCGATCCCCGTCGTTCCGCCGACCGATACGGCGAAGTCCAGGTCGCCGTCGTGATCCAGGTCGGCAACCCGAAGCCGTCGCGGGTCCGCGGTCCTGCCGGCGCCCCCCAGGAGCGTCGTCGGGGGTGCGAAGTCGCCGGCCGGCTCCTGCAGATGAACGGCGAGGACGTCGGCGTTCGCGTATCCGACCACCACGTCGCGGTCGCCGTCGCCGTCCAGGTCGGCCAGTGCGACGGTCGTCGCGACGGCCGACGCGGTGGGAGCTTCGAGAACGCGGTCCGGCGCGGGGCCGAAGGCGCGGGCCGCTCCCTGGAAGAAGATCGCGACTTCACCGGTCGTGCCGTTGGCGACGGCGAGGTCCAGCGAACCGTTCCCGGTCAGATCGGCAGCGGACACGGCGCGTGGTCCGGACAGTCCGTTCGAGAGCGTGGCGTCGGGAGTGCTCGCAAACCCGCCGGACGAACCGAAGAACAGCTCGAGCGTGTCGTTCGCAAAGTCGGTGAGGGCGAGGTCGACGAGCCCGTCGCCGTCGAGGTCGGCCGCGGTCAGCGACGTCGCTCCGGTACCCAGACTCTCGGGTTCCATGAACACGAGTGACCCGGGGCACAGGAGCAGACGCACATCGGTGTCGGTTGCGACGACCAGGTCGAGCACGTCGTCTCCGTCGACATCGACGACCGCGAGGTCCGTGATCGTCCCGCCGCCGGGCTCGAGCGTGGTTCCACCACCGAAGACGCCCCGTTCCAGTTGCAGAAGGACCTCGATCGTTCCCGAACTGGGGTCGGCCACGACGAGGTCCCGCGCCCCGTCTCCGTCGAGGTCCCCGGTCTCGACGAGACCGACCTCGCTCAACGAGGCGGGCCGTACGACCAGGGGATCTACGTCGAGCGGGGCGACGACCTCCCGCGCGAATGACTCGCCGGCCGTGCCGGCATCGGTGTCGAGCGCGACCACGCGGACGACCACACTTGCCGATCGCCCCACGTCGCGCGAGTCCCACGCCAGAACACCCCGCGCGCCCGTCGAGGTCACGGTCGACCCATCGAACACCCGCGAGAGGCGATAGGGCGAGCCGGCGCCGAGCGGCGGATCGAAGGGTGCGTCCGCCGTGGCCACCAGCGTGGCGGCGTCGAGCGAGGCGACTCCCCGCACCTGCTGAACCCCTCCGCCGATGGCCAGGTCTCCGGCACCCGGCAATGCGAGCAGCACGAGACCGTCGGAGCCGAGCGAGAGCCCCCCGCCGCCTTCCGCGATTCCGCTCGCGAGCTCGAACGTCGCCGCGGCGATCCCGAGCGGGATCGAGCACAGCTCGAACGTGCTGTCGCCCGGATCGGCGTCGCACAGTGCGGCGAGCGTGCTCCCGTCCGGTGAGACTGCGAGCGCCCCGGGTCGCACGAACGAACCGGCGCCGGAAACGACCGTGCGCATCAGGGTCTCGAGGTCGACCTCGAACACCGCGCCGGTGTCCGCGACGAAGACGCGATCGGGTGAACGGGGGTCCGCCGCGACGCCGGCCGGAGCCGCGAAGCCCGAGAGGAGCGTGACAGCGGTCGGAGCCGCGTTCGGATCGGTACTCACGCGCACGAGCGCCGTTCCGACGCTGAGGACGGCGGAGGTCCGGTCGACGCTGGCGATCGCTCTCACGAGACCGGACCGGGACGCGTGCCCGGAGGGCACGAGCTCGTCGATCGTCCCGGTCGAGAGCTGCACGCCGAGAACGCTCCAGTCCGTGCCGTCCCCGACGGCGACGACGACGCGGTCGGCGGCGTTGCGCTGGAAGTCCATGGCGGCCGGCTCACCGTGCGAGCCGCCGGCCACGAGACGGATCTCGGACCCGGTCGCCGTGTGCATCTCGCGCAAGCGCCACGACCCGGGAGCCTCGGAATCGAGCACGAGCGCCGTCGGTCCGCCCGTCCCGCGCTCCGCGGGGAGTGCGGCGACGGGCCCGGCGAGCGTCCAGGGGTTTCCAGTCGGCTCGGGGCGGCGCGCGGCGCGCAGGATCTCGAGCCGGAGCCCGGAAGCGGCGCCGAGTCCCGGAACGGCCGGGCCGATCTCGGGGAGAACGGTCTGCACGCCGATCGGATCGCGCGTCGCGTCGACCGGGAGCGCGCGCCCCTTCAGCGCGACGGGATAGGGAGTCCCGATCTGCAGCCGACGACGACTCGCGGGATCGCGAAGGGTCTGACGCAGGACGCCGGTGTCCGCGGGCAGCGCGGGGAACGACTCCCCGACCAGTCGCCACTGCACGAAGACATCCGTGGAATCGCCCTCGTCGTCGCTGACCTCGAACGGTATCGGAACTCCGCGGCGGCCGTCCTGGTTGGCCGCGAGCAGCGAGACGTCCACGTTGCTCTTCGGAGCGCGATTGTTGTCGAGCACCAGCGTGCCGCTGGTGAAGGGCGTTCCCGGGACCAGGTCGTCCTCGGGTGTGAAGCGGAGGACAGCGGAGACTTCAGCTGCACCGAGGTCCGCTTCGGCGTCCCACAGGAAGTCGACGAGGATCCCACCACTCTCGGCCGGGAGCCCGTCGACGGCATGGGTCGGTGTGGGGAGCGTGCGCGGGATTCCCACCGGGCGGGCGAGCGCGAACCCGGCGTCGGGGGAGTCGCCGACGATGTCGTAGTCGACGCGGATTCGGACCTCGTCGTCCGAGCTGTCTGCGACCTCGAACGTGACCTCCAACGGGCCCTCGACCTCGCCCGAAGGCGCGGCGACGATCTTGCGCACCTCGGGCGGGTCGTTCCCGACGGCGATGTCGCTCCCGACGCCGGTGGCGACGACGCTCGAACCCTCGAGCACGTCGACCTGGACTGCCAACCCGGTCAGGAAGCCCGACGATCCGAGATCGGAGGAGAAGTCCCAGAGCCGCGTGTGTCGCGAGCCCGTCGGACCGGCGGGGAGTCCGTCCACCGGATCCGGTTGTGCGAGCGTCAGCGGCTCCGGCGTGCTCGATCCCGGTCGCAGGAAGAACAGCCCGACGCGCTGCGGATCGCCCTCGGTGTCGAAAAGGTCGAACGCGAGGGTGGCCGGAGACTCGCGCGTGTCCAGGACCCCGCTCAGTACGACGGAGGCGGACGCGTTGTTGTCGAACACGATCTTCGGACTCGCGGTTCCGCGGCTCCGCGCTACCCCGTCGTCGGCCGTCACGCGCAGGATCGCCTGGCCGTCTTGAGCGCCCACGTCGAAACGCGAGTCCCACGAGAAGGAGAGGATGATGCCGGTCTTCGGAGCCTGGACACCCTTCAACACGATCGTGGGCGTGGGATCCGCCGGGTCGAGCCCGGCCGGACGCGCCGGACGGAAACCGAGGTCGGGCACGTCTCCGAGGAGGTCGTACTCGACCATCACATCGACCCGGTCACCCGAGCTGTCGGCCAGCACGAATTCGAGCGGTATGACGTCCGAGAGCGTCGTGGAGAAGGGCGAGAGGATGGTCTGGGTCGGAGCGTCGTTCCCCAGGGACAGGTTCGCGGCCGTCGCCGTGGAAGCGATGCTCTGGAGCCCGTCGATCGCGCTCGCGCGAACCTGGAAGCCCGTCCGGAAGGAAGCACTCCCGAGGTCGGCAACGAAGTCCCACTGGAAGGTGTGCACGGTTCCCCCGGCGGCCGCCGCCAGGGACGCGAGGCTCGGGGCGCCCACGAGCGTGAGGGTCTTCGGGGTCGCCGATCCGGGCTCGAAGTACTCGAGCACGACCCGCGTGGGTTGGTCCTCCGCATCCGCCAGGACGAGGGTCACGGTCGCGGGCGAGCTCCGGGCGTCGGTGACGCCGAGCGCCTGGACCACGGCGGGGGTGCCGAACGCGAAGACGTCGCCGTCGTCGTCATCGCCGCTACAGCTCGTCGCGAGGGCTACGGAGACGCAGATACCGACTGTGCGAAAGAGGGGGGCCACGGATACCTCCTGGGTCGCTGTTCCCGTCGCCGGAGCCGGTCGTCCTGGGTGCATCTCGCGAGTGGCGGGGGGACCGCGGATTCTAGCAGAGCCGCCCGTCTCGGTTTCGCGGCCCCGGTCCCGTCAGGGGGAAAGACCCCTCCGTCGCCCGACCTACATGGACACGCCGTACTCGTCCCCACCTTCGAGGATCGGGTACTGCGGAGCCCCGGGGGCACCGACGCTGTGCTTCCAGGGGTCGGGGCGCGCGATCGGCGAGAGCACGCCGCGCGAGACCAGGATCGCCGCGTGGTAGCGCGCGCCGTGGAGGATCTCGCTCACGGCCATGACGGCGAACGAGAACGCGAAGATCATGGCCACGGACTCGCGCGAGCCGTCCGCTTCGAGGCCGCGCTCCATCCAGGCGTGGATCGAGCCCGCGACGACCACCACCGCGCCCTCGACCACGAGGATCAGGAGCATCGGGCGCAACGTGCGGATCGGGTGCCGAACCATCGTGAAGAACGTGCACAGCCCGGCCCAGACGCTGGAGCTCGCATCGTGCAGTGCGAGCCTCGTGCGCGTGTAGAGGGCCCACGTCAGGAGCAGGGCGAGGAGCAGTCCGTGCAGCCCCTCCTGCGCCCAGACGACGCGGCGCGCGGTCAGCTCGTCGGGGAGCTCCTGCAGCCGGAGCTTCGTGTACTCGGGACCGGTCGCCGCACCCTGCGCCGGGACGTCCGGGAGCTCGAGCAGTCGGGTCTCGACCAGTTCGTGCCACGCCTCGTGATAGACGACGCGCTCGATCAGGGAGGCGCCGATCACCACGAGCAGGAAGACGCGGAAGAAGCGCCAGAAGTGGCGGATCCCGCCGTGGAAGAAGCGCCGCACCGAGTGGCCCTCGGTCCGCTCGAGGAAGACCTGCAACCATCCACCGGCGACGAAGATCCCGAACAGGATGGAGAACAGGCCGAGGATCGCGCCCAGCGAGGCCAGAGTGTCTTGCAGCTCACCCCGCTCGTCGGCGTGGTCCGTGACGAACGGAAGACTGAGCGAGTGGGTCAGCTCCCCCGGCGCGTAACGATGGCTCACGGCGCCTTCGAGGGAGCCGTGGACCAGCATCGCCGACGGCATGGAGAGCGCGAGGAGCGCGACCGTCACGAGCAGCCAGAGGGGTATCCGGCCGAGGCTCGCGCGGATTCCGTGCAGGAAGACGGCACCGCGTTGTTCTGCGTGGGCGGTCATCTCAGCCCCCGAACCTCGACAACCACTGGAAGTAGCGCGCCGTCTGGGACAAGGCGCGCTCGGCCCAGCGCGTGGCCGTCACCTCGTCGGTCTCGTCGAACCAGCGGTCGTTCGACATGTCGCGATCGATCCAGATCTTCGCGTGGGGATCGAGCTCGACCGAGACGAGCTTCGTGGGGCCCACGACGATCCGGCGCAGCCAGGTCTCGGCGGCCTGCTCGTCGCGCGTCCAGACGAACTCCTCGGTCTCGCCGTTCTCGAACGCGAGTCGCACGTCCACCGGCAAGCGCAGCTCGCCACGGCGACGGAGCAGGACCTCGGCAACCCAGGGAGGTTTCTCGGTGCCGTCCTCCTCCTCTTCGTCGTCGTCCGATTCCTCGGCATCCTTTCCGACGAGGACGTACTCGCTCGTCTCCCCGTCCAGGAAGTAGCCGCGCGCCTTGGGCTCGCGTTTCTGGGTCACGTCGACGCTCCAGTCGGCCGTGCCGGTGCCGCGGAAGAGCTCGTCCCAGTACCAATCGAGGTCCTCGACACCGGAACCCACTTCGAACGCGTCGAAGAAGTCGTCGGGGTAGGGGTGGCGGTAGCGCCAGGTCTCGGCGTAGTGACGCATCCCCCGCAGGAAGGCCTCTTCCCCGACGAGACCGCGCAAAGTGCGCAGTGTGACGGCGGTCCGCCGGTAGCTGTTCGTGCCGTAGCTCGAGCGGTCGACGTGCTCCCAGGCGAAGGTGTCGAGCGGATCGGCGTCCGGCGACCGCAGGTAGCCCCGCCGATCGCCGTGGCGCGGGTCCTCGCGGCGCGGAACGGCGTGCAGTCCCGGCAGGTCGCGCCAGTACTCGAGGAATCCCGAAGGCAGGAAGGGACGCAAGTCGTGATCCGCGAAGCCGAGCGGGATCCGGGCCCCGATCAGCGCATCGGCGCAGGTGCTCCCGCCCGGTAGCGCGACCGTGCGCTCGCCGTCGACCGGAATCCCCGCGTAGCTGGTCGTGATTCGCTCCGGGCCGTACACGCGATACATGACCTCGGAGTCCGTGTAGGAGTTGAAGCCCTCGTCGAGCCACGCGGACTCGAACTCGTTGTTGCCGACGAGCCCGTACCAGAACTGGTGCCCGGCCTCGTGCACCGTGACGCTCTCCGGCGTGTACATGTCCTCGGTCGTGAAGAGGCGTGTACCGCACGTGAAGAGCGTCGGGTACTCCATTCCGCCGGCGGCTCGCCCTCCCCACGGGGGATCCACGACGGTGATCTCCTTGTAGGGGTACTCGCCGAACCAGAGCCCGTAGAAGAAGAGCGCCGCCGCCGTGGCCTTCGCGTGACGCCCGGCCTGGTCGATTCGCTCCGGGTGGATCAGGACCCGGATCTCGACGTTGTGCAGCTCGAGCTCCTTCTCCTCGCCGAAGGCGCGTCGCGCTGCGGCGACGTCCTTCGCGTGCTCGCGCTCCCAGTCGGAGTAGCGGAAGAGCTCGCGGTGGACCACGAACGTGGGGTCGGCGGTCCAGGTGAAGTCGTGCACGAGAGCCTGCTTGCCGGTGCGGTCCACGCGCCGCCGGTCCTCGGGCGTCGGCGCGAGAAAGCGCACCATCAACCGATCGTCGCCCTTTAGCTCGGCCGAGACGATCGCGCCCGAGCCCCCCACCTTCGGCTCGCCCTTCGACTCGCCATCCTCATCGCCGCGATAACTCGCGGGGAGGTCGAGCGTCACGTCGTACGTCCCGTAGTCGGAGTAGAACTCCGAGTCCCGGTGGAACTGGTGGCAGTTCCACCCGCGCCCTTCTTCGTACACGCCGAGCTTGGGGAACCACTGCGCGACGAGCAGGAAGTCGTCCTTGTAGCCGGTCCGTCGGCGGACACGGGGGAGCTGGCTCTCCCACTCGAGCGCAACGCGAATCGTCTCGCCGGGCCCGACGGGTTCGGGCAGGGAGAGACTGAAGACCGTCCGGTCCTCCTCGCGGCCGTCGTCGGGGGCGATGAACGCGAGGGTCGAGAGGAGGTCCGTCCCCCCGTCGTCTTCCGAGAGGAGCTCGGCCGCCGTGATCCGCGACCAGCTCCAGCCATCCTTCATCACGTGACCGCCGCGGAACTTCCCCCGGGCCTCGTGGAGGTGGGTCGAGCGGTTGTTGGAGAAGGCGTTGAGATAGAGGTGGAACTGGAGGTCGTCGACCGAGTCCGCGGTCCCGTTCGTCCAGGTGAGCGTCTCGGACCCGTCGAGGCGCTTGGTGTCCCCGTCGAGCCGGGCGCGAAGGACCACGTCGAGGCGGTTCTCGGCCGGCGCGCGGGCCTCGGCGGGGAGGGCGAAAAGAACTCCGCAGATCGCCCAGAGGAGCGTTCGATTCCCGGGAGCGGGACCCACCGGAACGCCCTCTTCGCTGGAGCCCGGCATGCGCAAGTCCATGGAAAGCAAAACGTTACGTGACGGCGAGGAGCTGCGCTCCACCCGCACCGAATTCTAGGTGATTCCACTCAGGTACGCATCGGGGCAACCGATAAAGGACTCGAGGCCCTTCTAGCCTCTCCCCCCGACATGGATCTCCATCGACTCCCGAGCTCCGGTGACCTGGCCCGACGGCGCTTCGCCGAAACGCGCCGGGACGTGGCTCAGGCGAGCAGCGAGCGCGTGCGCAATGCCCGCGAGGAGCTGACCCGCCTGTCCGAGCTGCGCGCCCGCCGCCTCGAGTCTGCTCGAGACGCGCAGGAGAACGCGCGGCTCGAAGCCGCTCGCCAGGCTGCCGCCTCCCGCACCGACGCCGTCGAGATCTCCCCGCGCGGACGCGCCCTGGCTCGTGAGCAATCCGAGCCCAAGGACGTTCGATCCGAGCACGTGGCCGAGCTCAAATCGCGCTACGAGCATGGGCAGGTCAACACGCCCGAGGCGATCGAGCGCGCCGCGACGCGGCTCCTCGGCGCCGAGTAGGACTCTCGACAGCGCACCGGCAACGATCGCGACGACTCTCCCTGGGTCGTCGCTCCAGTCCGTGTACGCGTCGCCCTACAGGAGGCTCGCCACCTGGTAGGCGGCGAAGCGGGCGAACCGGCTCGGTGAGACGAGGGACACCTCCCACGGCTGCGAGCCCCCGTCGACCGCGCCGAAGTAGCGCTCGAGGCCTTCCCTCACGCGCGGGTCCGTGGCGTCGAGGTGCACCGAGGCGGACCAGATGACGAGGCCCGTCTCGGCGGCGACCAGGTCCACCTGGGTCGACAGCGACTGTGGTGCGAACAGCTGCTCGCTCACGACCGTCCCGAACAGGATCGCGTCCAGGTTGTAGCGGCGCGAGGCCTCGATGATCGTCAGGGGTCGATACCAGCCGCGGCGGTGCGGCTCGCTGCCCCGAACCTCCTCGAGGTCCTGTGCGTCGAGTAGAACGAGCTCGAAGGGTGTGCCCCGGCTGAACTCGCCGTAGAGCGAGAGCTGCAGATCCCGCCCGCGCCGGACGTCCACGTCTTCACCCTGGAAGGGCATGACGCCGACACGCTCGACGGCGTAGGTCTCGAAGTCGCTGGCGACCTCCGCGCGGGCCAGCAACGGCACGTGCGTGGCGGCGCACGACCAGGAGCTCGCGAGGACGAGCACGACGAGGAGAGACCTCACGGAGTCTCCTCCACGGAAGGACTCTTGGCCTCGACGGCCGCTTTGCCCGTCGTGTACCACTCGAGCTTCGACTCCAGCAGGAGCTTCTCCGACTCGAGCCGTCGAATCTGGGCCGTGACGAGACGCGCGGTCAGCTCCGCCCGGTCGGCGGTCCAGCGCTCGCGCTCTTCACCGAGCACCTGGAGTGCGGCACGACTCTCCGCGAGCTCTCGACCGAGCCCCTCGATCTCGGCCCGTGCTCGCTCGAGCGAAGTCGTCAACGCCGTGACCTCGAGCGAGAGCACGTCGCGCTCGTCGATCGCGCCCTGATAGAGCTCCAGGATGTACATCCGCCCGGTCCCCTTCTGCTCGACGTCGTGCGCGGGGCTCCGGTTGCGCTCGACCGTCCCGGGACCCTGTGCGTCCACGACGCCTCCGTCGCGGGCATAGAGAGGATGGTCGTAGTCGGCGGATGTTCTCGGGTTGCGGCCCCCCGAGGTCTCGAAGTCGCCGTGCGTCCAGGTACCGGTGGGAGCGAGGCAGGCCCCGAGCGAGAGCGCCGTGGCGGAGACGATGCAGGCCGTTCGTAGTTTCACGGGAGAGACTCCTCCGAGGGCGATTCCTCGGGCTGGATCGGGGGCTCCGTCGCATCCGGGGGCGGCGGCGACGCTTCGGTGTACTCGAGCTCGATGACGGAGCTCTCGCCGCAGGAGCAGCGGAACTCGATCGCCCGAACCTCGCCCTCTACGCGCAGGAGGTTCGCGACCTTGGCGTGCCCGCGACGGAGACCGACGGGTTGTCGGGCTTCTCCGAGCTGGACTCTGTCCTTCTTGATGATCGGATTCACGTCATGCCACCACGTCGATGCCGTTCTCCGGACCCTCGTCCCGCGAGGGCGGGGCCGGGAGCTCTTCGGGCTCGCGGGGCCCTTCTCGCACCTCACCCTCGAGCTCCGAGGTGAAGTCGCGGTGTTCCTCCGCTTCGCGGTCGCGTCGAGGGCGGACCCGGGGCACGCCCGCGGTCGGGAGCGCCCCCGGCTCGATCCGGCGGATCCTGGCGTCGCTCATTCGACCCCTCCTCCGGCCGCCTGGCCCATCTCGCGATTGAGGCGATACAGGGCGCGCGTGTGGATCTGGCTGATGCGCGATTCGGTCAGGTCGAGGATCTCGGCGATCTCTTTCAGGAGCAGGTCTTCGCCGTAGTAGAGCGTGATCACCGTCTTCTCCTGTTCCGGCAGACCCTGGATCACCTCGACGACGAGCTCCTTCATCTCCTCCCAGGCCGCGGTTCCCTCGGGATCCTCGCTCCTCGGGTCGCAGAGCATCGCGCCGAGCTCGGCGGACGGGCCGTCGTCGAGCGAGACGACTCCTGCGACCCGCGCGTGCACGAGGGCGTCGTCGACGTCCTGGAGGGTGACGCCGAGGGCCTCGGCAATCTCCTCGGGAGTGGGCGGAGCACCGTTCTTCTGCTCGAGCTCGCGCACTGTACGGTCGAGCTCGCGTACCTTCTCCCGCCGCCCGCGCGGCAAGAAGTCCAGCCGGCGCAGCTCGTCGAGGATCGCACCGCGGATCTTGGGGTAGGCGTACGTCGAGAACTTCAGCCCTCGTTCGGCCTCCCAGGAATCGGACGCCATCACGAGTCCGATCATCCCGAACGAGAGCAGGTCGTCGCGATCGACGTGGCCCGGCATGTCGAGCACCATCCGACCGACGATGTAGTGCAGGAGGGGGAGGTGGTCGAGGATGAGTTGGTCTCGCTCGGAGAGCTCCTCCTCGGCGCAATGCGAGGTGTCGGGGATCGTCATCGGCGACCCCGCCCTTCATCGCGGCCGATGCTGACGGCTCGCGGCGTCACTTCTCGACACCCTCCCGGTCGTTCCGCTCGGCGTCGGCGCTCAGCGCCTGTTCCAGGACCGAGAGTCCGGTCCGCGCCGCCCAGCGAACCAGGACGAACGCGATCAACCCCCGCAGCGACGCCACCCATGCGGGTGTGTGCTCCAGGAGCGAGATCAGGGCTACGAGCGCCCCGACGGCGACGGACGATCGACTCGCGAGGGCGTGCCATGCAGGGTGCAGGGGGACTGCTCCGGAGCTTCTATCGGCCATGACCTAATCGAGCTTGAATGGAGGAAATCACGGGCAGCGTCCTCACCGAACGCGCCCTCCCAGGACCAGGTCCGCCATCCGGTCGGGGCTCGCGCGGTGGAGGTCGGCGTTGACGTCCTGGCCCGAGCACAGGAAGGCGACGGGGAGGTCGGCGCGGCCGGCGAACTCGAGTGCGGCGGCTGTCCGCCGCGTCTCGTCGAGCTTGGTCACGATCACGGCCCGCGGCTTCACCGTGGAGAATCCCCGGAGCACCTCGTCGAGGCTCTCCGGACTGGCCGCCGCCGAAACGGTCAGATAGGCGGTCACGTCGGCGCCGGAGAGGCCGTCACCGAGCACGTCCGCGAGCTGGTCGAGGTGTTCCCGATCCTTGGGCGAGCGTCCGGTCGTGTCGAGCAAGAACGCGTCGGCGTCGCCGGCGTCGGCGAGCATGGCGGTCAGGTCCTCGCGATACCGGACGGGAGCGAAGTGGATCCCATCCCGCTTGCATTCGCTCGCGAGGAACTCCGCGCCGCCATGTCGGTTGCTGTCGAGCGTGGCGACGCGAATCCGACGCCCTGCCCGGAACATGCGCCTGGCGAGCTTCGCGACCGTCGTCGTCTTGCCCGACCCCGTCGGTCCGACCAGCGCGAGGACGCAGGCTCCCTCGCCGTGTCGAGGCGAAGGTGCGGCCCGGAACGCGTCCGCCAGGACCGACGCAGCCGTGTCGATCGCGAAGGTCCCGTTCACTCCGCTCTCACGCAGCGCCGAGAGGACGTCCCGCGTCAGGTCGTGCGAAGCTCCGGCCTCGGCCAGGCGCTGCGCGACGTCGCGGGCCCCGGGCTCGAGCTCGGGACCGCCGTCCGTGACAGAGACGGTGACACCGCCTCCGGGCATCGGTTCGTGTGCGAGCACTACGGCGTTCGCTCCGTGGGTACGGCGCGCACGCTCGAGAGCGTCGCGAAGGTCATGTCCGCCGACTCGGTGGATCTGCATGTCAATCCTCCATGCTCACGATCCCGGTCGTCTCGACGGTCTTCGCCGGTACGACCTCGTTGTAGGAGAGGACAGTGGTCTTGGGCAGCGTCGAGCGCACGAGCTCGCCGACGAATCGGCGCACGTTCGAGCGCACGAGTAGCACGACCTCGGCGCCGCCGCGAGCGGCGCTGGACAGTGAGTCCGCGATCTTGGAAACGAGCTCCTGGAGCCACACGGGATTCACGGGTTGCGCGTCCGGATCGGACGTGCCTCCGACGGCAGCCGCGAGCCGCGCCTCCACGGCGGGGTCGAGCGTCACGGCTCGGAGCGTCCCGCGATCGTCCGCGTGCCTGGCGACGAGCACTCGTGCGAGCCGCTGACGGACGAGCTCGGTGAGGGTCTCCGGATCGCGCGAGCGCGCCACGTTGTCGGCGACGGCCTCGAGGATCGCGGGCATGTTCCGGATAGGCACTCCCTCGACGATCAGGTTGCGCAGGACCGCCTGGAGCTCGCCGTAGCCGACCTTGTCCGGAACGACCTCCTCGACGAGCGCGGGCGCGACCTTCTTCACGTTCTCGACGAGGGCCTTGACGTCGTCGCGGTTGAGGATCTCCGCCATCTGCGCGCGCAGCACCTCGGACAGGTGCGTCACGAGAACGCTCGTGGGATCGATGACGGTGAAGCCCTTGAGCTCGGCCTCGTCACGATCGGACGCGGAAATCCACCAGGCCGGGAGCCCGAAGGCCGGGTCGACGGTCTCCGTTCCCCGCACGGATCCGGTCGCGCTGCCCCCGTCCATCGCGAGGAACTGGTTCGGTTCGATCGAGCCGCGAGCGACCTCGTGTCCGCCGACCAGGACGCGGTATGCGCTTGGCTCGAGCTGGATGTTGTCCTTGATCCGCACGGGCGGCACGACGATGCCGTCGTTCGAGGCGAAACGGCGCCGGAGCTGCGCCACGTGTTCGAGCACGCCCTGGCCCTTCTCGTCCTGGATGAGCGGGATCAGGCGGTAGCCGATCTCGAGCGACACCCTGTCGACGCGCAAGAGCTCGGTGACCGAGTCGGTCTCCGAGGGCGCCTCGGGCTCCGGTGCTTCCACCTTCTCCGGCATGCCGTTCCCGAGCAGGCTCTCCGCCCCTTCGGCATGGCGAGTCGAGCGCCAGAACAACAAGAGCGCGGAGGCGAACAGGAAGAACGGCGTCGAGGGCATGCCGGGCAGGAGCCCGAAGACGAACAGCATGCCGCTCACGATCAGGGTCGCTTTCGGTCGGCCGCCGACCTGGGCCAGCAGGCTCGCACCGAGGCTCTGGTCGGTGCTCGCCTTCGTGACGAGCACGGCCGCTGCCGTCGACACGAAGAGTGCCGGGATCTGCGAGACGAGGCCGTCGCCGATCGTGAGCATGGAATAGCGCTGACCGGCCTCGGCGAAGTTCAGGTCGTTCATCGTTCCGAGGGCGATGCCACCCAGAAGGTTGAGCGCGGTGATGATGAGGCCGGCGATCGCGTCGCCCCGAACGAACTTGCTGGCGCCGTCCATCGCCCCGTAGAACTCGGCCTCGGATGCGATCGAGGAGCGACGGTAGCGAGCTTCGTCGGAACCGATCAGCCCCGCATTGAGGTCCGCATCGATCGCCATCTGCTTGCCGGGCATGGCGTCGAGCACGAAGCGTGCGGCCACCTCGCTGATCCGGCCCGACCCCTTCGTGATCACGACGAACTGGATCACGATCAAGATCAAGAACACGACGAGACCGACGGTGAGATCGTCGCCGACGACGTAACGCCCGAACGCCGCGATGATCGTGCCGGCCTCGCCCGACGTCAGGATGAGCCGCGTGCTCGCCACGTTGAGCCCGAGCCGGAACAGCGTCGCGAACAGGAGGATCGTCGGGAACGTCGAGAACTCCGCCGACCCTCGCACGTTCATCGTGACGAGCAGCAAGAGGAGCGAGAGCGTGATGTTCAGGGCGAGCAGGACGTCGAGCGCGACCGCCGGGATCGGCGTGACCAGCGTCACCATCAGGCCCAGGACGCCCAGGCCCAGGGCCCAGTCCGAGTAGCGCACGAGGAGGTCCCCGATCTTCGCGAGCGGGTTCTCCGGCGGTACGCCTTCGGTCTTCTGCGTGTCGGCCATGTGCTACTCGGTCGCTTTCGTCACGCGAGAGCCGCGCTTCCCCGGAGGCTGTAGACGTAGTTGAGGACGGCGGCGACGGCGGAGTAGAGGTCCCCGGGGATCTCGTCCCCGATCTCCACCTGTGCGTAGAGCGAGCGCGCGAGGGGGACGTCCTCGTAGGTGGGAACACCCGACTCGCGCGCGATCTCCTTGATCTTCTGGGCGAGGAAGTCGGCACCCTTCGCGACGACGCGCGGCGCTCCGAGGAGCGGCTCTCCTGCGGCGTCGCGCGGATAGGAGAGGGCGACGGCGTAGTGGTCCGGGTTCGTGACGACGACGGTCGCGTCGGGCACGTCGCTCATCATCCGCTGCTGCGCCGCGGCGCGCTGGAGCGAGCGCACGCGCGCCTTCACGTGCGGATCGCCCTCCGTCGTCTTGTGCTCCTCCTTCACCTCCTCTTTCGTCATGCGCATGTCGCGGTCGTGCTGATAGCGCTGGAAGAGGAGATCCAGCACCGAGAGCAGGACCATCGCGGCGAGCCCGGCCAGCGCGCTACGGATGACGATCTGCCCCATGGCGGCGAGCAGCGGTCCGAGCTCGCTCACGCCGACCTGGATGATCTCGGGCAGGTGCAGGACCGCGACGGTGACCACGCTCGCCGCGATCGCCATGATCTTCGCAGCCGAGAGCCCGGTGCGGACGACGGCCCGGAGGCCGAAGAGCCGCTTGAGTCCCTTCATCGGGTCGAGCTTCGAAAGGTCGGGCGCAACAGCCTTCGGCGAGACCCGGAAGCCGATCTGACCGTAGCCGACGACCAGCCCCACACCCATGACCGGGAGGAGGAGCACCAGGAGGAACTCTGCCGCGGACGCCATCATCTCGCGCAGCATCGCGGCGGCGGCAGGCTCCGTGAGTGTCGTGGTTCCGAGTTCGCCCAGGGAACCGGCGATTCCGGCGACCAGGCTCCCGAGCCTGGTCGCGAGCGGAGGCCCGCCGATCGCGAAGGCTCCGAAGCCGGCGCACATCATCAGCGCGGCGACGAGCTCCTGCGACATCGCGACCTCACCCTTCTCGCGCGAGTCCTCGCGTCGCCGTGGGGTCGCCTCTTCGGTCTTCTGGTCCTTCTCGCTCTCTTGTGCCATGGGGCGTTACTCCGTCCCGAGAGCGAGGAGGCCGCGGTCGATCCAGAGCTGCATCTCCTGGTAGAGCAACATGAGGACCGGCTCGAGCAGCGGCGCGAAGAGGAAGATCGAGAAGAGGCCCAGGAGCACGCGGATGGAGAACGACAACTCCAGGACGTTCAGGTACGGGACGGCGCGCGTGAGGAGCCCGATCAGGATCGACACGAGCGTCAGGAGCACGATGACGGGTGCCGCGAAGGTGAGCCCCGCGCGGAACATGGCGCCGAAGAGGTCGCGCACGACGTCCGTCAAGCCGTGCTCGAACTCGACGCGCCCGACCGGTGCACGCCGAAAGGACTCCGAGAGAGCGCGGATGAGCCAGTGGTGCCCGTCGACTGCGAGCAGACCGACGAGGAAGATGTTCTCCCAGATGCGCGTGATGAGCGGGACCTGGACTCCGGTATCGGGGTCGATCTGGCTCGCGATCGCGAACCCCATCTCGTGCCCCGTGATCTGACCCGCGACCTTCACGGCGAGCAGGGCGAGCTGCAGGACGAAGCCGATCGAGAGGCCGATCATCAGCTCGCGGATGGCCATCGCTCCGAAGATCAGGCCGTCGACCTCGCCGGCGAGCGGCGCGCCGCTCACGCTGTAGAGGACGCCGGTCAGGATCGCGATCAACGCGACCTTGTAGCCCGAGAATCCCGCGCCCATGAGGAACACGGGCGACGCGAGCACCATGGTGCTCGTCCGCACGAGGTAGAGGCCCAGGGCCTCGAGGGTTCCGGGAACGAGATCGGGCATCTGCCGCCTAGCTCAAGCCGAACGAGTTCAGCTGGTCGAAGATGCGCACGGCGAAGTCCCGAAGGACACCGAGGGCCGGCGCCATGAGCAGGAGCGTCATCCCGATGACGGCGAACATCTTCGGGATCAAGCTGAGCGTCTGTTCCTGCACCGACGTCAGGGCCTGGAAGAGGCTGACCAGGACTCCGACGAAGAGCCCCACGAGGAGCACCGGACCGGAGATGGTCAGCGCGGTCAGGAACAGGTCGCGCGCGAGATCAATGACTTGAAGGTCGAGATCCAAGGGGTACTCCGTCAGGTGGTGATGAACGATGTGACGAGCGACTGGCAGATGAGGTGCCAGCCGTCGACGAGGACGAACAGGAGGATCTTGAACGGCGTCGAGATCATTACCGGCGGCAACATGAACATGCCCATCGAGAGCAGGACGCTGGACACGACCAGGTCGATGACGAGGAACGGCAGGAAGAGCAGGAACCCCATCTGGAACGCCGTCTTGAGCTCGGAGAGCACGAACGCCGGAACGACGACGCGGAGCGGCGGTCCGGCTTCCTCCTCCACCGGTTCCTCGTCGCCGCGTTCGGCCGCGTGGATCTCGCTGAACAGCGCGAGCTCGCTCTCGCGCGTGTTTGCGAGCAGGAACGTCCGCAACTCGGACCAGGCGACCTCGCCGGCCTCGGCGGCCGTGAGCGCCCCTTCCGAGTACGGTTGATAGGCGTTGTCGTAGACGCGTTCGGCGACGGGCGCCATCACGAACGTCGTCAGGAAGAGCGCCAGCCCGATGATGACCGGGTTCGGTGGCAGCTCGTTCACGGTCAAGGAGCGACGAACGAAGCTCAGGACGATCACGATGCGAGTGAAGCTCGTGACCGTGATCAGGATCGCGGGCAGCAGCGATAGCGCCGTCAGCAGGACGGCGATCTCGATCGCAGTGGAGAGTCGGCCGCCTTCGTCTCCGGTCTCGTCGGCCCCGGGTGCGGGTCCGTCGGGCCTGGCGAGAGCAGCGAACGGGTCCTGACGCTCGGCCTGGGCGGCAACCGGCGAGGCGATCGCACTCCCGACGAGAAGGACCGTGACGACGACGACGATCCGGGCGAGGAGGGTCCTCAACCGAGCAGCCCTCGCACGAGACGGCCGGCCGTCGCTCCCCGCTTCACCGTCGCGGTGCCGGCGGAACCCGCGCGAGGTTTGCCTTCACCGGTGCGCGCCCGCAGTCGCTCGAAAGCGCCGACCAGGCCCGACGGCGCGGCCTTCGGCGACACCTCCTGCGCGGTCCCGCGATCGAGCTCCGCCACGAGGCTCACCTCCTTCTCGCCGAGGCCGAGCAGGAAGGTGCGGTCGTAGACCTGCACCACCGCCAGCTTCGAGCGCCCCGCGAGGGGCAGTGCGTCCACGATCCGGAGCGAGCGCGTGGAGGCGCGCCCTCGGAGGTGTCCCGCGACGTAGCGGCGCAGGAGCCAGCCGAGGAAGACCACGGCGACGACCATCACCGAGGAGACGAACAGGTACCGCCACAGGTCAGGACCCGCCGGCGAAGCGGGGGTCCCTTCAGCCTGGAGCAACAGGAGATGCACGGGGATCGACATGGGGTCCTCGGTGCTCCCGTCTCGGGGGTGGGAACACCGGGGCGATATGTCGACCGGTTCCGCGAATCCCTGAACCGGCAGTCCCGGACCACGCCCCCCCGGCACCCCGGAGACGGGGCGCGGTCGGCGGCGTGAACCGGTGGGCGCGATGGCCCTGTCGTGGAAAAGAGCTATCCGGCCAGGTCGACGGACCCGCCCGGCTCAGCGCCGCGCTCGATCTGCTCGCGCAGCGCCTTGCGCGCCTCCTGCAGGCGCTCGATCTCGGAGCTGACCCGATCCGACTCGCGCTGGACCATGTGGGCGGCGATCGCGTTCAGGCGGGCGGCCGTCGCCAGGTGCTCGCGGATCGAGGCGCGCTGCTCCTCGTCGAGGCCTTCCACTGTGGCGGCCTCGGCACGGCAGCGGTCGGAGAGGCTGCTGCACTTGCGCCACGCGGAGATCAGGGCCTCGTCATCGCTGGCGCTGTCGTCGATGACCGAGAGCAGGTTCTTCATCGCACCGAGGAGATCCTCGAGGACGAACGCGGGCTTGCCCTTGCCGTCCATCGCTCAGGCTACCTCTCTCTTCTCGCCGCCGAGCTCGAGCTCGTCCCAGGCCACGCGCAAGGTCTCGAGGACCTGACGCGCCTCTTCGATCGGCTCCACCGATTGGTCGAGGCGCGCAGTGGAGATGCGCGCCTGTACGAACAGGTAGAGCTTCTCGAGTTGCTCGGCGAGCTCGGGCGAGTGCTCCGGCTCGAGTGCGCAGATGAGCTCGGAGACGATCGCGTCCACCTTTCCCAGCCGCTCGTTGAACACCTGCGTGTCGGCGACCGGGTCGAGCTCCTGGGCCTGCTCGAGGTAGCGCGCCGCGCCGGCGTAGAGCATGCGAACGATCTTGAGGGGCGGCGCCGCCTCGAAGGACGTGTTCTTGTAGGCCTCGATTGCGGGATTGTTCATTGGCTCTGCTGCTGGAAGAGCGATTGGGTCAGGAACGCCGACTGCGAGTTCAAGCCCGCCATCAGCTCCTCGAGTGCGGAGAACTGGGCAACGAGTCGGTCCTCGGTCTGCACGAGCCGGTCTTCGAGGATCTGAATGCGGTCGTCGAAGCGCTCGATGTTGTCTCGCGTCGAATCCTCGCGGAGCTCGAAGAGGCCCGAGATGGTGCTTCCGTCGGCGAGCTCCAGGTCCTCGACGGCCTGATCGATGGCCCGGAACAGGTTGTCGAAGAGCCCGTCGTCCGCGGTCTGATCGACGAAGTACCCGGAGGTGTTGACGGCTGCTCCGCCGTTGTCGAACCCGTCGGTGTCCACGAAGAGATCCGCGAACGCGTCGGGGTCTTCCGCGAGCTTCGCATCGAGCTTGGTCTCGTCGATCGACAGGGTCCCGTCACTCTGGAGCCCGATCCCGAGCAGGGACATGGTCGAGAACCCGGTCGTGTCCGCGATGACCGTCGCGATGTCCACGTTCAAGAGGGCGTTGCTGATCGTCGAGCGGACGCTCCTCAGCATCGAATCGCCGAAGAGCTGCCCACCGACGCCGTCCTCCTCGCTGAACGTGTTCTGGTCGTTGATGAAGCCCATGACCTCGTTGTACGCGTCGACCAGCTCCTGGACCTTCGTCTTGATCCCGTCCGAATCGATCTCCGTGTTGAAGGAGATCGTCGTGTTGGCATCCGCCGCCTGGGCGGAGAACGAGAGCCCTTCGACCACGTCGTCGAACGTGTTCGTCTCGCGTTCCACGGTGAGACCGTCGACCTCGACACTGGCGTTCTGAGCCGTCGTGAGCTCCACCTTGTTGGCGTCGGTCAGGCCCGTGACGCTGCTGGTGAGGTTCAGGATGCCGTTGGACTGACCCGTCTCGTCTCCCGCGATGACCAGCTGATACTGCGGTGACGAGGAGGTCCCGACGTTGACGACGCTCGCCGTGATGTCGTCGCCTGCGAGCGAGTTCAGCGCGTCCTTGATCTCGTTCAGGCTCGAGTCGTTCGCGGCAACGCTCAGCGTGTAATGGGTCCCGTCGATGTCGAAGTCGAGGTCACCGGCCCCGAGGTCGGTATCGGGGTCCGTGACGAGGTCGGTGAACGTGAAGCGGCTGGCGGCGGCCAGCTGCGTGACCTTCAGGGTGTGAGCCCCCGGCGCGGGAGTTCCGATCACGCTGAACGACGCGACTCCTTCGATGCTCGGAGTGATCTTGTGGCTCAGGAACCCTCCGAGGCTCGACAGCTCTTCCGCCTTGTCGCGCAGGCTCTGGACGTGACCCTTGAGCGTTCCGATCAGGGAGAGCTTCTTCTCCTCGTCCTCCTTGTCCTGCTGGAGGAGCTGGATGGGAAACCGCTCGGCATTGAGTACGGCCTCGATGATGGCCGCCGTGTCGAGACCGCTAGCTAGACCGCCGAACTGGATCATTCTTTCGTCCTCACCTTCCTCGTCGTCGAGAACCTCCCCGTCGGGTTCTCGATGGCGTTATCGGCGAGGCCCGGACGCGAATGAGCCGGGAGCCTGCGAATGCTGAGGCGGATGAACATGTTTCCGGAGTGGGGAACCCGCTTCCGACCATCCGTTCCTGCCCGGGAGCGGAAGGCTCCCGGAAGGGGTCGTCTCGTGGATTCTCTACACCGGGAGGCGCACGACGCGTGCCATCTGCGCGTCCATTCCCCGACCCGCTCTCAGCGAGTCAACGACGGGAACCGGCCGAGGTCGACGTAGCGGCTCTCTTCGGACCGCACGTGCGTGCGGAGCTCCCGCAGCGTGAGCGCCGTCTCGAGTGTCGGCGTCGGGGGGAGATAGGCCTCCACCTCCACGGCGCGCTGGTGCGTCGCCCTTCCCGCCTCGACGACCGGCGGAAACGCCAGGGCACCGGCCAGGACGAGGAGGAATGCCGTTCGCTTCGACTTCGTCGTCATCAGTTCACCGTGAGGTATCCGAGCGCCGCCAGCGCGTTGTCTCCCTCGTCCGACTCGGCGATCTCGGCGGCGATGTCGCACACGGCTCCGATGCGATAGATCCCGGGCGGCGTGCCCGCCGGGACCGTGTACGGTGCGCTCGTCGCGGATCCGAAGCCGATCGCCAGGCCGGAGACCGTCCGCTCCCCGATCTTCACGTCGCTCGCGGTGATGTCCGAGTCCGTCGAGAGATAGATCCCGACCCGGAACGACGTGGCCGACTGGGTGCCGTGGTTCCGCACGACGTCCTGGACCTGGATCATGCCGCCCTTGGCGACCGTGGTGGGTGTGAAGGAGACGCTCTCGACGACGAGCTGGGGCATGGGATTCGGCGCCGCGATCACGTCCAGGGGCACGGGGCTCGTGAGCGCGTTGTTGGCGAAGACGACCTCCAGTACGAGGTCCTCGTCGTCCGCGATCGCACCGAGGAAGTAGGAACCGGCGCCCAGCCCCGGAGGCAGCGTGATCGGCGTGATCCCGGTCGAGCTGTCACCGACGGCGAGCCCGCTGACGCTGCGCGAGGCGACGAAGATGTCACCTGTCGTGACCAGCGGGTTCGTCGAGACATAGAAGGCGACCCGAAACGCGCCGGCGGGAAGGATGCCCTCGTTGCGGACCGTGTCCGTCAGGGTGACGATCTCGCCGAGAGCGGGCTGGACGGAGGTGGGCGTGAAGCTCACCGCACTGATCGCCAGATCGGGAGTCGGGGGCCTCTTCACCTGCAGCGTCGCGAAGGCCGCGAGGGCGTTGTTGCTCTCGTCGAGCTCCGCCAGCACGCCTGCGTCGTCGACGAGAACGCCGACGAACCACGATCCGGCCGGCGTGTCGATCGGGATCGTGACGGGAATGCTGGAGACCGCGGACGTCAAGCCGAGCGCGAGCCCCGACACGAAGCGCTCTGCGATCCGGGTGTCCGCGCTGGAGACGAGGCCGTCCTGGGACAGGTAGATGCCGATCCGGAACGCGCCGGCGTTCGCTGCCCCCTGGTTGAGGACTGCATCGGAGACGTAGATCTGGTCGCCGGCGTCGATCACGGACGGTCCAAAGGAGATGCCGCTCGGCACCAGGTCGGGCCGCGGCGGCGCGTTGACCTGCAAGAGGACCGGGGCGTCGAACGCGTTGTTCGTCTCGTCGTGCTCGGGGTGCGCGTTCGCGTCGTCCGCGAGGACACCCACGTGGTAGAGGCCCGCGAGAGTGTTCAGCGGCACGACGACCTGCGTCGTGGCGGTCGAGCTCTCCCCGATGTCGAGCGAGGCGAGCGACCGGAACCCCAGGAGGACGTCCGCATTGGTGATCGTGGCGTCGCTCGAGAGATAGAGGCCGACGACGACTCCCTGGGCGAGGAGGCTCCCCGTGTTGGCGACGGTGTCGGTGACGTCCACGGTATCCCCGGCGTCGACCACGAGCGGTTGGAAGGAGACGGCGGATCCCTCGAGGTCGGGGAGCGGCGCCATGGTCACGTCGAGCGTCACGGCCGCGGCGAGACTGTTGTTCGTCTCGTTCGATTCGACCGTGGCCCCGAGGTCGTCGACGAAGGCGCCCACCCAGTAGCTCCCCCCGAGCGTCGTGATGGGAATCGTCAGAGAGCCCCCGCCGATCGACGCGGCTCCGCTCGCGAGGCTCCCGACCGTACGGAACCCGAGCAGGACGTCAGTCGGCGTGATCACGGCATCGTCCGAGAGATACACGCCGACCTGGAAGCCGAGGGCCGGCTGGTCTCCGAGGTTCCGCACCGTGTCGCTGGTCGTGATCGAGGCGCCCGCGGTCAGTGAGGTGGGCCCGAACGTGACGTCCTCGAGCACGAGGTCGGGTCCGGGGGCCGCAGCTCCGGGAGTGATCCCGCCTCCACCGCCGCCTCCACCACCCCCACCGCAAGCGGCGAGGACACACGCCGCGACCGGCCACGGCCAGGCCGTGCGCAGGCATGCGCGGGATCGAGGAGGAGACATGATCCGTCCGCGCGGGGCTTGGGTCGGAGGCCGAGAACCCCGTGGGAAGCCCATATCCGCGGCTCTCTCCGCGAAGGGGGCACGGATTCCCGAGATCGTGTCGGGCGCCCGGGCCTCCTCGTCCCCGGGGGGCCCAGGACGAGGGAAGGGCCCCGTCACGAGACCGGGGCCCTTTCAGTCCGTCCCGATGGGATGGAGGCGAATCCGAGGACTTCGCCTCCCCCATCGGACCGGGGTATCTAACCGAGCAGGCTGAGTGCGAGCTGCGGGTTGACGTTCGCCTGAGCGAGAACCGAAGCGGCGGCTTGCTGCATGATGGAGTTCCGCGTCAGGTCCGCGGTCTCCATGGCAACGTCCACGTCGCGAATCCGGCTCTCGGACGCCGAGAGGTTCTCCCGGGTGTTCAGGATGCTCCGGAACGAGCTGTTCAGACGGTTCTGAGCAGCACCCAGGACACCACGCGAGGTGTTGAGCGAGTTGATGGCCGTATCGAGCGTGGCCAGAGCACTCTGCGCGTTGGTGGTTGTGGTGGTCGTGAGCGCGTTGATGCCCAGACCCGTGTCGGTGGCGTTTTGCAGCGCGATGGAGATCGTCTCGCCGCTATCGATACCCACCTGAATGGAGATCGTCGCAGTGCTGTTCAGCAGCGCGACGCCGTTGAACTCGGTCTGATCGGCGATCCTGTCGATCTCCGTGATCAGAGCCGAGAACTCCGTGTTGATGGTCGCCCGGTCGGTCGTGTTGAGCGTGCCGTTGGAGGCCTGCACGGCGAGCTCGCGCATCCGGGTGAGGTTGCTGCTCGTTTCGTTGAGCGCACCCTCGGCCGTCTGAGCGAGACTGACGCCGTCCTGAGCGTTCCGACTGGCGGCGCCGAACGAGCGAATCTGCGAGCGCATCCGCTCACTGATGCCGAGACCCGCTGCGTCGTCTGCGGACGTCGCGATGCGGAGACCCGACGACAGTCGAGCGAAGTTGCCCTGCAGCCGGGACGTAACGTTCTGCAAGTTACGTTGCCCGTTGAGGGAGAAGATGTTGGTGTTGACTCGAAGTCCCATTGCTTTCCTTTGGAGTGGATACAGTGATGTGAAGCGGCCTCCTGGGAGGTTCCGCTTCGCGAAGCGACGGCTGGTTCAGCTCCTCACTCCGCCGGCCATTGGCACGTGGCCGGCAGTGCTGGATGGCGGAACCTCACGACCGCCGCTCCTTCAGATGGGGTCACCCCTCTCGGGAGGTGCGAACCTCCCTGAAGCGGTGACGACCGGCCCCCGGTCGGGGACCCCAGCCACGGGCAACGACTGGCGAACGGATTGCCTGGTGCGCTCCGTTCTGTTGCGACCCGTGGCGTGGTTTCGTCGGACGCGGCGGAGAGCCGCGTCCGTGAACGTCGGAACGAGCCGGCGGGTGGGGGCCGGCTCGTCGTCTCGGTATTCGTGGGTCGAGAACATGGTGCAGCGGTCTAGCCGTGAGGGCGGAGGGTGACGCCGAGCCCAGCCACGAGGCCGGACCCGGCGCCTCCGACTCCGTGATCCCTAGCCCTGGAGCAAGCTCAGAGCGATCTGGGGCTGGGTGTTGGCCTGCGCGAGGACCGACACGGCGGCCTGCTGCATGATCGAGTTCCGCGTCAGGTCCGCCGTCTCCATGGCGACGTCCACGTCGCGAATCCGGCTCTCGGAGGCCGAGAGGTTCTCGCGCGTGTTGAGGATGCTGCGCAACGTGCTCGAGAGCCGGTTCTGCGCCGCACCGAGGCCGCCTCGGGTGGTGTTGACCGAGTTGACGGCCGTGTCGAGCGCCGCCAGCGCGGTCTGAGCGCCCGTCAGGGTCGCGGCGCTGAGACCGCTGATGCCCAGCGCGGTGTCCGTCGTGCTGATGAGGCTGATGCCGATCGTCTCACCGCTGTCGATGCCGACCTGGATGGACACCGTGGCGGTCGCGTTCAACAGGGCGATGCCGTTGAACTCGTTCTGGTCTGCAATCCGGTCGATCTCCGTGATCAGCGCGGAGAACTCCGTGTTGATCGTGGCTCGGTCCGTCGTGTTGAGCGTTCCGTTGGACGCTTGCACCGCGAGCTCGCGCATCCGGGTGAGGTTGCCGCTCACCTCGTTGAGGGCACCCTCGGCCGTCTGTGCGAGGCTGATGCCGTCCTGGGCATTTCGGCTGGCGGCGCCGAACGAGCGGATCTGTGAACGCATGCGCTCACTGATTCCGAGGCCCGCCGCGTCGTCTGCCGACGTCGCGATCCGAAGGCCGGACGACAGTCGAGCAAAGTTGCCCTGAAGGCGGGAGGTGATATTGCTCAGGTTGCGTTGCCCGTTGAGTGAGAAGATGTTCGTGTTTACTCGGAGTCCCATGCTGAGAAGCCCCTGAAGGGTCGGTGTTTTGGTGGAGTCGGATGGTTGCCGGTCGCGGGAGCAGCGTTCCGGCGGGTACAGCTCCGTTCTCGGTGGCTGCCGGGAACCCGTGAGTCCGACGCCGATCTTTTCTCGCGGCGCCCGGAAGGAGATTCCGGAGATCAGCCGGACAGGCGAAAGGGGTTCGCCGTCGGCACGCTCGCCTGCGCGCAGGAGCCGCACCCTTTCCATGAAGGGTGGGTGAGCTCCTCCCGGCGTCGAGGCTGCAGGCGTTTCCCGAAGTGGCAATCGGTTCCGGAAGCGTTTGCCGGAAACCGCCTGCGGATCATCAAGGGTTCTCCCGATCGTGTCGAAAGATCCGCCTGGCCCCGACCTTGCGGCCTTTCCCCGGAGTCCCGGCAACGCTTTCGACCGATCCGTGACCGACCCCAGCCACAACGACCTCGCCTCGATCCTCTCGCGCGGCCTCGACACGCCCCTCAGGGCTTTGCGAGTCGCTCTGGAGGAGATGAGGTCCGATACGGGACACGTCTCGATCCTCCCCGGAGCGATCGAGGCCGTGGGGCGGCTCCAGCGGGAGGTGAACGCGCTGAAGGACTACCTCGTCCCGTCGGACCCCGCTCCGATGTCCTGCTCGACGCGACAGGTCGCGGCTTGCGTCCGGGACCTCCTGGGCGGTGCCGGGGAAGTGCTGGTCGCCCATGAGGGCCGACCGGCCTCGCTCTACGTGGATCCGCTGCTCTTCGCGAAGAGCATGGCCCGCCTGCTCGAGAGCGAAGATCCTTCTTGCTCGGGTCCCTCGATGCTCCACGTGCGGACGCACCGAGGCACGTGTCGATTCACGCTCGTCGGGCGAGCTCCGCGGACGCTCGACGGCGACCACGCTCCCCTGACGGCCCAGCAGGCGGAACGATTCGGCTTCACACTCGCGCTGGTCGCCCGCGACCTGACGCGCCTCGGCGCCTGCGCTTCGTTCCGGATCGGAACGAGCGGCATCGTCCTCGCGGACGTGGAGATCGCCGTGGAAGAGAAGGAGCAGGAGGCTGCGTGATGGAGCGCGCCCTGATCGTCGATCCCGACCGCGAGAGCGTCCGTCGCCTGTCGGAACACCTCACCGACCTCGGCATTGCCACGACCGTGGCCGGGACCATGGCGGGTGCCCTGGCTCTCGCCGGCCCGCCTCCTACCGTCCTCGTGTGTGAGCTCTCGCTCCCCGACGGCAAGGGCCTCGAGCTGGCCGAGCTCATCGCCGGCCGCGGACCGGCCCCGCGCACGGTGCTCTTCACGGAAACGCCGACCTACGACGCCTGTCGCGCGGCGTGGAAGGCCGGGTACATCGACCTGCTCGCCAAGCCCATCGACCTCGACGCGCTGGACCGAGCGCTGGACTCCGGCTCCGAGGCCGGCCTCGATCCGATCCCGGCGGTCGTCCTTCGCGGGCCGACTTCGGGGAAGAACGCGCTCCGCGCGATCCGGGTCGTGCTCGCGTTCGCCCTGCAACACGGCGTACCGCCGGCCGCGCGAGCGCGGCTCGGGAGCGCCGTTCACGAGGTCATCGAGAACACTCCGGGTGAGTTCCATCTGTCCGCGCGGCGAGAAGACGGCGAGATCGTCGTGCGGGTCTGCGACCGGAGCTCCGGCCTCGAAGAACCGCCCGCGGCGCTGCCCTTCGCGACCGCCGCACCCGGTGGTCTCGCGCGAGCGCAGGCGCTGGTCGAAAAGATGGATGTCGAGAGCTCGCCCGTGGGCACGCGTGTGACGCTGCGCATCTCGGCCTTGCCTGCGGTCTTCGAGGGCGAAGCCCTGACCGATCTGTCCGATCTCGATCACCTCGATCCGAACACGGCCAGGCGAATCCTCTCCGCGATCGAGCGCCGGCGATCGAGCGACCTCTTCAACATTCCCCCGTCCATCGCCGTGTGCGTCGGTCGGCTCCTCGCAGGCCCCGACCGCCTCCCGCGGCCGCAGACCACGTCCCGGAGCTAGTCCGTGGCCGACGAGGAAATCATCGAGCCCGAACAAGACGGGTCGACCGACAGCGAGGACGTCCTCGGCTTCGGCGAGAACGTCGAGGGAGTGCTCGCGTCCGATGACGACCTCTTCGACTTCGACGAGATCCTCGCCGAGTACGACGGCCCGGCCGACCTGGACATCAACGAGATTCTCGCGGGCCTTGACGACTCGGACGAACCGGAGCCGGACGAGGCACCCGAGACCGCCCGCGACGTGGCTCCTCCGGACGCGGCCCCCGAGCTGACCCCCCCTCACCCCGGCGAACGCTCGGAGCGAGAACGCAAACCGGAGCGACCGGCCCGTACCAGGATCACGATGCTCTCGCCCGTCGGACTGCTGCTGGGCTTGTTCACCGTGCTGAACCTGGGCCTGATCGGGTTCACCTGGAAGCTCTCGAACGACGTGCAGAGCCGCGTCGACGCCGCGACAGTGGACATGCTCCAGGTGACACGCGACATCGTCGCGAAGACCGGCGAGCAGGTCGAGAAGAGGCAGGATGCAGAGGCCCCCGTGGTCTCACCCGAGCCCGAGGGGACGGAGACGCTCCTGCGAGCGGAAGCGGACATCCAGGCCGGCGAGTACGCCGCTGCCAGGCGCAGGCTCTACGCCCTGCTGGCGATCTCGGACCGGCTCGACGAAGAACTGCGCGAGGACATCACCGCACATGCGCGGTTCCTGCTCGCGGACTCTCTCACGCACCAGGCGCTGGCGGAGGATCGACCGTGAAGTCGCTCGTTCTGGCGCCTCTCTTGACGCTCTACCTGTCCGGAGCACCGGACGAGGTACCGGAGCCGCCCGGGCGGACCGTCTCGGTCGAGGAGATCGAGGGCGAGCTCGTGTGCACGCTCGTGGTCGAGGACGAGAACCTCGAACGCGTCCTGGAACAGCTCTGCCGCGAGCTCGGTGTCGAGCTCCAGGGTTTCGAGGGAGTCCAGCGCATCGCTCTGATCACGGCCGACCTCAGGCGCGCGCCCGTGGAGAGAGTGATCGAGTACGTGCTCGGCAGCGTGGGCCTGCGTGCACGCCTCCGGACGGGCTCTCTGACGGTCACCGACGACGCCCTGGAGGGCGCGGACAAGGAGACCCTCTTGCGCCGCGCCTCGGTCGCCTACTTCGAGGCACACGCCGCGCACCCCGCGCACCGTCTCGGTGTCGGCGGGCGGGTGAACCAGGGCAGGATCGAGGAAGCGCGCGGCAACTGGAGCGCGGCGCTCGAGCACTACCAGAACGCCCCGAAGGACTTCCCGTCGTCGCCCCGCGTAGCCGATGCCCTCTTCAACGCCGGACGCGTGCACGGGCGGTTGTCCCAGTGGGGCGAGGCCAGCAACGTCTTCAGAAAGCTCATCAACCTCCCGACCGCTCACGAGTACGCGGCCACCGGGCGAACGGAGCTCGCGCGTTGCTTCGTTCACCTGAAGGAAGAGACACAGGCCCTCAGCGCGCTCGACTTGCTCGAGAAGCGTTATCCGTCGGAAACGGCCCTCGAGGCGATCGACCGCCTGATGATCCGCGCCGAGGCGAACCTCGGTATCGGCGAGTACGTCGAGTGCCTGCGCTTCCTGGAGAAGCTGGAGAGCTCCGGCCTGAACCAGAAGGATCGCCTGCAGGTCCACGCGCTGCGCGCGCGGTCGCTCGAGGGTCTCGAGTTGCTCGACGAGGCAGGCCGGGCGTGGCTGATCTACGCGAAGGAAGCCGATGACGTCGAGCACGCGCGCGCGATCGAGAGGGCCGTGCGCCTCGCACTCGACCAGGAGGACGAGCTCGGCGCACTGTTCGGCGTGGCGCAGGCGCGGACGCCTGAGCTGAGCAAGCGACTGGCACCCCTTGCGCGTCAGGCACGAGAGCGACTGGGGCTCGCGGCGCCGGGCGGGCACGCCGACGCCGAGGAGCTCACGTTCAAGGAAAAGCTCGACCTTGCCGAGGAGTGGGCGGCTTCCGGAGAGCCCAAGCGGGCCGCAGAGCTCTTGAAACACCTTCTCGAAGAACGGAACGCGTTCGATCCCGATTCGCGCGTCCTCCTGGCACTCGCCTGGTCCGGCTTGCTGGAGCAGACGAGCGGTTACGAGTCCGCGATCGATTTCTTGAGCTCCGAACGAGGCGCGCTCGAGACGCTCTCGCACCAGAGCCGTCTCGACATCCGGGCCGCCGAGATCTTCGAGAGCTACGAGCGCTACGAGGAGGCCATCGACGCCTACGAGGGGCGATACTGATGATGCGATTCACCGGAGCGATCGGGACCTCTCTGGCCGCGTTCGTCGTCGTCCCGGCGACGGCGCTCGGCCCCGATGGAAACGATTTGGCCCTCTCCTCTCTCGAGGAAGCGCTGTCGAAGACGGTCCAGTCCCTCGAGATCCTGGTCGGCATCCGAGACCGTGCAGAGCCGATCGCCGTCGACCTCGTGCTCGAGGTCACCGAACCTCCGATCTTCGACGGTCCGGCCGGTCCGGAGCGCGATCGCAAGCTCGACGTCCTCCGGACGAACGTGAGCCTGCTGCGGGAAGAGCTCGACGTCGTCGAGGCCCGCCTGCTGAGCTCGCCGGCCGACACGACCGGGTCGATCAAGACGCCGGTCTCCGGCGTGACGCGAGGGCTGGACCCCGAGGCGCTCGACGTGCTGCGCAAGCTCGGCGCGCCCGGTGCGCCCGTGCACCGACGGTCGATCGCGCCGGCGACGGACACGGCGTACAGCGCGAACCCGCTCATGCAGGCCCAGGCCTGCTACCGCGCCGGCCTCTTCGCCCGCGGATTCGCACTGCTCGAGAAGGACGAGACCGTCGCGGGCCGGTACTGGCGCGCGCGCTGCCTGGAGCGTCTCGACCGGCTCACGGAAGCGGCCGAGCTCTACCGCGCGATCAGCGAGCAAGAGGATGCGGGCTCGTTCGCCGAGCGCGCGAGCACGAACCTCGAGTTCGTCACCTGGAAGCTCACGTTCGTGGAGCGGCTCCCCGAAGAGCTTCGCCGGAGAGAGGCAACCGAGTGATGGTTGCCAACAGGGAGAGCATCGGGGTCGAGTTCGAGCAGGCTCAGCGCGAGTTCGCATCGATCTCCCAGAGCCTCCAGACGAGCTACGCCGCGCTGGCCGAGCGCGCGGACTTCGTCGAGGAGGAGCTCTGCAGGATGAACACCGAGCTCGCGACCAAGGTCGAGGAGCTCGACCGCGTCACCGGCGATCTGGAGGCGGTCCTGGCCGCGCTCCCGACCGGAGTCGTCGTACGGGATCCGGAGGGACGGATCGTGCGGGCGAACCCCGCCGCGCAGAGGATCCTCGGAACGCCGCAGGACGAGCTCCTGGGCCTGACGACGCATCCGCTCCTGTCGCCGACGGACGGGCCCGAGCAGGAACGCGAGCTCGTTCGCGAAGACGGTGTGCGTCTCGTCCTCGCCTCGCGGCTCTCGGAGATCGAGCCGGACGGCGGGTCGGTCGAGATTCTCGACGACCGCACGGAAGTCGCAGTCCTCAACGAGCGCCTCCACCGCATGGACAAGGTCGCCGCGCTCGGAACCATGGCCGGAGGCATCGCGCACGAGATCCGCAACCCGCTGAACGCGGTCGCGGGGTTCGCGAAGCTCCTCACGGGCGAGTTCGACGAGGGCACGAAAGCCCATCGCTGGGCCTCGCTCATCTTCGAGGGTGCGGACGAGGCGAACTCCATCATCACGAGCCTGCTCTGCATCGCAGGTCCCCAGCACCTCGCCACGTGCCCGATCGATCCCGGGGAGCTCCTCGAGCAGGCCGTGCGAGCCGCGCGCAACGAGGACGACGATTCCGCTGCGCGCTGGCAGGTCCACGTCAACTCGACGGCGCCGCCCTACCTGGGCGACCGCATCAAGCTCCGTCAGGCCGTTCGCAACCTCGTCGCCAACGCGATCGACGCGCAGCCCGACGGCGGTGAGGTCGAGGTGCACCAGTCTCGCGAGAGGGAGGAGATCGTCATCCGCGTCTCCGACGCGGGGCCCGGCATTCCCAAGGAGATCCGGGGCCTGATAACCGACCCCTTCTTCACCACCCGCGCCGAAGGGACGGGGCTCGGGCTGGCACTGACCAGCACGATCGCCCAGGTCCACGGCGGCAGCCTCGAGATCAGTCCAGGAGCGAGCTCGCTCGGCGGCGCCGAGCTCTCGCTCCGTATCCCCTTTTCCCCTGCCAGTTCCTAGCCATGTCGATCCACAGAATCCTGATCGTCGACGACGATTCGTTGTCGCGTGAGTTCCTCACAGAGGCCGTCAACTCGTTGGGCCTCGAAGCCCAGGCCGTCTCCTCCGCCGACCAGGCCGTCGAACACCTCCGGAAGACCTCGTTCGACCTCGTCCTCACGGATCTCCGCATGCCGGGAACCGACGGGATCGAGCTCGTTCGCAACGTCGCAACCGAGTTCTCGGACGTGCCGACTGTGCTCGTCACGGCTCACGGAACGATCGATTCCGCCGTCGAGGCCATGCGTCAGGGGGCCGTCGACTTCCTGATCAAGCCCTGCACGCCCGAGTCCATCGAGATCGTGATCCAGCGCATCGACCGCTCCCAGCGGCTCGAGGAGGAGAACGCCTACCTTCGCGCGGAGGTCACGGGTGCAGCCGAGGGTGCCGAGATCATCGGCGTCAGCGATTCGATGCAGGAGACGCTCGAGTCCGCCGACCGCATCGCCTCGTCGAAGGGGACCGTCCTCATCACGGGCGAGAGCGGAACGGGGAAAGAGCGCATCGCACACTACATCCACAACCAGAGCCCGCGGCGCGAGGGACCTTTCATCCGCGTCAACTGCGCCGCGCTGTCGGAGCAGCTCCTCGAGTCGGAGCTCTTCGGGCACGAGCGCGGCGCCTTCACGGGTGCCCACAAGATGCGTCCCGGTCGGTTCGAGCTGGCGGACGGGGGAACCCTCCTGCTCGACGAGATCGGGGAGATCTCTCCCAACCTCCAATCGAAGCTCCTGCGGGTCCTCGAGGAAGAGGAGTTCGAGCGCGTCGGCGGAACGCACACGCTCAAGGTCGACGTCCGCGTGATCACGAGCACGAACCGCTCGCTTCCCGACGAGGTCGCGGCCGGTCGGTTCCGCGAGGACCTCTACTACCGCCTGCACGTGCTGCCCATCCACCTCGCGCCGCTGCGCGAGCGCCGGGAAGACATCGTCCCGCTCGCGTATCACTTCGCCGGGCTGTACGCGACTCAGAACGGCCTGAAGTCACCCGAGTTCACGCACTCCGCGCGTCAGCGGCTGGAAACGTGGACCTGGCCCGGCAACGTGCGCGAGCTCGAGAACGTCGTGCAGCGCGGTGTCGTCCTGCAGGGCGGACGCCGGATCGACTCCGACCACCTGCAGTTCGGTCCCGCGGCTCACACGCCGCCGGCCGCGGTGCACGCGGAGACCGGAGAGGCCATCGACATCAGCGCCTACCTCGCGAACCGTCCGATCGCCGACATCGAGCGGGAAGCGATCCTGGCGACCCTCGAGTCGACCGGCGGCAACAAGAGCGAAGCCGCGAGAAGGCTGGGCGTCACCGCCCGGACGCTCTCGAACAAGATGAAGCTCTGGCGCCAGATGGGACTCGTCGCCTGATGAACGCCACCGGTACAGGAACGGACCTGATCGTCCGCCTGATGAGTGCAGCTTCGCTTCGAAACGAAGTGTTGATGCACAACCTCGCCAACGAGAACACGCCCGGCTTCCGCCGCAGCACCGTTCAGTTCGAGGAACACCTGCGGGAGGCGCTCGGCCGCTCGCGCGAGGAGGCGGAGGGCGTCCAGCCTGTCGTCGTCGAGGACCACGTGACGCCCACCAGTCCGAACGGGAACAACGTGACCCAGGAGCTCGAGCTCAACTCGATGCGCGAGAACCAGCTCCTGTACGAGACCTACGCGAGCATCCTCCGGTCGCACTTCGACCTGCTCCAGACGAGCATCTCCAGCACCTGATCCCAATGAGCGGAATCGATTCTCTCTTCTCCGGCCTTCGCACGGCATCGTCCGGTCTCGCGGCCGAGCGTGTCCGCATCGACACCATCGCGGACAACATCTCGAACGCCCAGACGACTCACACGCCGGACGGAGGCGCCTTTCGCAGGAAGGTCGTCCACTTCGAGCCGATCCCCCAGACCGTTCGGAACGGACGCGCCCGGGGCGGCGGTGTTCGCATCCGACACGTGGCCCGCGACATGTCCACACCGATGGAGATGATCCACGATCCCGGCCACCCCGACGCGAACGAGGCCGGAATGGTCGAGTTCCCCAACGTCAACTCCGTGCGCGAGATGGCGGACCTGATGACGGCGGTCCGAGCCTACGAGGCGAACCTCAAGTCGCAGGAGATCTTCATGCGCATGGCCCAGCGTGCTCTGGAGATGATCCGCTGATCCGGAACTAGGTCATGGTCGACCGCATCACCAGCAATCTGGCGCGAGAGGCGATCCTCTCCGCGATCCGGGACCAGAACGACGCAGCGAAGTCGATACGCGACGACGCGGCGCGGCTCTTCGAGTCCGCCGTCGATTCTCGCGGCGTCCAGGACGGCAGGCACGCGAAGGCCCCGAATGCCGCGGAGCCGACCGGCGCCATCGAACAGCTCAAGGAGGGCTTCCTCGCCGTGGATCGCGAGGTGCACGCCGCCTCACCGGATCAGCTCGCCGCAGACCTCGTGTCCGGGGAGATCACGGACTTCCACGAGATCGCAACGCGCGTCAACCGCGCCCGGATCAGCTTCGAGTTCGCCATGGAGATCCGGAACAAGCTCATCGACGCGTACCGCGAGACGATGCGCATGACGGTCTGACGGGACCCCCAAGATGCTCCAGTACCTCATCGAACAGCTCCGCAACGCGGGAATGGGATCGAAGGTGATCGCGGGCCTCGTGCTCGTCGCGGTCGTCGCGATCGCGGCGACGGCCGCCGTCGTCGCCCGGAAGCCGCACTTCGAGCTCCTCTACAGCGAGCTCACGGCTTCCGAGAGCGCGAAGGTCCAGAGGGCCCTCTCCGAAGCGGGGATCCCCTTCGAACAGAGTCAGCCGCCGGGCCCGTTCAACGTCTACGTCGACGAGTCCAGTCGCTACAAGGCCATGCACGCAGTCGCGGGCGCCGGCGCGCTCGATCGTCCCGAGGGCGGCATCGTCACCGGCGACGGCGGTCTGTCGACGGTCTTCATGAGCCAGAGCGAGCGTCAGCAGGTCACTCTCAAGCGCCAGTGGCAGGAGATGGAGAAGCTCCTCGAGGAGCTCGACTTCGTCGTGAAGGCCTCGGTCACGACGACCTCGGGCGCTCGCTTCCACTTCGGCGAGAACGAGCCCAAGACCGGCTCGGTGATGCTCCAGCTACGGCGTCCCGAGATGCTGAGCGTGGCGCAGGGCAAGACGGTCGCCAACCTCGTGCGCTTCGGACTCGGAATCGAGCCGCGGCACCTGAACATCGCCGACCAGTTGGGCAACAGCCTCTTCGACGGGACCACCCTCGACGAGACGGGTACCGGCGCTTCGGACTGGATGGAGCAGAAGCGCCTCTTCGAACGCGACCTCGAGGAGCGGTCGAACCGGATCCTCGCGGAGGTGCTCGGCCCGAGCAAGGCCCGCGTCTCCGTCAGCTCTTCGTGGAACCACGACCTCAACACCACGATCTCCCAGTCCTCGGATCCGACCTCGAAAGTCGTCCTGTCCGAGACGACGGCCACCACGAAGACGCCGCAGGGAAGCGGTTCGAAGGTCGGAGGCCCGGCCGGTGCCGGTTCGAGCTCGGGAGCCTTCGGCGTGGACACGGCCGGTGTCCCGAGAGAGCCCGCTCCGGCCGGAGATCAGGTCGCCAAGACGGAGAACACGTCCAAGGAGTACTGGACTCCGCAGGAGACGGTGCGAACCGTGCGGCTCGCACCCAAGCTCGAGCGCCTGTCCATCTCGCTGTTCCTGGACGAGAGCCTGGCCGGTCAGGAGACCCAGCTCGCCGACAACGTCAAGGCGGCCGTCGGCTTCGACGATACGCGCACCGACGTGTTCAGCACGGTGATCTTGCCGCTCTACGTTCCGCCTGTGGACGAGTCCGCCGGAGACCCGGTGGAAGAACCCAGCACGCTCAGCCCGCTGGTCGAGACACTCCTGAAGCGCGGTGTCGAGATCGTGAGCGCGCTCGTCTTCCTGATCCTGCTCGCCAAGGCCCTCAAGGGAGCCAAGACCGAGCCGGCGAAGACGGACGCGAACGCGGACGCCGTCGACAACGACGAGATGATGGAACGCCTCGCCCAGGCGCAGGTCGAGGAGCTCGTCAGGAGCGACCCGGAACGCGTCGGCGAGATCCTGTCCTCGTGGGCGAAGGAGGAGACCACCGCCGCCCTCTGAGGTCGAAACGCCATGGCCGAACGCGAACTCACGGGGATCGAGAAGGTCGCGGGCTTCCTCCTCTCACTCGAGGAGGAGCGCGCGTCCGCGATCCTGAAACACATCGGTCCGGAGGTCGTCACGGAGATCGCCGAGGCGATGACAAAGATCGATCCGGGGACCGCGACTCCGAAGCGAATCGCCGATCTCAAGCGCCTGCTCGCCATCGAGGCGTCGGGACCGCGCCCGATACGACCGCGACAGGACACCGAGCTCGGCGCCCTTCTCACCGACGGAATCGGGCGCGATCGATCACGTGAAGTGGTCGATCGTGTGCGCGAGCGCCGCTACCACGAGCGTCCGTTCCTCGAGATCGAGGAAGCAGCTCCCGAGGGGCTCGCGCGCGCGCTCGGGGACGAATCACCCGCCGTGTGCGCCCTCGTCCTGTCGCACATCGACCCCGCCGTGTCCGCCGCGGTCCTCTCGGTGCTCGAGCCGGAGACCGCGCTCGGCATCGTCAAGCGAATGGCGTCGCTCACGCCCCCGGGGATCGACATGCTCCGCTCGATCGCGGAGGGCGTGAAGGCGAAGCTCGACAAGCTCGCGCAGAGTCCCGTCGCGGTCGACCCGGACAAGCGCCTGAAGACGATCGCGAACATGCTCAACTTCTCGAGCCCGGAGATCGAGCAGGCAGTGCTGCAGGGGATCGAGAAGGAAGACGAGACGACCGCTCAGGAGATCCGCGAACGCATGTTCGCCTGGGAAGACCTGGCCTCGATCGACAAGCGTTCGATGCAGAAGATCCTGGGCTCGATCGATACGCGCACGCTCTCCATCGCACTGAAGGCCTGCCAGCCCGAGGTCGAGGAGAACGTCCTGTCCAACCTCAGCGCACGCGTGCGGGGCATGGTCGACGAGGAGCGCGAGCTCGCCGGCGCGATGGCTCTGTCGGAGGTGCTCGCTGCACGCGAGCAACTGATGACGACCGTCCGGGGCTTGATCGAGTCGGGCGAGTTCAGTCCGGCGCGTTCGGGAGAAGAGCTTGTCACCTGAGCCGATCCGGACGACTCGCTCGCCCTCCGGCGTTCGCCTCGTGTCCGGGACACCGGTCGATGCCTTCGAGGAGGTCTCCCAGCGCCGTATCGACGCTGCCCTCGTGCGCGGCGAGGGTATCGGTCGCAGCGAAGTTCTGCGGACTGGATTGCAAGGTCTCGACGACGCCGTCCAGCGGCTCGACGAAGCCACCGACGATGCCCGCCGGCGAGTCGGAGAGGGCGCGCTGGAGCTCGCGCTCGCGATCGCGCGCCGGCTCCTGCGAACCGAGATCGACGCCGGTCGCTACGACCTCGAGACCATCGTGCGCGAGGTGCTCCACGAGAGCGGCGCGGGACGCGGGAACTGCACGGTCCACGTGCACCCGGACGACCTGGTGCTGCTCGCCGGAGTCGAGTTCCGGGCCGGCACGGAGCTCGTTCCCGACACGTCCGTGGCCAAGGGAGACGTCCGCGTCACGACGCCCGACGGCATCCTCGTGCGCGACGTGGAGCGTGCCGTCGAAGCGATCGGCGACCGCATTCGCGGAGACGTCGCGTGACTCCTTTCCTCGAGAGCTGCCGCGAGCACGTCGAAGAGGGCGGTCGCCCCTTCTGGAGCGGTCGAGTGGACGTCGTCTCCGGCGTGATGATCGAGGCCACCGGCCTCCCGGCCGCGATGGGTGAGGTGTGCCGCATCGACCGCGGTCCGGACGGAACGATCGACGCCGAGGTCGTCGGGTTCCGCGGCTCGACGACGCTCCTGATGCCCCATGGCGACCTCGGGGGGATCGCTCCGCGCCAGGAAGTCGTCGCACTCGGAGCTCCGTTCGAGATCGGGGTCGGCGACAGCCTCCTCGGCCGCGTGGTCGACGGGTTCGGCGAACCGCTCGACGAGAGACCGCTCGGAACGCTCAGCGAGCGGCGCACCGTGCGGCGCGACGCGCCGCCTCCCCTGCGGCGCCCGCCCGTCACCGAGCCGCTCCGAACCGGCGTGCGAGCGATCGATGCCACGACGACCATCGGTCGGGGCCAGCGCATGGGCATCTTCGCCGGCTCGGGCATCGGAAAGTCCACGTTGCTGAGCCAGATCGCGAACGGCACGGACGCCGAGATCGTCGTCTGCGTCCTCGTCGGCGAACGCGGGCGCGAGGTGCGCGCGTTCATCGATCAGGTGCTCGGCCCGGAAGGCATGAAGCGAGCCGTCGTCGTCGTCGCGACGTCCGACAGGCCTCCCATCGAGCGCTACCTGGCGCCCTTCGTGGGGACGACCGTGGCGGAGTACTTCCGCGACCGCGGCCACGACGTCCTCCTGCTGATGGATTCCATCACGCGCTTCGCGGGAGCTGCCCGCGAGATCGGCCTCGCCGCGGGCGAGCCGCCGACCGTGCGCGGTTACCCGCCGAGCTTCTTCGCGACGGTGCCGAAGCTCGTCGAGCGCATGGGACGGACGGAATCGGGCAGCCTCACGGGCCTGATCACGGTACTGCTCGACGCCGACGATCCGAACGAGCCCGTGGGCGACACCCTCCGCGGGCTGCTCGACGGCCACGTGTTCCTCTCGCGCGATCTCGCGCACCGCGGTCAGTTCCCGCCGATCGACGTCCTCGGAAGTCTCTCGCGCCTGATGAACGAGATCGCGCACCCCGGGCACGTCGAGCTCGCCCAGGAGCTCCGGCGTCTCCTCGCCGCGTGGAAGGAAGGGCGCGATCTGGTCGAGGTCGGCGCCTATCGACCGGGAACGAACGCGAAGCTCGACGCCGCGATCACGCGAATGCCCGCGATCGAAGCGTTCCTGACCCAGAAGCCCGACGAGTTCAGCACGCTCGAGGAGACGCTCGAGCTGATGGGCCTCGTGCTCGGTGTCGAGGCGAGATGATCCGGCGATTCCACTTCCGGCTGGCGCGGATCCTGCGCACGCGCGAGATCCGGGAGCGGGTGGCCCGCGCCGAGTGGGCCGCGTCGGAGCGCCTGGCTCACGACGCGGAGGCGCGCTCGGAAGAGCTGCGCAGGGCCGCGGACGCGGCCGGAGCCGCCGTCCTTGCCATGCGGTCCGAGCCCGAGCTCTCCGCCAACGACCTGCTGGCGTCCGAGCGGGCCGTCGAGAACATCTGGAACGCCCTGCGGCAGAACCGCGAGCGAGCCTCCGGCCTGCGCGCCGCCTCGGAGGAATCCCACCTGCGGTGGTCCGAACACGAAAAGGACCGGCAGGCCCTCGTGCGGCTGGAGGAGCGCCGCCGCGCCCAGCACCAGTACGAGGTCGAGCGCTCGGACGGCGCAGAGCTCGACGAGTGGGCCGCCAGTTCCCACCGCCGGCGAGGAGCCTCCAGCCGATCGGCCCTGCGAGCCGATGAGAACGTTCCCGGTACACCATGAACAAGGGTATCGAGATCGCCGTGATGGCCGTGGGCGGCCTCAGCCTCTTCGTCGTCGCGTTCCTGGGGTTCGCGACGATGTCCGGCACACCGTTGTCGGAGGTCGCCGTCATCGGAAATCTCTTCCAGACCGCCGAACCGGTCGAGGAAGAGGAACCGATGCTCTCCGACGATACGGAGCCGGTGTACACCGAGAAGCAGGTCGTCGACGCGAACCTGAGCATCCTGACGGCCTACGCGTTCGAGCCCCCGCTCACATCCGATGAGCTCCAGGGCCTCGTGGTCGACCTCAAGACGGCCAAGCTCGCCTTCGAGGAGCGCCTGCGCGGCGTCGTGGAACGCGAGTCCGGCGTCGCCGAACGCGAGGAGCTCCTGGGGCACCAGTTCGCGACCCTCGAGGAGCTGCGCGCGGAGCTCGATCGCTACGAGGCCGAGCTCTCGATGCGCGCGGCCGAGGTCGGTCGCGACAAGGATGCCGGCGCGTCCTCGGCGAAGGCCCAGTGGTCCGAGATCGCCCGCCTCTTCGCCCAGGGCGATGCGGAGGAGATGACGACCCGGCTCATGCAGTTCTCGGCGATGGAAGCGGCCAAGATCCTCGGAAGCCTGGACCAGGAACGGGCCGCGGCGCTCCTCAATGCCCTCCCCGCGGAGAGCTGGAAGGAGTACGTGGATGCTTACAGCCGGGCGACGGCTGACGGGCCCGGCTGAGCGCGCGAGAGCGGAAGGTTCTTCCGCCCCGCGAGGCTGAAGCCCCGTCAAGCAATGGACCGCGGGAGCCGATAGAGGACTCGGCCCTGTCCCCACGGGGCTCCCCTTCCCCCGGTACCCCCGGCGCCCCACCCCCCGGCGCTGAAGGCCCCGTCCATGGACATCACGACCGTCATCGGCACCTTCCTCGGCTTCGGTCTCGTCGTTGCCTCGATGGTGATGGGACCGGGCGGCCTCACGATCTTCGTCCACGTCCCGTCGATGATGATCGTGTTCGGCGGGACGTTCGCGGTGATCATGATGAACTTCCCGGGGTCCGACCTGAGGCAACTGGTCAAGGTCATCCTGCGGACGTACTTCTTCAAGCTCAACACGCCGGCGGACGAGATCGATCGCGTCATCGAGTACGCGAACCTCGCGCGGAAGGAAGGCCTGCTCGCGCTCGAGGAGAAGCTCAAGGAAGTCGACGATCGCTTCTTCGGCAAGGGCATTCAGCTCGTCATCGACGGCTTCGGCGCGGACACGGTCCGCGACATCATGGACATCGAGGCCGAGTGGCAGCGTCAGCGCCACGTCCAGGGAAAGAGCATGCTCGACGCCCTGGGCTCGATGGCGCCGGCCTTCGGCATGATCGGGACGCTCGTCGGTCTGGTGCAGATGCTCCAGAACCTCTCCGACCCGTCCAGCATCGGCGGCGGCATGGCGACGGCGCTCCTGACGACGCTCTACGGCGCCATGGCCGCGAACATGGTCTTCATCCCGCTGGCGGGCAAGCTCGACGTCCGGGCGAAGCAGGAGATCCTCCTGCGTGAGCTGATGATCGAGGGGATCGTCGCGATCCAGTCCGGCGAGAAGCCGCAGCTCGTCAAGGAGATGCTCAAGAGCTTCCTGGCTCCCTCGGAACGCGATGCTGTCGAGGCCTGATCGATGGCGAAGAAGAAGAAGAAGAAGGTAGAGGCGAGCGGGCCGCCCGGCGCACCCCAGTGGGTCGTCACCTTCACGGACATGATCTCGCTCCTCGTGACGTTCTTCGTGCTCCTGATGACGTTCTCGAGCGTCGAGGAGTTCGATCGCCTCCAGGTCGACGGCTGGCTCACCGGAACCCGGGGCAACATCAAGCAGATCGGCGGCCACATCGCGCGCGAGACGCTGGACGACGACATCGTCTCGGCCACCGACATCCGCCGCGGCGCCAACCACCCCCACTCGCGTCCCTTCCAGCACCTCGAGGAAAACCTCGAGGAGATGGGACAGAAGAAGGCGGAGGAGGACGTCGAGCTCGACTTCAACGAGCTACAGGACGGAGTCCAGATCGTCTTCGGCGAGGAGTGCGGCTTCGCTCCGGGCTCGGCCGAGGTGAACGCCGAGCTCGAGAAGAGCCTCGCGCAGCTCGCCGACGTGATGCAGTACTACCCGCACCTCGTCCTGGTCGAGGGCTTCACCGACGGCGCCTTCAAGCCCACGCCCGAGCATCCCACTGCGGAGTCCCTGAGCATGGCCCGGGCCCTGGCCGCCATCGAGGTGATGATGGAGTCGGGCGCCGTGAACCCGGCCCTCATGCAGGCGGCGGGCCTCGCGAACACCCGAACGCTCGGCGACGACGCCACGCTCGAGGGCAGAACGCTCAACCGGCGCGTCGAGGTGCGCGTGATCTCCCTGTCGAAGGTGCGTGCGAACGCACTCGAGGCGGACCACAGGGAGGAGGTCCGCTGATGGAAGAGGAACCGGAGAAGGGCGCACCCGCCTGGATGGTCTCCTTCGGGGACATGATGACGCTGATCCTCACCTTCTTCATCCTGCTCGTCTCGATGTCACACGAGCAGCAGGCCGGCCTGATCGCGAAGGGCGTCGGCTCTTTCATCGTCGCCATGCGCTCCTTCGGCCTCGACGGCGTGCTCGACGCGAACGAGCAGTTCGCGATCTTCGACGAGATCCGGATCCGCTTCAACCTGCCTCCGGAGGACGACGCCGAGCGCAGGACGACGCACATCGAAGCCAGCAGTGAAGAGCTCGTGCGCGCGACTCTCGCAAAGGGGCTCCGCCCTCACGACGAGCTCAACCAGCCGACGATCGCGACGTTTCGTGAAGGGTCGAGCGAGTTGACCGAGGACAGCGTCGCCTATCTCGATCTGCTGGCGCAGACGCTGAAACCGGGCAACGGGCAAGTGCTCATCCTCGAAGGCCACGCGTCCGACGGCCCCCGACTGCTCGCCTTCCGGCGCGCGGCGGCGGTTCGCAAGTACCTCATCGACGAGTTCCGCTTCCGCCCCGAGCGGGTAGAGGCGCGAGCCTGGGTCGAGGAGATCGACGATCCGGGCATGGGGACGCGCGGTGTCGATGCGCGCCTCATCACCCCGTCTCAAGAGAACGACTGACCAGAATCATGGCCAACGAAGAGAACAAGGAAGCCGCCGCTGAGACCTCGGTCGAAGGCGAGGAAAAAGCGCCCAAGAAGAGCAAGAAGACTCTCTTCCTCGGAGGCGGAGCACTCGGTGTCGTCGCCACGGCGGCCGCAGTCTCGCTGCTGGCCGTACCTGGAGCGGACGAGGTCCCCGTGTTCGAGGGACCTTTCGTGATGGACCTCGCAGCGCTGGAGGAAGGCCAGGCCCTGACGGCAAACCTCGCAGGTGAGGGCGGGCGCCGGTACCTGGTGATCGACCTGAAGGTCGAGTTCGACGCGTACGAGGAGACCTACGGTCTGGCGCGGATCGCGGACCCTCTCTACATCGCGAAGCTCCAGGACACGCTCCTCACGATCGCCTCGCAGAGATCGGCGGAGGACGTGCTGGACCGCGCCACGCAGGAGGTCTTCCTGGGCGAGCTCGAGACCGCCGCGGAGTACCTGCTGTTCCCCGTCCACACGGGAAAAGCCCTGACCCCGACGGGCCCTGACGAGAAGAGCGGAATCCGGCCCGGTGTCGCCGCGCACAAGTCGACCATGCGCGACCCCTTCCACGACGGCAAGCTCTTCGTCGACACGGTGGAGAAGAAGCTCCGCCTCAACGGCGGCGACGAGTACACGTTCAACGGGAACGAGGACAACCTGGTCGTGAAGGACGAACAGGGGCGGACGCTCTACGTCGACGTCACCGGGTTGAAGGAGGGGTTCGTCGGCGAGATCAACGTCGGCATCAGGGGTCACATTCGCGAGCTGTACAAGGTGAAGTTCATCATCCAGTAACCGTGGTCGAAGAAACCGAACAGAACGACGCCCCGGAGCTCGCACCGGGGGAGAACGCCGAGCCGACCGAAGTCGGGACGCCGGTCGCGGAGGAGGTCGTGCAGCGCGACTTCCGGCGACCGCGTCGGTTCAGCAGAGCGTTCCTCGACGAGCTCGTGAAGAGCTTCGGGCTGGCGGTTCCCCAGCTCGAGACTGCCCTTGCGGCCCACTTCAAGACACCGGTCAACATGGAGATCGAAGCCGTCGCCGAGGCCAGCGCCGACGGATTGTTCGACGACCTCGAGGCTCCGTTCGCCCTCGCGGGCTTCCAGGTCGACGGTCAGCCCGGCTGGATCCGATGGGACACGCGTGGAGCGGTCGGGGCGATCGAGCTCCTCCTGGGTGCGAACGAGGAGCCGGTGGCGCGCGAGCTCGAGGGCATCGAGCGGATGCTCCTTCAGGACGTCCTGAAGACCGTCGTCGACGGCGTTGCGCAGGCCGCCGCGCTGGAGGCGTCCGACGTCGCCGTCGCCAGGCAACGCGAGGACATCGCGGACTGGCGCGGCGCGGGCGAGAACGCCGAGTCTCACCGCGTCCACGCCAGGCTGCGCGTCGAGGGGCTCGGCGAGCCGAGCCACCTGCACGTCTACCTGCCCGGCATCCGGTTCGCGGGCCGCGGGCCCGAGGGGGCGATCCATTCGGCGCTCCCCGATCACCTGCACCGCGTGAAGATCGACCTCTCGGCCCATCTCGGGGCGAGTGACATTCCTCTCTCGGACCTCCTCTCACTCGAGGTCGGCGACGTCGTCCCGCTCGGCACCGGCCCCTCCGATCCCCTGATCCTCCGGGTCGAGGGGCAACCGTGCGGGACCAGCGAGATGGGCAGCGCGCGCGGCAACCGCGCGATCCGGATCCTCACCGTCAACCCGGTCCTTGAGGACCTCTCCTAGGAGACCCACATGGCTGAAGCCGAAGAAGAAGTGGTCGACGAGACCACCGCGACCGAGCTCGAGGAGAAGGTCGAGAAGGCCACCGAGGCGGTCGCCGTCCAGGTCAACGCGCTCGACGAGCTCGAGGACTCGGGGGAGCACGGCGAAGCGCTCGGAATGCAGTCGCTCTCGGACGTCCCCGTGCGAGTGACGGTCGAGGTCGGCCGCGCGAAGCTGACCCTGGCCGAGCTGATCGAGCTCCGCGCCGGATCGGTCGTCGAGCTCGACCGCGAGGCCCACGAGCCCGCCGATATCCTCGTCAACGGCAAGGTCGTCGCGCGCGGCGAGATCGTGACGGTCGACGACAGCTATGGGGTTCGGATCACGAGCCTGCTCACGACCCGGCCGTAGGCCGCTCGTCAGCCCCGTGCCCGAGGGGCCTACAACCCGAAAGCCCCGCTCCCGAACTCGACCGCCTTCCCACCGAATCGGGCCGGCGCGAAGAACGCGGCGTCGAACGCCGTCACCTCGTCACCCAGCACCATCTGCGCCATCCCCGCGCCCACCGACGGCGCGAGCTTGAAGCCGTGGCCCGAGAAGCCGCTCGCCACGAAGAGGCCCTTCACTCCCGGCAGCGGTCCGAGCACGGCCTGCGAGTCCGGCGTCAGCGTGTACCAGGCGGCCTGCGAGCCCGCGTCGGGGAGCGAACCGTAGACCGGCAAGCGCTGGACGAGGCGCGCGCGCGCCCACTCCGCGAACGCGGGATCCACGTCCTCCGCGAAGTCGTCCGGATCCTCCAGCACACGGTCGCGCTCGTAGTCGGTCCCGCCCACGCGCGTCCGCGATAGATGGGGCTCGCAGCGCGTGTAGAAACCGCGCTCGAGATCGATCACGACCGGGTGCGGAACGGCCGGCTCCCGCTCGGCCCGCACGAGCGCCTCGCGCTCGATGCGAACGATCGGCTCGAGCGCGACGCCGTCGTCGAGAGGAGCGGAGCGCGGCGCCGGCCTCGTACCCGGCAGCTCGAGGAAGTGCTGCTCGGGTCGCACGGCGCGCAACGGCAGCTCGACACCGACCCGCGCGAGCAGCGCCGCCGACCAGGGTCCGGCCGCGACCACGATCCGGTTGGCCTCGACCCGGCCCTCGCTCGTCTCGAGCCCGACGACCGCCCCGTCCCGGAGCTCGATCGCGGTCACCTCGACACCGAGCCTCGTGACCGCGCCGTGCGTGCGCGCGAGCGCCGAGAAAGCGTCGAGCGTGGCCGCCGGATCGACGAAGCCCCCTCCGGGCTCCCACGCTCCGACGGCCTCGTCGTGGACCTCGATCCCGGGTACGAGCCGGCGGATCTCCGGCGCATCGACGACGCGGGTCTCGATGCCGAGCTCCGCGAGCATCGCCACGCTCGCGAGCAGGCGTTCGACCCACTCGGGGGCCTCGGGTCCGGCGACGGTCAGGACGCCGGTCCGTCGGAAGCCGACGCTGCGTCCCGTCCTGCCCTCGAAGTCGGCATAGACGCGCAGCGAGTCGCGCGCCATGCGCGCCACCTCGCGGTCGGCGTACTGCTGGCGCAGGATGGCCCCGGACCGGCCGGAGGACCCGGCGCCGAGCTCCGGGGCACGCTCGAGGAGGACGACCGGCTCCCGCAACGGGTCGAGCCGGCCCGCCAGGTGGAGGGCGATCGAGGTTCCCATCACCCCGCCGCCGACGATCGCGACCTTGGCCTTCATGCCGAGGCCCCTATTAAAGGGAAGAGAACCCGCTGCCTGCCAGTGTTCCGGGAGCGACTACGATAGTCGGCCGCCCCGCCCTCGATGATCCCCCCCCGCCGCTCCCGAACGATCCGGATCCGAGACCTCGCCGTCGGCGGCGAGGCCCCGATCGCGGTCCAGTCGATGGCCGCGACCCCGACCCGCGACATCGAGGCGACCGTCCGGCAGGTCGAGCTGCTCGAGGCGGCGGGCGCCGACCTGGTCCGGATCGCGGTCGACAGCGAGGCCGACGTGGAGGCGCTGGCGATCGTGCGGGGGCGTACTCGCGCGCTGCTCTCCGTGGACCTGCAGGAGAACTACCGGCTGGCCGCGACGGTGGCGCCGCTCGTCGACAAGATCCGCTACAACCCGGGCCACCTGCACCACCACGAGAAGTCAAAGCCCGTCCGCGAGAAGGTGGCCATGATCGTGGGTGCGGCGCGCGAGCACGGGCTCGCGCTGCGCATCGGGGTGAACGCCGGCTCGGTCGCGCCCGAGTACAAGGACCGCTTCGGGGCCGAGGGCGTCGAGGCGATCGTGCGCTCGGCGCTCGATCACTGCGCGATGGTCGACGAGCTCGGGTTCACGGACTACGTCGTCTCGATCAAGGACTCCGATCCGCGCCTCGTGGTCGACGCGAACGTGGCCTTCGCCGAGGCGCGCCCTGACGTCCCCCTGCACCTCGGCGTGACCGAGGCCGGGATGCCGCCGGACGGCGTGATCAAGACGAGGATCGCGTTCGAGCAGCTCCTCTCGCGCGGGATCGGCGACACGCTGCGCGTGTCCCTGACGGTCCCGTTCGACGACAAGGGTCAGGAGATCGAGGTCGGGCGCGCGATCCTCGCCGACGTCGAGGCGGGCCGCTTCCGCTCCGTCCCGCCGAACTTCTTCGACGGCTTGAACATCATCGCCTGCCCGTCGTGCTCGCGCGTCGAGAACACGCGCTTCATCGACCTTGCCCAGGAGGTGAAGGAGGTCACGGCCTACGCCGAGGACCACGACTTCACGATCGCGGTCATGGGCTGTCGCGTGAACGGCCCGGGTGAGACCGACGACGCGGACCTCGGCCTGTGGTGCGGCCCGAACCACGTCAACCTGAAGCGCGGCGAGGAGTCCGTGGGCACCTACACCTACGACGAGATCCTGCCGAAGCTCCGCGAGGAGCTGGACCGGCTCATCGCGAAGAGCTGAGACGCTGCCGGGTCACCGCGATTTGCGGTGGAAGAGCGAGTAGACGACCGGGATCAGGACGAGCGTGATGAGCGTCGAGCCCGTCAGGCCTCCGACCACCGTTCGCGCGAGCGGCGCCTGCGCGTCGGCTCCTTCCCCGACCCCGAACGCCAGCGGCACCAGGGCGAGGACGGTGGTCAGCGTGGTCATCAGGATCGGCCGCAGCCGGCGTCGGCCGGCCTCGGCGACGGCTTCGTCCACGGCCGTGCCCCCGGCGACGAGCCTTCCGGCCTGATCGACGAGGAGGATGGCGTTGTTGACGACGATTCCGCCGAGCATGATGCAGCCGATCCCGGTCTGCACGTTGAAGGTGGTGCCGGTCAGGAAGAGCGTCAACAGCACGCCGACTCCGGCCAGCGGAACGGAGAACATCACGACCAGGGGATCGCGGACGGACTCGTACTGGCACGCGAGGACCATGTACACGAGCGCCAGGGCCAGCGCGAAGGAGACCGCGAGCTCGCGGAAGGCTTCCTCCTGTTCCTCGATCGTGCCCGCGACGACCACCTCGTGTCCTCCGGGGCGCGGGATGCGGTCGAGCTCTTCCTGCACCTCGCGCCCGACGGACCCGAGGTCACGTCCGGTGACACCCGCCTGGACCGTGACGAGCCGCTGCTGGTTGCGCCGCTCGATGACGAGAGGGCCCCGTCCGGCCTTGGCGGAGACCAGGTTGCGGAGTGCGATCGCCTCGCCGGAGGGAGTCCCCAGCGTCAGGTCCAGGACCTCCTCGATCGAGCGCTTCTCGGCGTCCTCGAGCTGCACGAGAACCCGGTAGGAGTTGCCGCCGGCGCGGTACTCCCCCGCGCGCGAGCCGGCGAAGGCCGTCTGCAGCGCCTCCGTCACGTCGCGGATGGTCAGGCCGACGTCCGCGATCTTGTCGCGATCGACCCGGATCTCCTGCTGGGGCGCGCCGGCGTCGCGGCTGACCTCGACGTCCGTCACGCCGGGCACGGCGCGCACGACCTCCGCTGCACGCAGCGCCAGCGCGCCGAGGGTCTCGAGGTCGTATCCCCTGACCTCCACCTCGAGCCCCTCCTGCCTTCCGAGCACGCGTTCGAGCAGGAACTGCCCCTGCGGGGCGCGCGTGCGCACCTCCATGCCGGGGACGGCGCCCACGAGGCGCTCCCGCAGGTCATCGGCGATCTCCACGTTCGAGCGCGAGCGCTCGGACGCGGGGACCAAGGTCAGGCGGATCTCGCCGGTCGAGGCCGCTTCCGCGTTGCGCCCGCTGGCGCCGACCGTGACGACGGACGAGACGAGCTCCGGAACGGCCGGCAGGACGATCTCCTCCATGCGCCTCGTCTGACGGTCGACCAGGTCCAGCCGCGTCCCGATCTCCATCTCTCCCGAGACGCGCACTTCGCCCTCGTCGCTCGGCGGGAGGTACTCGCTCCCGATCCAGGGCACGAGGAACGTGCTCGCGACGAGTAAGACCGCCGCGACGAACACGGTCGCCCAGCGATGGCGAAGAGCGAAACGGAGCAACTGCCCGTACTCGAGGTCGAGCGTCCGGAATGCGGACTCCGCGGCGCGCGCGAGGCGGCCCTGCGGACGCTCCGCGCGCCGGGTCGGCTCGAGCAGCCGCGAGGCGAGCATCGGGACGAGGCTCAGGGAGACCAGGAGCGAGCAGACCAGCGCGAAGACGATGACGTAGGCCAGCTCCTGGAAGAGCAGACCGGAGACGCCCCGCACGAAGGCCAGGGGCAGGAACACCACGAGCGTCGTGATCGTGCTGGCGACGATCGCGGTGGCGACCTCGCTCGCGCCGTTCACGGCGGCCTCGCGCGCCTCCTCTCCCTCCTCCGCGCGGCGGCGGAAGACGTTCTCCAGGACGACCACCGAGCTGTCGACCATCATCCCCACACCCAGCGCCAGTCCGCCGAGGGTCATCAGGTTCAGGGTGAAGCCCCCGAAGTAGATCAGGGCGAAGGTGCCCACGACCGAGATCGGGATGGCGAGCGAGATGACGAGAGTGCTGCGCAGGTTGCGCAGGAAGAACAGGAGGACCAGGACGGCCAGCGTGCCTCCGTACATCACGGACCGGCCGACGTTCGAGATCGAGCGCTCGATGAAGTTGCCCTGGTTGGAGACGGGCACGATGCGGATCTGCGGGTAGGCCTCGTTGACCTCGTCGATGCGCTCGAGGATCCGTCGCGAGACCTCGACCGTGTTGGCGCCCGCCTGCTTGCGAATCGCGACCCGGATCCCCTGCTCGCCGTCGACGCGCACGAGGCGTCGCAGCTTCTCGTAGGTGTCGTGGACCTTCGCGACCTGGCGGAGCGTGACGGCTCCACCCTCGCGTTCGAACAGCACGGTATTCCGGATCTCGTCGAGATCGACGAACTCGGCCGGGGCGCGCAAGGTCACCTCGTGGCGCCCTTCCTCGAGCTTGCCCGCCGGGCGATCCAGGTTCGCGTCGCGGACCGCATCGAGGACCCGATCGAGCGGAAGCCCCAGGGCATTGACGCGGTTCGGGTCGAGCTCGATCCGGACCTCGCGCGTGAATCCCCCCCAGACGTCCACCTGAGCGACGCCCGGCACGCGCGCGAAGCGGTAGCGCACCTGATCTTCGACGAGCTCGGTCAGGTCCACCGGGTCCAACCGGCTCGAGATGCCGAGGATGACGACGGGAAAGCTCGCCACGTCGAACTTGGAGACGCGGGGGCGGACGATCTCGTCGGGAAGCTCGCTGATCTCCGACTCGATCTGCGACTGGAGCTCGATCGCCGCCGCGTCCAGGTTCGTCCCCCAGGAGAACCTCACACGCACGGTGCTGTTGCCTTCCGACGACTCGGACGTGATCTCCTCGACGCCCGGCACCGTCGCGACGATCTCCTCCAGGATCTGCGTCACGAGCCGCTCCATGACCTCGGGGCTGGCTCCTTCGTACTGGGTTCGCACCGTGACGGTCGGAAGCTCGACGTTGGGGAGCAGATCGATGCGCAGTCGATCCAGGGAGACCGCTCCGAGGACCACGACCATGAGCGTCACCATGGTCGTGAAGACCGGACGCTCGACGCTCGAACGCGGGAGATTCACTCGGCGCCTCGAGTCGAGTCGGTGGCACGCTCCGCCGTGGAGGTCTCCGCGACGCGCGGAAGGAGCACCAAGGAGCCGTCGTCGCAGAGCTCCTGCCCGAGGGTCACCACGCGCCCGGAGAGCCCGTCTGCGTGGACCTGGACGCGAGTCCCCTCGCGCACACCCACTTCCACCGGAGACCAGCGAACTCGCTCGCCCGCAGCGTCGACGACGAAGACGCCGGTCCTGCCGTCGCGCACGGTCAGGGCCTCGTAGGGCACGCTGAGAGCGTCCTCGATTCGCTCGAACTCGATGGTGGCGCGGACGAACATGCCCGGCCTCAGGTGCTCGTCCTCGTTCGCGACGAGCAGCTCCACGCGCGCCTGGCGCGTTGCGCGCCGGAAGACCGGCGAGATACGACTGACGCGTCCCTCGAACGTGCGTCCGGGATAGGCGTCCGTGGTCAGCGTCGCGAGCTGCCCGACGGACAGGTAGGCGTAGTCCCGCTCCGGGACGTGGACGACTCCGACGACCGGTGCGAGCTCGACGATCGACATGATCGCCGCGTTCGCCGAGACGGTCTCGCCCTCGTCCACGAAACGCTCGGAGACGACGCGGTGATCGTCCCCGCCGTTCCAGTCCGCCGTGAGGCGCGCGTAGCCGAGCCGGATGCGGGCAGTCTCCAGGGCCGCCTCGGCGCGCGTCACGTTCGCCACGGCGACCTCGACGTGCGCTCGCCGCGCCAGCTCCAGAGCGAGGGCGGCATCCAGCTGCGATTCCGAGGTCACGCGTTCCTCGCGGAGCGTCCGCGCCCGCCGGAGCCCGCGCTCGGCGATCTCGAGCGCGCTGCGCGCCTCGGCACGACTCGCCGTCGCCACCGCGAGGTCCGCTTCGGACAGGTGAACGGCCTGGACGAGCTCGTCGTCGTCGAGATGTGCGACGACCTGCCCGCGCACCACTCCGTCCCCGAGGTCGACCTCGAGCCGCTCCAGGCGTCCCGCGACCTTCGGTGCGACGACGAACTCGGCCGCCGCTTCGACCGCGCCGCTGAACGTCCGCAGCAGTGCGATCGTGCCGTGCTCCACGGGTCCGACCTCGACCGGAACGGCCGCTCGCAAGCCGCGCGCAACCGGATCCGCCTGCTCGAGACGCGCGAAGCGCTTCGAGACGCCCCAGAACAGGGCACCCGAAGCGATGACGACCAGCAGGATGACGAGGACGCGTCTCAATGGATGGAGGGTGGTGAAGAGCGGCGCACCAGGATAGCCGGGACGAGGATCGGGCGTGCGCTGAGCTACGGGAGAGCTACGGCCCGGCCCCGTCGTTCGAGGACACGCCCCTTCGCGTCCCGGGTCAGTGCGGCTCCGGGACCAGCCGGCTCGCACCCGCGAGCGGCAGCGTCACCGTGAACGCGCAGCCGCGATCGTCGTTGTTGCGCGCCGAGACGCGACCGCCGTGGAGCTCCGTGACCTCGCGCACGATCGCGAGACCGAGCCCGGTCCCCTGGGCGCGGCGCGAGTCGCTCGGCACCTGGGAGTAGCGCTCGAAGACGCGGTCGAGGAACTCGTCGGGGAGCCCCGGACCGCGGTCGCGCACGACGAAGCGCGCCTCGCCGGCGGTCGTGCTGCAGACGAGCTCGACGACGTCGTCCACCGACGAGAAGCGGATCGCGTTGCGGATCAGGTTGTCGACGATCGAGCGCAGGAGCTGAGGGTCGCCCGAGATCATCGGATCCCCCTCGAACGGCTCGACCGTCGGGAGGATGCGAACGCCGTGGAGCTTGGCGAGCGGGGCGCAGTGCTGGACGGCTTCGAGCACGATGTCCTGGACGGGGACGTCGGTGAGCACGAAGTCCTCGACCCCGGAGTGGACGCGGGCGAGCTTGAGGAAGCTGTCCACGAGCCCCATGAGGCGCCGCAGCTCCTCCTCCGCGCTCTCCGCGAAGTCGAGGTAGTCCGCGGCCGGCGCCTTGCGGCTGCGCAGGACCTGGAGCTCGGTCATCATCACGGAGATCGGCGTCTCTAGCTCGTGCGACACGTTCGCGATGAACTGCTCCTGGCCCCGGAAGCCCGCCTCCATCCGGTCGAGCGCGCGGTTCAGCTCCTCGTTCAGATGCGCGATTTCCTCGCTCGCGCCCCCGGCGCGCAGGCGGGCTCCGGGGTTGGTCGGCGAGACCTCGCGCGCCGCGAGCGACATTTCGAGGATCGGGTGCACCGCGCGTCCGGAGATGAACCAGACCGCGATGCCGGCCGCGAGCAGCCCGGCCGGGAGGCCGATCCACAGGAGGTCCTTGTAGTCGCCGAGCGAGCGCGAGACGGTCTGCTCGAACGCGGCGACCTGCAGGAAGAGGACGTCGCCCTCGACGCGGAACGGCAATGTCACGAGCCGGAGCGACTCGCGCTCGCCGATCAACCGCTCGGCGTCCGCCTCCGCGATCGAGGTGACATCGGGTCCGAGCAGCCCGGTCGCCTCGCGCGCGCGGAGCGCCAGCGGCGGGACGCCGTTTCCGACGAGGCCGTTCGCGTACACCACGCGCTGTGAGCGGTCGCGGATCGCCAACAGCACGACCGCTTCGTCTCCGGCGAGCCCGGCGAACCCGGCCCGCGTCGTCGGCAGGCCCTGCTCGGCGATGCGCCTCGCGATGACCTCGGCCGACCGCTGCAACCGGTCGTCGTCGGCGCGCTGGATGTTGTCGCGCCGGAACCACAGGACGGCGGAGAGCACCGTGACCTGCACGAACGCGAAGACGAAGAGGTACCACGCCGTCAGCTTGATTCTGAGCGAGAGGTTGCGTCGCAGCTCGGCGAATCGCCCGCGCTTCGGTGTCATGCCCGAACGTCCTCGTCCAGGGGGATCCCGAAGCGGTAGCCGGTGCCGATCACCGTGTGGATCAGGGGGCGCCCGAAGTCGCGGTCGATCTTCTTGCGCAAGCTCGAGATGTACACGTCGATCAGGTTGCTGGAGGGCTCGTAGTCCATGTCCCAGACCTTCTCGGCGATCGTCGTGCGCGGGAGGACCCGGTCGGGATTGCGCATCAGGAACTCGAGCAGGGCGAACTCCTT
>JAJDET010000059.1 GCA_029259655.1 Planctomycetota bacterium
GGGAGGTTCGTCGTGTCCTCGTCGCTCTCCAGGTGCTCGCCGTCTCCGTTGCGAACCCACTTCACGTCGCCCTTGCCGATCCAGTCCTCGCCGTTCGTGCGGATCACGTGGCTCGCGACCCGCCACACGAGCGAGGAGTCCTTGTAGAAGATGCGCGGATGGAGCTTCGCGACGCGTCGCGTGCGCGGATCGCGCAGCCCGACGTAGGCGACGAAGAAGTCGAGTCCCTCCTCGAACAGGAAGTCGGTCAGGTAGTAGACGGCGTCGAACAGCTCGATCGCGTGGCGCGGAAGGTAGGGCGCGTGGAGCAGGAGCTCGGGCGCGTCGCGCGCTTCGCCGACGGGCAAGAGCTCGGCGCCCGAGTCGAGCAGGGCCAGGAAGTCGCGCCCGATCCGGCGCGGGCTCGCCTCCAGGGGGCGCACGTCCGCGATCACGCGGGTCTCGTGTGATGCCATCGGCACTCTCAGCTCTCGTCCCGCACCAGGATTGCCCGCACGTTCATCCGGCACTCGGCACGCTCGATGCGCGCCGCGAGGTCCACGCTCGCGAACAGCATGGTGGGAGCGTACCCGACGGAGTGGACGTCGGCGCTACTCGGTGCCCCGCGACTGCGGTTCGCGCGTCGAGCCCCCGAGCACGACCGCCGCCGCGATCAGCACCATGTTCTTGAGGATGTACTGACCCTCCAGCGTCGCGACCGGGAAAGACTTCCAGACGACGTCGGGCAGCGTGAAGAGCGGGAGCGCCGCGCCGATCATGTGGCCGGCCATGAGCAGGAGCCCGAGCCGGATCCAGCGGCGGTGGAGGAGGCAGATCCCGATCAGGACCTCCGCCGCCCCGAGCACCGGCACGAACAGGTCGGGGTCGCAGCACGGCACCGTCGCCCGCACCAGGTCCTCGGCCGGGCTGAGCCCGGGGACCAGCTTGGGCCCCCCGAACCAGATGAAGACGAGCCCCAGCCCGAGCCTCAAGAGCACGTTACCGTGGCTCCGCATCCAGTCAGAGAGGCGGCGATCGACTTGTTCGAGGGTCATGGCGGGTCTCCTGGCTACGGGGCCGTGGCGCAGGAGGCCGAGCAGGCCTGCCACGATCCCGGGGCTTTCCCTTCCGAGGCCGCTCCCGAGGGGGCGCGGAGCCGCTAGCCTCTCGGTCATGTCGCGCTCGTGCCCTTTCCTGTTCATGGCGGCGTCCCTGCTCGCGGCCTGCGGCGGCGGGGACGAGCGCCCGGACGTCGTGCTGGTGGTCGTCGACACCCTGCGGGCCGATCGCATGTCGAGCTACGGCTACTCGCGGCCGACGTCGCCCGAGCTGGACGCGTTCGCGGCGAGCGGCGTGCGCTTCGCCGACGCGACGGCGCAGGCGCCGTGGACCCTGCCGTCGATGGTCTCGCTCCTGACCGGGCGCTACGTGCACGCGGGCTCCTCGGTCATCGACAAGGACGTGGCGACCCTGGCGGTCGTCTTCCGCCAGGCGGGCTACACGACGGCCGCCGTGGTGGCGAACCCGTCGCTCACCAGGCAGCCGGGCCGCTTCTCGCGCGGGTTCGAGCACTACGTCGTCCTGACGCGGGAGGAGGACGAGCGCGTGATCGAGGACCTGGAGAGCGATCGCCTGACCGACGAGGTCTTCGCGGTTCTCGCCGGCCTCCCTCGCGGCAACGCGCCTCGCAGGCCGCCGCTCTTCCTGTGGGTGCATCCCTACTTCCCGCACGGTCCCTACCAGCGCTACCGGCCGCTCGACGCCCAGCTCCCCGCCGGCGGGGCCGAGCCCGTGATGCCGTCGGGCTGGCAGGAGGAGGCGCTCGCCGAGCGCGGACCGCCCGCACCCGTGGACGACCCGGGCTGGCGCAGCGTGCTCGACTCGATGGCGAAGAGGCGCGGCTTCTACGACCAGGAAGTGCGCTTCACCGATGTCGCGGTGCGGCGCCTGGTCGACGGCCTCGCGCAGCGCGGCTACGGCGAGCGCGCGATCTTCGCCTTCGCCTCCGACCACGGCGAGGGCCTGTGGGAGCACGAGGGGAACATCGCGCGGGACGAGGCGACGTTCGCGTCACCGCTCGGGTTCTTCTACCGCAAGCACGGCTCGCAGCTCTACGGCGAGGCGATCGACACGCCGCTCTTCCTGTGGGGGGTCGGAGTGCCGGAGGGGGTCGTCGTCGAGGCTCCGGTGGAGAACGTGGATCTCTACCCGACCTTGCTCGAGCTGGCGGGACTCGCGGTGCCGCGCGGGGTGCACGGTCGGAGCCTCGTGCCGCTGATGCGCGGGGAATCGACCGGGAAGCGCGCGATGGTCTTCTCGACGGGACGCCGGAGCCACTGTGTGCGCGAGGCGTCGACGGGACTCAAGCTCTCGCTCCCCGCCGAGAGCGAGCGCAGCGACCTCTACGAGCCCGAGCTCTTCCACGTCCCGAGCGATCCTCACGAGCGCGTGAACCTCTACGCGGAGAGGCCCGACGACGTCACGCGCCTGCGCCGCGCGCTCGAGGCCTGGATCGCATTGCACGGGCTCGCCGACGGCGAGGAAATCGACCCCGAGCAGTGGGAGATCCTGCAGGGGCTGGGCTACACGGAGGAGGACGTCGGACGGTGATACGGTGTCGCACACCCGACGGTGTGCGACACCGTATCACCGGAGATAGGCGTCGGCGTCGGCGCGGAAGCGGTGGATCTGGGGGTCGGGCTCCGGGTTGAGCTCCATCCAGAGGACCGAGCGCTCGTACCAGCGCGCGGCGTCCCTGGCGTTTCCGAGTCGGTGGTTCGCCATCGCGAGGAACAGCCAGTCCGCGATCTGCCCTCCGCCGGAGAGGTCGCACGAGCGAGTCAGATCGCGAAGGGCTCCCTCCATGTCGCCCGCCATGTACCGCGCGACGCCCAGCGTGTTGTAGTTGTTGGCCTCGGTGGGCTCGAGCTCGACGGCGCGCTCCGCGCGGCGGATGGCCTCCACGGGATCACGCGCGTCCTCGCGCTCCGCGGTCGCGAGCGACCAGGCGAGGTTGTTCTGGAACTCCGCGTTGTTCGGGTAGGTGCGCTCGGCCCTCATGAGAGCCCGCGTCGCCTCCTCGTGACGCCCGTTCTCGAGCAGCAGCATCGAGACCTCGCTGTGGAAGATGCGCTCGCGCGGAGCCCGCTCGAGCGCCCGTTCGTAGTACTCGGCGGCCTCGTCCACCCGGCCCTGCGCTCCCAGGACGGAGCCGATCCTCGCGAGCGACCAGGGCCCGCACCACCCGATCGGCGTCTTGTCGATCGCCACGCGGAAGTACTGGATCGCGCGCTCGTTCCGGCCGAGCTCCCGGTGCGCCATTCCCTGGTGGAAGAGGAAGGTCCCCTCGTCCGGGCGGCGCTCGAGACAGATCGTGTACTGATCGACCGCCTTCTCGAGCTCGCCCAGCCGGAAGTAGACCCGGCCCAGGTAGTAGCGAACGACGATGCTGTCGGGCTGCAGGGCCAGGGCGGCGCGGTAGGAGGCGACCGCCTCCCGCATTTCCTCGACAGGCCCGTCGCTCGCACGCTCGCCCGGCGTGAGGTGCCGGCCGAGCCGATAGTGGAGCGCGAAGTCGTCGGGGTAGAGCTCGATCCCCCTGCGATACACGCTCCACGCCGTCTCGCGGTCCTTCAGCCGCTTGAGCGCGTTCGCCAGGAGCTCGATCGTGATCGCCGGCTGGTCGTCGAAGCCCTGCTCGACGATCCAGAGCAGCACGTCGAGGTCCTTGTTGTTCACCGCCTCGCGCAGGTTCGCGCGCATCTCGTCGGGATCCACGAGGTGCGCGATCTCGAGGAGTCGGAGTCCACCCGGCTCGTCGTTGGCGCGCTGACGAACCTCGCTCCAGGAGTCGAGCACGAGCGCCGTCTCGGAGCTGAGCCCGCGCGCGAGCAGGAGCTCGGCAGCGCTCTCCGCGTCCCCCTCGTCGAGGTCGATGCCGTGGCGCAGGAAGGTCTCCGTGAATGCCTTCTCGGCGGCCTGCACGCTGTCTTGTCCCCATTCGGGTTCGCGTACTTCCTGGAGCTCCGCGAGCAGGAGCTCCGTATCGCGCGCCAGCTCGTCACGACGTCTCCCCGCGGCCTCGGCGGAACGGAGGCCGGCCAGGGTCGCATCGACGCGTCCGAGCAACTCCTCGCTCGCGTCGCCCCCTTCCGCCATGGCACGCGCGCGCTCCGCCGCGAGGATCGCATCGCCCCAGTGCTCTTGGCCTTGGAGGAGCGAGGCCTGGTTGAGGCCGGCGTTCACGTCCGCAGCGAGCTCCTGGTCGCGCTCCGCATCCTCTCGCAGCCGCGCCGCCTCGACGCGGTCCGCCGCCGCGCGCTCGTTCTGGACGAAGAGCCAGCCCCCGCCGCCGGCCACGCCGATACCGAGCACGGACACGGCCAGCGCCACGGTCAGCTTGCGCGCTTTCCTCTCGTGCTCGATGCGGACGCGACCCTCGGCGGCCTCCACCTGCGCCACGTGCGCGCGCTCCTCGACCGTGACCACGTGCTGGTGCACCCGATCGGCGACGACGCCGGCGTTCGTGGGCCGCGCCGCGGGTGCGGCGAGCAGGCACTGCTTGGCCAGCTTGATCAGCTCGGGGTCGGCCTGGCACGCGTCGAGCCGCGCCATTCCCTCGTCGTACTCCGCCTGCGCAGCGGCGGCGATGATCTCCCCGCGATCGCCCGTGTACGGCGGGAGCCCCGTCAGGATCTCGCACAGGATCGCGCCCAGCGAGAACACGTCCGAGCGTTCGTCGAGCCGATCGACGAGGCCGCTCGCCTGCTCCGGCGGCATGTAGGCGGGCGTCCCCATCACGGACCCCACCATCGAGTCGGAGCCGCTCCCCGAACCCTCCGTGCTGCGCACCGTCTCGAGGACCGTCATCTGGGAGTGCATCTCGCGCGCGCGCTTCTCGTCCGCGGTCCCGCCGCGCGCGAGGACCTTCGCGAGCCCCCAGTCCACGACCTGCACCTCGCCGAACGCGCCGACCATGATGTTCGCCGGCTTCAGGTCGCGGTGGATCACGCCGCGGCTGTGCGCGTACGCCATCGTCTGGCAGACCGACTCGAAGACGTCGATCAGGTGCCGGCGGTTGGAGCTGGGGGACTCTCGCTCGGCGAGTAGTGTCGCGAGCGTGCGCCCCTTGACGAGCTTCATCGTGAAGTACGGTCGCTCGTCGGCCATGAGCCCGAGCTCGTAGACCGGGACGATGCCGGGGTGCTGGAGCTGGCCGCCGATCTGAGCTTCCTCGACGAAGCGCTGCACGACCTCCGGCCGCTCCGCGAGGTGCTTCGACAGCACCTTCATGGCGACGTCGCGTCCCAGGTCGGTGTCGTGGCCCTTGAGGATCACGCCCATGCCCCCGCGCGCGATCTCGCCCATGAGGTTGTAGGTCCCGCGTCCTTTGGGGAGCGAGAACTTCTCCTCGGAGCTCGGGTCGATCACCGGCGAGGACATGGTGGCCGAGTCCTCGTCCCGCAACGTGACGCGCGGGGCGTCGCCGGTGCGGCTCTCGACGAACTCGAGCACCGAGTGTCCGGCCTCGGCGGGCCGGGCCGGGGCTTCGGTGTCGTGGAGGTCCTTCGTGTCGTCGCTCATGGCTGTCTCCGGGCGGATGGCGGATCCCAGAGGTTCCCATGGAAGGGGGGGCAGGCGCGGTCATTCCCCGAAAACAGGCCCTCCAGGGGGCCAAGGCACGGAATCGGGCCCGGTAGCCTTCCGGCCACCGGCTACAATCGGAGGCTTTCCCGAGAGACCCACAATGGTGAACAAGCAAGTCCTGACCGCCGATCTGGACCAGGTCAGGAAGATCCTGGTCGGCGAGCACGCCCGCGAGAACGACCGGCGCATCGGCAAGATCGAGACCGGGCTGGCCAAGGAGGTCTCCCGCCTGCGGTCCGACCTGACCCGGCGCCTGGACCGGCTCGAGAAGGCTCTCGAGGCCGAGCGCGAGGAGGCGGCTCTCCAGCTCTCCGAGGAGATCGCCGAGCTGACCGAGTCCCGCGATGCCCTCGCGAAAGAGGTCGCCGAGCTGGGCAAGGCCCTGGAGAAGAGCGCGGCCCGGCTCGAGGCGGAGCAGGGCAAGACCTCGCGGCAGCTGAAGACCCACGTCGAGCGCAAGGTCAAGGGACTCGAGAAAGAGCTCCAGACCAAGTGCAAGGAGGTGTCGCAAGAGGCCGGCGTCGAGCTCGACGAGCTTCGCGCGGCATCGGTCACGCGGGAGCAGCTCTCGGGCTTCCTCGCGGACATCGCCATGCGCCTCGTCGACAAGAAGCAGATCAGAAGGAGCTAGGCACGAGCTCGAAGCGGATCGAGGATCCGGTCGGGGCCGAGGTGCCCGATGCGGAGAAGGGAGCGGCAGGCGAGGAGCCCGCGCCGGACGCGAAGCCCGAGCTCGAACAGCTGCGGGAGCTCCTGGTCGGCCACGAGCAGCGCGAGCTGCGTGAGCTGCGGGAGCGCTTCGACCGCGCCGAGGTCACGGCCGAAGACGTCCAGCGCGTGCTCCCCGACGCCGTCCTCCTGCGGTCCCGGTCGGACGACCAGCTCTCGGAAGCCCTCACTCCCACCATCGAGGGCGCGATCGAGGGATCGGTGCGTCGCAATCCGCAGGCGCTCGCGGACGCGATCTTCCCCGTCATCGGCCCCGCCATCAGGAAGTCGATTCGCGAGGCGATGTCCTCGTTGCTCGAGAGCATCAATCGCACCGTGGAGCACAGCCTCTCGCCGACGGGCATCCGCTGGCGTCTCGAGGCCGCGCGGACCGGGCGGCCCTTCGCCGAGATCGTCCTCAAACACAGCCTCGTCTACAGGATCGAGCAGGTCTTCCTGATCCATGCAGAGACGGCTCTCCTGCTCGAACACGTCGTGGCGCCGACCGTCGCGACGACCGATCCGGAGATGGTCTCGAGCATGCTGGGGGCGATCCAGGACTTCGTCTCGGACTCCTTCAGCGCCGGTGAGCGCGACATCCAGACGGTCGAGTTCGGGGAGCTCACGCTCCAGGTCGCGAGCGGTCCGCACGCCCTCGTCGCCTGCGTCGTCCGTGGAATCTCGCCGCCGACCCTGCGCGAGGAGATGCAGCAAACCGTCGAGGACATCCACGCGTCGCGATCCAAGGACCTGCGAGTGTTCGGAGGCGACGTGGCGCCCTTCGTCATGACGCGACCCTCGCTCCAGGGACTCCTCGTCGAACAGCGCGCCGAGAAGGAAAAGAAGAAGAACCGGGTGGGCCCCGCGGTGCTCATGGTCGCGGTCCCCGTCGTCGTGCTGGGGCTGGCGATCTGGGCCTTCAACTCGTACCACGCGAGTCGGCGCTGGAGCGGCGCGCTCGATGCCTTGCTGGAGGAGCCCGGCGTGGTCGTGATCGAGGCCGACCTCGACGACGGCGTCCATCGAATCCGGGGCTTGCGCGACGCCGCTGCGAGGGATCCGCTCGAGCTCCTCCAGCAGCACGGGATCGCGGCCGAGACGGTCGACGCTCGCTGGGAGCCCTACCACGCGCTCGAGCCATCGCTCGTCGTGCGCCGCGCCCGCACGGCGCTGGCGCCGCCCGATTCCGTCCAGATGGAGCTGCGCGGCGAGACTCTCGTCGTCTGGGGGCGCGCGGACCATGCGTGGATCGAGAGGGCCGAGGCCGAAGCCCGCTTCGTGGTCGGGGTGACGGCCCTGGACCTCTCGACGCTGATCGACGAGGACGCGGAAGCCGCTCGCTCCCGGGCCGGCAACCTCTCGAACCGCTCGATCTCGTTCGCCCCTGGGTCCGCCCGCCTCGACTACTCCTACTCGCGCACCGAGCTCTCGAGGTTCTGCGACTCCATCGACGAGCTCGTGGACACGGCCCTGTTCGCCGGACTGCGTGTGCGCGTCGTCGTTCACGGAGGAAAGGCAGCGAACGAGGACGATCCGCGACTGGCCGCTGCGCGCGCGGAGGCCGTTCGGGAGTGGTTCGAGGAGCGGTACTTCGGTGCGACTCCGGCACACGACCTGGTCGTGTCCGGATCGGAGGCGGTTTCCTGGGACCGGAACGGTGTCCTCCTCGGCATCGAGCTCGTCGACCGCGACGGAGCGATCGTTCCACCGCGATGATCCGCAAGAAGATCTGCATGCTGGGCAGCTACGCCGTCGGGAAGACGAGCCTCGTGCAGCGTTTCGTCGAGGACGTCTTCTCGGATCGATACGAGACGACGATCGGGGTTCGAATCCTCAAGAAGCAGCTCCAGGTCGAGGGCGCTGACGTGACCCTGATGCTCTGGGACCTCCACGGAGACGACGAGTTCCAGAGGGTCCGCCCCTCGTACCTGCGAGGCGCGTCCGGGTACTTGCTGGTCGCGGACGGGACGCGAGCCGACACCCTCGAGAAGGTCGCCGAGCTCCACGACTTCGCGGGCTCCCATCTCGGGGACGTACCGTTCCTGCTGTTGATCAACAAGCGCGACCTGGAGGGGGAGTGGGAGGTCGACGGCGAGATGGAGGAGCGGCTGAAGCGTCTCGGCTGGTCGATCCATCACACGAGCGCCAGGTCGGGAGACGGCGTCGAGGCCGCGTTCTCCGAGCTCGCCCACCGGATGGTCCGCGGTTGATGGATCCGTTCCCCGAGAGCATCGCGCACGAGCTCCTCGCCAACCTCGTCGGAGACGCCCGCGTCGCCTATGTGATCCTCGACGATGCGGGCCTCGTTCGCGAGCGGGGCGGAGAGCTCGCGTGGTTCGGGCTCGAGGACGTCGCGCTCGGCGAACCCGTCGACGAGCGGATCGAGCCGTTGCAGGGCTCGCTCCCCACCATCGGCGAGTCCGACGTGCTGCCGCGCATCGAGCTCGTTCCGGGTCGCGCGACCGACGTTCACATCGGGGCGCACGGGGACGGCGCGTTCCTGTTGTTCCTCGACGTCACGCGGGAAGCGGACCACGACCGCCGCCTGCAGCAGAAGGGAAACGAGCTCAGCTTGATGATGCGCACCCTGGGCGTGGCCGTGTTCGAGGATGTGGGCGGCGAGCTGCGACGCCTCGGCCTCTCGCCCTCCTGGGCACGGGCGCTCCTGGGCACTGATCCTCGCCCCGACCTCGCGGAGTCCTTCCCGTTCCTCGAGAACTTCCTCATCGACGCGCGCGCGACCTGGGAGCTGCGCGGCCCGCGCATCGCCTGGTCGGGGCCGTGGATGGCCGAGGACGGTCGGGGGCGCGAGTGGCAGCTCGAGGCCACCGCCACCCGCCTGGAGGACGGCAGGAAGATTCTGGCGGTCCAGTCCCTCGAGCACCGCTACGAGGAGCGGCACCGGCTCTTGCAGATGGCCCGCACGCGCAGCCTGGACTTCGACCGTCTCCGGCGCGAGATCGACAAGAAGGAAGCGCTGCTCCACTACATCATCCACGATCTCAAGGGCCCGCTCGGGACGATGGTCGGCAGCATGTCGCTCATCAAGGATCGCGAGCTCGATCCGGAGCGCGCGCGAGAGCTGCTCGAGCTCGGCCTGGAGCAGGCGCGGCACCAGGAGTCGATGATCCGGAGCATCCTCGACGCGTTCTCGGCGGAGATCGAGTCGCTCCAGCACTTCGAGTCCGAGGAGGCGCGTGCCCCGGATCTCCTGTCCGCGGTCTCGCGGGCTCTCGACACGTACAGGCTCGCCTACGAGCAGAACCGGGTGGGACTCGAGCTGCGCGCCTCGCCCGATCTGCCCCAGAGCTGCAAGGTGGTGGGAGAGGACTCGCGCCTCGTGCGCGTGCTCTGCAACCTGCTGGAGAACGCGTTGCGGGTGAGCCCGGAGAGCGGCGTCGTGGAGGTCTTCGCGGAACCCTGCGACGCGGGCTTTCGCATCACAGTCCGCGATCAGGGCCCGGGCGTCCCCGAGCAGGACCGCGAGGGACTGTTCGCGCGCTTTGCGCGCACCGGCGTGTGGGGCGGCACGGCCGGCCTCGGGCTCTACTTCTGCCGATCGACGGTCGAGATGTGGGGCGGATCGATCGGCTACCAGCCGGCGGATCCGCAGGGAGCGTGCTTCTGGTTCGAGCTGCCGCGCGCTCTCTGAGGCGCGATCAGGTCCCGGTTCCGTACGAGATCGAGGTGTAGGAGCGGAACCACATCGCCTTCCTCGCAGCGCACACGATGCGGACGACGACCTCCTCGTGCGGCTGGATCGGACCGAGCGTCCAGCGGCCCGAGCTCTCCTCGGCGATCTGGGAAGGCGGGTTGGTTTCCACGATGCGCAGTGCGGTGAGAAGGGACTCGACCAGAACGGCGCTCGACACGGTCTTCTCCGCGACGTTCGTCAAGCGGATTCGGTACTCGAAACGCTGGCCGGCGGCGAGCCGACGCGGCGCGAACTTCTCGACCAGGAGACCTCCGATCGGCCCCTCGGTGCTCTCGTAAAGCTTCCCCGACTCGTCTTCCACAGGACCGTCCGTCGCTTGCGACTCAGGAAGTGAAAGGGGCGCGACTCACGAGTGAGCCGCGCCCCCAGGGGCCCGACCGGGGCCCTTGACCCCGGTCGAATCAAGGTGCGTTACTCGTAGAAGTTGGTGGCCTCTGTTTCGTCGACCGGGCTCGTGAGCTGATCGCTCGTCATCGAGATCCGGAAGCGCGCGTCTGCGGCTCTCGTTCCCTTGACGACGATTCGCCAGGTGGACTTGGCCTTGGGGGCCAGGCTCTTGACGGGCTCGAGCTCGAAGCGGCGGGTCGCCGTACCGCTGACGCGGGCCTTGGTCGAGCCGGTGGTGCTCACGTAGGTCGTGGAGTCGGGGATCGTGACCGCGATCTTGACGTTGGTCGCCGGGGCGGTGCCCTGGTTGGTGACCGTGATCACGTACGTCTCGTTCTGACCGACTTCGATCGGGTCCTCGAGGTCGACGACCTCGAGCAGGATGGCGGGGATGCCGCGCACCTCGGTCTCGGCCCGAGCGGAGGCCTCGGGAGCGCAGTAGGCCTTGACGGAGGCCAGCGTGTTGACGCGACCGAGGCCGCCGGACTTGTAGCGCACGGAGACCGTGCGGGCCTGGTTCGGCGCGAGGTTGCCGAGCGACCAGCGGATGCTGTTCGAGCCCTTCTTGCCGCTGTCGCTGGCGGACGCGAAGGTCGATCCGGACGGGATCGAGTCCTGGAGGACGGTGTCCTTGGCGATGCCGTCACCGACGTTCTTGACCGTGATCTCGTACTTGAGATCGCGATTCGCGAACTGCGTCTTCGTGCCTTTGATCGAGATCTCGAGCTTGGGCTGGCGGATGGCCGTGTCGATCGAACGCGACTCGGCGGTCAGACGGCCTTCGGCCTCTGCGGACGCCTTGTGCTGGAACCGACCGGCGCGATCGGCGTCGACCTTGATCTCGAACTGGGCGCTCTTGCCCGCTGCGAGGTTGCCGACGCTCTTGCTGAAGGCAGTGCGGCCGGCGGTGGTGAGGCCTGTCGGGAGGTTCCCCTTCACGACGACGCCACTGGCGGTCCCGGTGCCGGAGTTCGTGACCTTGTAGGTGTAGACGATCTCCTCGCATGCCAGGACTTCGGTCGGGCCCATCGCGACCAGCTCGAGCGCGGGAGCGACGACCGGGATGCTCGTGCAGAGAGCCGACTCGTACTCGGCCGAGACGCAGCTCTGAATGGCCTTCGCCGACTTGGCGGTGCCCTTCACGACGATCGAACGACTCTCGTTCGGGCCGAGGTCACCGATCATCCAGCGACCGGCGCCGGATGCCATCGCCGCACTGGGCGTGGCGCTTTCCAGCCTGAAATTGGCGTCCATCGATTCGGTGATCAGGACGTTGTCCAGCGGAAGCGAGGTGAGGTTCGTGATCCGCGTCTCGTACTCGAAGGTCTGGCCGACCTGCACTTCACGCGGGACGAACTTCTCGACGAGAAGAGCGCTCGACTTCGGGTCCCCCGTCGGGAACGCCTGGCTCGAGCTGAGCATGTTCTTGCGGGGAACGCGGGCGCTCGCTTCGACGGTCTGCTTCGAGGCCGCGAGGTTCGGCTTGCTCGACCGCGTGCTGGTGGTCGTCCGGCTGGACTGGACCTTGGCGGGGGCCTGGGTCGAGGTCTTGCTGTTGCCCCAGTCCGCCGTCTGGCAGGACAGTAGGCCGACCATGGCGAGGGCCAGGACAGAAAGGCTCTCGTTCTTCGGAAGTCTCATTTCGTTGTCTCCGTCTGTTGCTTGTGCGCCCCGGTCGGGCTGAAGCGGCGAGTAGTACGCGGCTTCGAAGTGCGCGGGAGTGCGCGGGGGGGCTCGTGGATGAATGAACTCTCTTCGAGTTGTCGCGGAGAAGCCTAGGCCGATGTCGCGTGGCACCGCGTGACAGGGCCTTTAGGTCCCCGCCCTCGTCCGAGCCCTCGCGCCGAACACGAGAACGCGGGCTGCTCCCTCGAGGAGCGACCCGCGCCGGAGCTAATCAATAAGGAGTCGGGCGAGCCCGTGGTCAGGACACCAGGCGATCTCGTGGCAGAGCTCCGCAGGCCCAGGGGGCGTCGAGACCCGTTTCCCGAGGGGTAGGGCGGGATCTAAAGGGACTTTCACCCCCGTCGGCAGTCCGGCCTTCGGAAGATGTTCCCGACCGTGGGCTCCCATCCAGTTGTTTTCGGGAAGGCCACGCATTCGTTCGAACCCCCCGCGGAGACAACCCAATGGGAATGATCAAGGAATTCAAAGAGTTCGCCATGAAGGGCAACGTGATGGACATGGCCGTCGGCATCATCATCGGTGCTGCCTTCGGCAAGGTCATCACGTCGTTCGTCAAGGACGTCCTCATGCCGCCTATCGGGCTGCTGCTCGGAGGCGTGGACTTCACTGACCTGGCCTTGACGATCAAGGAAGCCGGTGCCGCGGCAGACGGCAGTGTGGTCGAAGCCGTGACGCTCAACTACGGCATGTTCATCAACACCGCCGTCGACTTCCTCATCGTCGCCTTCGCCATCTTCATGATGATCAAGGCGATGAACAGCATGAAGAAGAAGGAAGAAGTGGCGCCCGCCAAGCCGCCCGAGCCGACCAAGGAGGAGGTCCTCCTGACGGAGATCCGCGACGCTCTGCAGGCGAAGGCCTAGAGGTCCGGCCGAGAAGCGGGACCTCGCCGAGGCCGAAGGCCGAGCCCGGCGCGGAGTCGCGCCGTAGCTGCCCGCAGGGCATCCTTGGCGCGCGCTGATGCGCGCCAAGTCACAAGCGGCCGACTTGTCGG
>JAJDET010000060.1 GCA_029259655.1 Planctomycetota bacterium
CGGATGCTCCGGGTCCGACCCGTCGAACCACTCGACGCAGGATGCGTCGATGGAGAGCACGGCCAGGGAGGCTTTTCCGGGGAGACGGGGCATCGGGAGGCGACTCGCGAACCCGAGCCGATCTCCAGGTCTAGTTCGGAAGGTCCGCGCAATCGCTTGAGGAGCCGGTTCCGTCCCGCCGGAAAGCGGGTCCGGCCTCCAGTCTCAGGAGGAGGCCGTCCGAAGACGGATCCAGCGCATGTTCTCCCGGTCCTCCCCGTCGAGAGGCCGTGTGCGCCGCGACCCGACTCTCCTCCCCCCACCCGGAATCTCCATGAAGCCTAGCCCCACCGCGACTCGAGAGGGCTTCACCCTGATCGAGCTGATCATCGTGGTCTCCATCCTCGCCGTCCTCGCCGGCGTGATGATCCCGCGCGTCTCGTCGCGCATGGCGAAGTCACGCGACGCGCGTCGGGTCGCGGACGTACGGGCCATCCAGTCCGCGATCGATTCCTACTACGCGGACACGGGCTCCTACCCGGCACCCAAGAAGAACAGCAAGTTCGGGAACTGGGACATCTCGCACGACGGCAACTTCATCCGGGACCTCGTGAACAAGGGCTATCTCGCCGAGGAGCCGCGGGATCCGATCAACGACAACGACCACCACTACCGGTACTACGTCTACAGCCAGGGCTCCTACGGCTGCAAGGGCGCCGGGCCGTTCTACGTGCTCGGAATCCGGAAGTTCGAGACGCACGACTTCGCGAAGAACAACCAGGGCTTCTTCAAGTGCAAGGGTCGCGACTGGGGCAAGACCTTCGCCTACGTCACGGGTGGCGGCGCGACCTTTCAGCAGTAGCGGTGACCTGGCGCGCATCAGCGCGCGCCAATGAATGCCTGCGGCGCACGGCGCGCCTGGCGCTCCTGGCGCGCCGGGCGATTCCTTCGGAATCGCGGGGCGCTCGGTGAAGGGGAGTGCGGGGGCGGAGGAGGCGCGGATATAGTCCGGGCATGGACTACGCCACGCGGACCGTTCGGCCGCCGGGGCTGGGGCTCGAATTCGACGTGCTGGCCTCGGATTCGGTCATCGGGCCGAGCATCGAGCGCGGGGGCTGGGAAGACCACGAGACGGAGCTCTTCCTCGCGCACGTCGTGCCGGGCTGCCACGTCGTGGACCTGGGCGCGAACGTGGGCTGGTTCGCGGTGCAGGCCATCCGGGCCGGCGCCCACGTGCACGCCTTCGAGCCGGTGCCCGGCATCGCCGACGTGGCGGAGACCAACATCGAACGAGCCAATGCCGTGGGACCGGGCCGGGGAGAGCTCCACCGGATCGCGGCCGGTGCCGAGACCGGGCGCGCGACGATCGCGCTCGCGGCCGAGAACCGGGGAGACAACCGGGTGACAACGGGCGAAATCCCCCTCGACATGCAGGGCGCCGAGACCGTGGAGATCGAGGTCGGGCGCGTGGACGACCACGTGTCCGATCCCGCGCGCGTGCTCAAGATCGACACCCAGGGCTCGGAGTGGCTGGCCCTCGAGGGCTCCCGGGAGCTCCTCGCCCGAAGCCCCGAGCTCGCGCTCCTGATCGAGTTCTGGCCCTACGCCCTGCGCGGTGCGGAACCCGGGGCCCTGCTGGAGCGCCTCACCGAGGCGGGGTTCGCGCTCGGGAAGGCGACCGCGGCCCCCTATCCGATGGCGCCCGAGCGCATCCTGCGCCAGGCCCTCGCGAGGGACCCGGTCAAGGGCGGGCTCGACCTGTACGGAACCCGCGGGCTGCCCTTCCACGTGCGCGGGCTCCAGGCGCGCCTGCACGGAATGTGGCGGTCCTTGCGCGAGGACTGACAAAAGTTTCGCGGGTGAGCGGTCGAAGAAGGGAGCTCACCCGTGATCGACTTCCGCACACTCTTCCGCTCGAACGCCTACTTCCAGGGCCTCGGCGCGGCGTCGCCGGCCGGCCTCACGCCCGAGCACGCGCTCGCCCGGCTCGAGGGCGACATCGTCCTCCCGTCCGTGGAGCTCGACGAACAGCTCGCGGGTTGGATCGAGGAGCTCGACCGGCACGGCGTCGGCCACGCCGTCTCGATCGCCGAGACGCGCGACGAGCTCGCCCACCTCGGTGAGGCGAGCGAGAGCACTCGAGACCGCCTCCTGCCCTTCGCCGCCGTCGATCCGCTCACGAAGGGCGCGCTGGGCGACCTCGAGCGCTGGTGGGAGTCCGGACAGGTGCGCGGCCTGGCCCTCTCTCCCGGACGCGACTCGTACAGCCTGAGCGACGGGCCGGCCGACGATCTGCTCGCCGCCGCGCAGGAGATGGAGCTCGTCTGCGTCGTCGAGTGCGGCGTCCCCGACCGCAGCCTGGATCGCGCCTTCGGGATCGCCCGCGACTTCGACGCGCAGCTGGCGAATCCGCTCGAGCTGCTCGTTCCCGCCGAGCGTCACCCGGGCCTCACGTTCGTCGTCTCGAGCTTCGGTGCCGGGTTCTTCCGGGAGCTCTGCCTGCTCGCGACGGAAGTCGGCAACGTCTGGGCGGACACGTCCTCGAGCAACACCTGGCGGCGATCCGAGACCGCAACGGCGCGGCTCTCCGACGTCTTCGAGCGCGCCCTCGACGTCTTCGGACCGAAGCGCCTCCTGTTCGGAACGGGCTCGGGTGCTCCGCACGCCGGCTGGTTCCACGAGATCCTCGTCCGCCAGCGCGAGGCCGTCGCGGCCTGCGGCGCGACGCCCGTGGACTGCGACAGGATCTTCGACGGCAACGCCCGGGAGCTCCTGGAGCTCCCCGCGCCGTCGCGCGTGCACCAGCCGACCGCGCTCTGAGTCGCGAGCCGCTTTGCCCCCGCGACGCGCGGGCGTACGCTCGTCACCGTGCGAGTCCGGCGAGCGGTGGAGACCGATGCGGGCGCGATCGCCGAGCTCTGCGGCGTTCTCGGGTATCGCGTGGATCCCGAGCACGCTCGCGCGAGGCTCGCGCAGCGCGGCGAGGAGGACGAGCTCTTCGTCGCGGAGGAGGACGGGCTCGCGGTCGGCTGGATCGAGGTGTCCGTCGAGCACGCCCTGACCCTCACGAAGCCCTCGGTCGTCGTCACCGGTCTGGTCGTGGCGGAGCCGGCCCGCGGCCGCGGCGTCGGTCGCGCGCTCGTGGAGCGCGTCGGCGAGTGGGCGCGCGAACACGGCTGCCGTACCGTCCGCGTGCGGTCCCGGGTCGAGCGCGAGGGCGCGCACCGGTTCTACGAGAGTCTAGGGTTCGAACACGTGAAGACCCAGGCGGCCTTCCGGCTCGACCTCTGAGGCCGGGAAGTGTTCAGTTCGGCACGCCCGAGTCCACGCGCGGGGGCTGCCCGCGCAGAACCGAGTTGTCGGCGAAGAGCTGCGTCTGGTCCACGACCGGCGAGGCCTCGAGCGCCGCGACGTCGATCTGGCCCGAGCGGCCGTAGGCGTCGAGCGCGTTGCCCCACGTCACGAGCTCGACCGTCTTCGCGTCGATCCCGCGCTCGAGCATGAGCGCCGCGGTCTTCGGCACGGACAGCGGGTCGGAGACGCCCCAGTCGGCCGAGCTGTCGACGATGATCCGCTCGCCGCCGTAGCGCTTCACGATCTCGACCATGCGCTCGCTCCCCATCTTGGTGTGGGGATAGATCGTGAAGGCCGCCCACGCACCGGCGTCGAGCGTGTTGTCGACCGTCTCCTCGTTGTTGTGGTCGACGACGAGCATCTGCATGTCCACGCCGCGGTTCTTCGCGACCTCGAGCGTCCGCACGATCCCGCGCTTCTTGTCGCGGTGCGGCGAGTGGATCATGATCGGCATGTCGTTCTCGACGGCGAAGTCCATCTGCCACTCGAGCGCGCGCTCCTCGGCGGGTGTGATCTCGTCGTAGCCGATCTCCCCTACCGCGACGACACCCTGCTTGAGCGCGAAGCGCGGCAGGATCTCGAAGACCTCGCGCGCCAGGGCCTCGTTGTTGGCCTCCTTCGAGTTCAGGCCGATCGCGCAGAAGTGCGCGATGCCGAACTGCGCGGCCCGGAAGCGCTCCCAGCCGGTCAGACTCGAGTAGTAGTCGACGAAGCTGCCCACGGTCGTGCGCGGCTGTCCGAGCCAGAACGCGGGCTCGACCACCGCGCGCACTCCGGCGGCGGCCATGGCCTCGTAGTCGTCCGTGGTCCGGCTCGTCATGTGAATGTGGGGATCGAAGAATCGCATGGTGTCTCAGGCTCTTGCGGCGGGGATCCTCGAGAGTGCCCCGAAGCTCCGCTGGTCGTGCGCGCCGTCCAGCGCGCGGAGCAGGTGGTCGCGCACGACTTCGTCGCGCTCGCGGTCGAGGAAGCCTCGCAATTTCGCCGCCTCGCCGGCCCGCGCCAGGCCCAAGGCCGCTGCCGAACGCCCGAGCACCGGTCCCTCCGCGAGCTCGCGCTCCAGCGAGGCGCGCCCGCGCTCCCCACCGTGGGAACCGAGGCACATCCAGAGCTCGTGCTGCACGGGGCGCGCGGCGCTGCGGCGTTCGTCGGCGAGGTCGAGGGCCATGCGCGCCAGCTCGGGCGACAGTCGCTCGTCCACGCCGTACACGCGCCACAGCGGAGCTTCGACGAAGACGCACTTGATCAGGCACTGGTTCCAGGCCACGTCGTCGAAGTAACGCAGCGGGTACGGCGTGTCGCATGCGACCGCCTCGAAGACGCTGCGCATGTTCGTCCGGCAGCCTTCGCCCGCGCGCCACGCGAAGCGCCCCGGCTCCGGCAGCAGGGCCAGCACTGCGTAGAGCGCGACGAGCTCCCCCTCGTCCGCGTAGCGGAACGCCTCTTCGACGGCTCGCGCGCCAGACTCCCGGGCGAGGTCTTCGCGCGCGAGCACGAGCAGAGCCCGCAGCGCGGAGAGCGCCGTCCAGCGCTCGGGGTTCCAGCCCTCGAGGACTTGCTCCGCCTCGGCCAGGGCCGCGGCGTCCGGATCGACCTTCACGGTTCCGCCCGCGTGCCGTGAGGCGGTCGAGAGCAGCGCGCAGAAGCGCCCGTCGTCGACGCCGCCCGCGATCTCCTCGACCGCGCCGCCCAGCCACCCCAGCGCATCCGATGCGAGGTGCGGCTCGACGAGGCGAGCGATCAGGGAGCGGGCCGCCGAGGTCACCGCTCCGACGCTCCCAGTCCGGCACGCAGCGCCATCGCGCTGTAGGCCGTGCTCGCGACCACGAGGTAACCGGTGCCCAGGAAGTCCGTCGACGACCCGTCGGCGTACTGGATCTTCGTCAGGTGCGGCCGCAGCCGCGCGTGCCAGCTCTCGCGCTCGTCGGACGGCAGGAGGTTGATGCAGAGGGCCGCGTAGTAGTGCGCGAACAGGTAGAAGTAGCCCGCGTTGGCATAGTAAGCCTCGTGCGGCACGGGTCGCATGCGCGCGACGTCGAGGAACTGGTGGTTCTCGAAGAAGTCCTCGAGCCCCTCGCGAATCACGTCTTCCGTGATCTTCGGATCGCCGACGACGGCCCGGCCCCAGTTGCACACCTGCGTGCGGCCCAGGCTGCCCTTCACGCGGTTGATGTGCTCGCCGCCGCTGATGCGCGGGACCGGGTCGAGGCTGTAAGCGTAGGCGCCTTCCGGCAGCGCGCAGCGCTGGACGTAGAGCAGCGCTCGGTCGAAGACGGCGCGATCGTCGCTCCAGCCGAGCTCCTGCGCCATGAGGAGCGAGGGCAAGATCAGCGCCGTGCAGAAGGAGGTCGACCAGGTCGCGCGGGTGTAGGGCGGACTGTCGTAGTAGGCCCACCCGCCCTCGGGCGCCTGGTGCGCCTCGAGCATCTCGTAGAAGGCGCGGCCGCGCGCCAGGATCTTCTCCTGCCACTCCTCGCTCGCGAAGCGCGGGTCGATGGCCGCGCGCGTCAGGACGGCGACGCCCAGGAGCTGGGTCCAGACGTAGTCGATGTCCCAGTCGCTCCCGCGCCGGGGCAACCGCGCCGTGGTGAGCCATTCGAGGCCGCGCTCCAGCGCAGCTCGGTGCGCCGGTCGCTCGGGACCCTCGAGCAGCGCCTGCAGCGCGAGCGCCTGACTCGCCATCTGCCAGGCGTAGTAGGACTCGACCGAGAAGCCGGCTTCCCAGACGTTCTCGAGCACCGACGTCGCCCAGGCGCCGTCCTCGCCCTGGTTCTCGACCAGCCAGTCGAGCGAGCGCTCGAGCGACACGACGGCGTCGGCCGGGTCGAGAGACTTCGGGGTCGGCGCGATCTCGGCGTCGCGGATCTCGCGCGTGGCCTCGGAGAGGTCGTCGGCCTCCGCCTGGGCCGACGGCGCCGGCGCGAGGACCAGGAGGGAGATCGGAAGCGTGACGGCGAGAAACCTCACGACTCGAGCTCTTCGAGCTCCTCCTCGGCCGACTCCACCTTGTTCTTCGCCTCGAGGAGCTCGCGCGCGTTCTCGAGGTCGAGGTGCCGGACCTTGCGCTCGGCGACCTCGACCGCCTCGCGCGCCTTGAGCAGCGCCTGCTCGAGCCCGGTCTGTTCCTTCGGGAGCTCGAAGGCCTCGAGCATCGCGAGCCGGCGTTCCGAGAGCTCGAGCTCACGGCGGGCCATCTCGAGCTGGCGCCGGCCGCGCTGGAGCACGAGCTCCTTCGTGATCTCCGCGAACTCCTCCTCCGCGTACATGCGCTCGAGCTCGACCAGCTCGGCCTCGGACTCCTCCGCGCGGTACCGCGCCCGGTCGAACCGGAGTCGCGCTTCCGCGATCTTGTGCGGGGCCTCGGTGGAGGTCAGGTGCTCGTGGGCGCGGCGCGCGGTGTCGGCGTCCCGCCGCGCGTGCTCCAGCGCGAGCCTGGCCTTGAACTCCTCCGTCTCGGCGTCGAACTCGACGAGCTTCAGCCGGAGGCGCGCGACCTCGAGCTCGCGCCGCTTCTCCTCGAGCTTCTTCGCGTCGTCCCCGTCGTCGGCGTCCTCGTCCTGGACGTCGGGGACCCCCGGAGGCGCGGGGGCCGGCTCCTCGTAGCCGGTGGAGAAGCAGCCCAGGGCGAGGAAGCCCAGGGAGAGGGCGAGTGCGAAGGGGTGTCGGGACATCGCGGAGCCTCGGGGGAAGGAGGGTCTCGGTGGCGGAGGTCGGAGCCCACTATCATGGTGCGCCGGCCGGAACCGGGAAAGGTCCCGTCCGGTGGAGCCGTCCCCCGATCCGCCGCGCTACCCTCTGCGATCCCCCCGCGTCCATCCGCGCGACCGAAGCCCCCCGCACCCGCCATGACCCACGGCCACTTCAACACCCCCACCCCCCGGAACGAGCCCGTCCGCGACTACGCCCCCGGGGCTCCGGAGCGCGCCAGCCTCAAACGAGCGCTCGAGGCCATGGCATCGGACACGATCGAGGTCCCGCTGATCATCGGAGGCGAGGAGGTCCGTACGGGGAACACCGCGCCGATGGTCATGCCCCACGACCACGGCCACCAGCTCGGCGTCTTCCACCAGGCCGGGATCACCGAGGTCGAGCGCGCGGTCGAGGCGGCCGAGCGCGCGCGGCCGGACTGGGAGCGCATGCCCTGGGAGGAGCGGGCCGCGATCTTCCTGCGCGCGGGGGAGCTCCTGGCGTCGACCTGGCGCGACCGGTTGAACGCGTCGACCATGCTCGGCCAGTCGAAGACCGCGCACCAGGCGGAGATCGACGCGGCTTGCGAGCTGATCGACTTCTTCCGCTTCAACGTGCACTACGCCGAGCGGCTCTACGCCGAGCAGCCGGAATCGTCGCCGGGGACCTGGAACCGGCTCGAGCACCGCCCGCTCGACGGCTTCGTCTTCGCGGTCACACCGTTCAACTTCACGTCGATCGCCGGCAACCTCCCCACCGCGCCGGCCTTGATGGGGAACACGTGCTTGTGGAAGCCGGCGTCCACGTCGGTCTACTCGAACTGGTTCCTCATGAAGATGTTCGAGGAGGCCGGCCTGCCGCCGGGAGTGATCAACTTCCTCCCCGGCCGCGGCGCCCAGGTCGGCGATCCCGTGCTCGCCTCCTCGCGCTTCGGCGGCGTGCACTTCACGGGCTCGACGGCGGTCTTCCGCGGCATGTGGAAGACGATGGCCGACAACATGTCGAGCTACGGCCAGTACCCGCGCATCGTCGGCGAGACCGGCGGCAAGGACTTCGTCCTCGCGCACGCCTCGGCCGAGCCGCAGTCGCTCGCGATCGCGCTCCTGCGCGGTGCCTTCGAGTACCAGGGCCAGAAGTGCTCCGCGGCGAGCCGGGCCTACGTCCCGAAGAGCCTCTGGGGCGACGTCAAGGACCGCCTCGCGGCCGAGCTCGCGGAGGTGCGCATGGGCGACGTGCGCGACTTCCGGAACTTCCTCGGCGCGGTGATCGACAAGAGCTCCTTCACGAAGCTCTCGGACGCGATCGAGGCCGCCAAGGCCAGCCCGGACGCCGACGTGATCCTGGGCGGCGAGTGCGACTCGGGGACGGGCTGGTTCGTGCAGCCGACGGTGATCGAGGCCCGCGATCCGCTCTACGACACGATGAAGACCGAGCTCTTCGGCCCCGTGCTCACGGTCCACGTCTACGACGACGCGAAGTTCGAGGAGACGCTCGACCTGTGCGACACGACGGCCGAGTACGCGCTCACCGGCGCCATCTTCGCCAACGACCGCGCGGCCGTGAGGCGCGCGACGGACGCCCTGCGCTTCACGGCGGGCAACTTCTACGTCAACGACAAGCCCACCGGCGCGGTGGTCGGCCAGCAGCCCTTCGGGGGGTCGCGGGCGTCGGGCACCAACGACAAGGCCGGGTCGATCCTGAACCTGTTGCGGTGGGTCAGCCCGCGCACGATCAAGGAGACGTTCGTGCCGCCGACGGACTGGCGTTATCCGTTCCTGGACGAGGAGTGACGAGTGCCGGACGCCTGGAGCGCGCGGGCACCTGTCGCGCGCCGAAGACGTACGGTGAGGTGTGCGCGTCTCTCCCCGCAGTGCCGTGCTCTCCGCGCACCGGCGGATGCCGGCGCGCGCGAAGTAGGCGCCTTGGCGCCGGTCCTTCGTGAGCCGACCGCCCTAGGCGGTGTCGGCGTGTCTCATCAGGTTTCTTCCGCCCGCCGGAGGCATCGCCGCGGGTACCGCGGCTTCACCGGTGGGGGTCGGGGTGCCTCTCGGACGGGTTGCTTCCCACGGGTTGCGAGTGTCGGGGGGTCGGAATGCCTTCGCGAGGCTTGCGCGGGCTTCGCCGCGCAAGCGAGGCGTCGGGAGGCGTCGACCCGTGCGCGACTCATGGGGGGGCCGCCGCAATGCGCACTCGCTCGCGGGCTTCGCCCGGCGAGCATCGCGGCAGGGAGTGAAACCGTATGCGGCTTGTTACCCGTGGAAAGCGACCCGTCCGCCAGGCACCACGCGTATCCGCCGATGGATGCGCCGGTACCCGGCGCGATGCCTCCGGCGGGCGGAAGAAACCTGATGAGACACGCCGACACCGCCTAGGGCGGTCGGCTCACGAAGGACCGGCGCTGAAGCGCCTACTTCGCGCGCGCCGGCATCCGCCGGTGCGCGGAGAGCACGACCCTGCGGCGAGAGACCCGCACGACTCACCGTGAGCGTCCGCGGCACGTCAGCCCGCGTGCGACACGCGACTGCACGGCACCACGACTCCCTCCGATGAAGCCGCGGTACCCGCGGCGACCCCTCCGGGGGGAGGAACAACCCGATCGAGACACGCCGACATCGCCTACGGCGGTCGGCTCACGAGCGAGAGCGCCTCGACGCGCTCCGCT
>JAJDET010000007.1 GCA_029259655.1 Planctomycetota bacterium
GGAAAAAGCCAGCAAAAAACAGACCGGGCCGCCGCCGGGAATGCCCGGCGGCGGCCCGCTGTACGAACCCAGCGGTACCCCGGCGAGTCAACCTCCCACGAGCCCGGGGGGCTCGCCCCGCACCCCACGCGGCCGAAGGCCGCGCCGGCGCGGAGTCGCGCCGTGCCGCCCGCAGGGCATCCTCGGCGCGCGCTGATGCGCGCCGAGTCAACCCGGCTAATACCGGTAGTGGTTGGGCTTGTAGGGGCCCTCGATCGGAACGCCGATGTAGTCGGCCTGGTCCTTCGACAGGGTCGTCAGCTTCGCGCCGAGCTTGCCGAGATGGAGCCGGGCGACCTTCTCGTCGAGGTTCTTCGGCAGGACGTAGACGCCGTTCTCGTAGTCAGAGCCGTTCTTGAACAGCTCGATCTGGGCGATGACTTGGTTCGAGAAGCTGTTCGACATCACGAAGCTCGGGTGGCCGGTGGCGCAGCCGAGGTTCAGGAGGCGGCCCTCCGCGAGGATGATCACCGCGTGTCCGTCGGGGAAGATCCAGTGATCGACCTGGTTCCCGTGCTCGGCCGGGTTCTTGATGTTCTCCTTCCGGACACCCGCGAGCTTGGCGAGCCCGGCGATGTCGATCTCGTTGTCGAAGTGGCCGATGTTGCCGACGATGGCGTTGTGCTTCATCCGGGCCATGTCGGCGGCCGTGATGATGTCCTTGTTGCCGGTCGTCGTGACGAACACGTCGGCGGTCTCGACCACGTCGTCGAGGGTCTGGACCTGGAAGCCCTCCATCAGGGCCTGCAGCGCGCAGATCGGGTCGATCTCGGTGACGATCACCCGCGCGCCCTGGCCGCGCAGGGACTGCGCGCAGCCCTTGCCGACGTCGCCGTAGCCGCAGATCACGGCGACCTTGCCCGAGAGCATGACGTCGGTGGCGCGCATGATCCCGTCCACGAGGCTGTGGCGGCAGCCGTAGACGTTGTCGAACTTCGACTTGGTCACGGAGTCGTTGACGTTCATCGCGGGGAAGGGGAGCTCGCCCGCTTCCTGCATCTGGTACAGGCGGTGGACGCCCGTGGTCGTCTCCTCGGTCACGCCGCGGATGTCGGCGCAGATCTGGGTCCACTTCTGCCCGTCGGCCTCGATCGACTTCGCGAGGATCGCGACCAGCTCGCGCCAGTCCTCGGGATCCTCGTCCGTCGTCGTGGGGGCCTTGCCGGCCTTCTCCCACTCGGCGCCCTTCAGGACCATCATCGTGGCGTCGCCGCCGTCGTCGAGGATCATGTTGGGGGTGCCGCCGTCGGGCCAGGTGAGCGCGCGCTCGGTGCACCACCAGTACTCGGCCAGCGTCTCGCCCATCCACGCGTAGCAGGGGATGCCCTTGGGAGCGTCCGTCGTGCCGTCCCGACCGACGACGACCGCAGCGGCGGCGTGGTTCTGGGTCGAGAAGATGTTGCAGGAGGCCCAGCGCACCTCGGCGCCGAGATCGACCAGGGTCTCGATCAGGACCGCGGTCTGGATCGTCATGTGCAGGGATCCGGTGATCCGAGCTCCTGCGAGCGGGTTCTTGCCGGCGTACTCCTCGCGCAGGGCCATGAGTCCGGGCATCTCGTGCTCGGCGAGCTCGATCTCCTTGCGTCCGAAGGCGGCGAGCGAGAGGTCGGCGACCTTGTAGTCGGTGCCCGTTTCGGTCTGGGTCAGCATGTCTTCCGTGTCTCGTGGCTTGGGGAAATGGGAAGGGTCAGTTCGTCGCGCCGTTCCTGGCGCTGAGCGAGGCGCGCGGGACTCGTCCGCGCACCGCGTAGAGGGAGAGCTCGACCGCGCCGTCGGGGCCCTTCGGGCAGTAGCGGTCGTCGACGGGATCGAGGGCGACGTCCTCGAACCCGACGCGCTCGAAGGCCGCGCAGACGTCGGCCGGCGCGAGCCCGAGCGCGCGATCTCCGAGCTCGCCGCGCATCCAGGCCTCGCCGTGCGGCGCGAGCTCGACCACGACTGCCGTTCCGCCGGGACGCAAGACGCGGCGCATCTCGGTCAGGGGCGCGTCGAGCTCGGGCAGGTGGTGGAGCACCATGCCCGCCACGACTCCGTCGAGCTCGCCGTCCGCGAGCGGGAGCGCGTCGAGCCCGCCGACCTTGTATTCGATATCCGTGCTGCGCCGGACAGGATCGAGGCGCTTCTTCGCCTCGTCGAGCATGCGCGCGGAGAGGTCGATGCACACGAGCCTGGAGCAGTGCCCGACCAGGGGCTGGGAGAAGTAGCCGGTGCCGCAGCCGAGGTCCGCGAGGACGAAGTCGGCCGGCAAGAGGTGCGCGGCCGCGCGGTGACGCGCCTGCCCGGTGTCGAACGCGATGCCGAGCTTGTCCCACTCCTCCGCCACGCGATCGAAGAACTCGCCGGCCTTGGAGCGCCGATCCGCGAGCACGCCCTCGAGCCGCACCAGGTCCGCAGCGTGCTCGGGCAGGGCCGCGAGCTCCTCGCCCAAGGCGCCCCAGAGTCGACTCGCGAGACCGGGCCCCGGGTCACCCTCGAGCGCCACCCCATTGCGGCGCAGGAACGTGCTGGCTCCCGCGTGCCGCTCCGCCAGCAGCCCGGCGTCGCGCAGGAGCCGCAGGTGGTTCGAGACACGGCTCTGCGCCAGGCCCAGGGCCCGGGCGAGCTCGCCCACGGAGAGCTCCTCGCGGTCCAGGAGGGCGAGGATGCGCAACCGGGTGGGGTCCCCCAGGAGCTTCAGGAGCGGGATCGGATCGGCCGTCGGCACGCTCGGAACATAACATCATGACGCGCTGATGGAAGCCCTCGGGGCACAATTCCTCCCGGGGACTCCTCAGAGCCGGTCGCGGGGCGGATCAGACGCCGACGCGCTCGTGGTGGCGGGTCGGGAAGCGGCCGGCCAGGAGCAAGGTCTCCCACCAGAAGGGGCGCCGGAGCTGGGCGCTGCGCTCGGGAACGACGCGCATCCCGCCCTGGTGGGTTCGCAGGAGCAGACGGCCTCCATCGAGGATCTGCTCGATCACCCAGTAGCTCGCGCCCGGGGCCGATGCGCGTGGGGTCGATGTCGCGCCGGATGGGGCGCCGACCAGGACTACCTTCTCGCCGGTCTTGAAGCTCTGCATGGTTCCCTCCAGGAGAGCGACGCGTCCCCCCGAGTTTCCCCCGGGAGGTCCCGGACCACAAGCGCCAGGCGGGACGACCTGACAATGCGCCTGCCGGGGGCACTCTCAAGCCGCCTGACAAGGCCCCGGGGGCCCAGGAGCCTAGTTCTCGGCGTAGCCGAGGGCGGAGAGCTCTTCCCGCTCCTCGGACGTGAGGTCCCGGTCCAGGACGACGGCCCGGTGCTCCGCGTCGCCCGACCGCTGCGCAGCGCGCCAGGTCCCGTAGCGCTCGAAGATCTCGTCGAATCGGGCGCGCCCCTCCGGCGTCCCGATGCGGTCCCGGGTCTCCCCGGGATCCGACTCGAGGTCGAAGATTCGCCGCTCGACCGCCTCGCCCTCCTCAGTACGGAAGAGGATCTTGAAGCGGCGATCGAAGCGCACCGACTCCTCGTCACCGAAGGCGATCAGGCGGGGCCGCAGCGGCTCTCCGCCGCGGCCGTCGAGCAGAGGCATCAGGCTCGCGCCCTGGACGCCTTCGGGGACGGGCACGTCCAGGAGGTCGAGCAGGGTCGGAACCAGGTCGACCAGGCTGACCGGTGTCTCGACACGCCCCGCATGGCGCCCGCCGGGGAAACGCACGAAGAGCGGGACGCGTGCGTGCTCCTCCCACAGGCGACCGTGGCCGATCCACCCGTGCTCGCCGAGCCCCTCGCCGTGATCGCTCGTGAACACGAGGATCGACCGCTCGAGGAGCCCGTCGCGCCGCAGCCTCCGAAAGAACGGCTGGAGGCTCGCGTCCGCGGACGCGACCAGCGCGTCGTAGAGATCCTGGAGGTGTGTGAGCTCGCGCTCACCGAAGCGGCCGTCCTCGAGCAGCGCGAGGTAGTCCTTCTCGCCGCACAGCCCCTCCGGGTCGAACGGGGCCGGGACGACACGCGAGAAGCGTCGCAGCGCGGCCTCGGGCGCCTCGTAGGGACAGTGCGGGTCGTAGCCGTGCAGGAACAGGAAGAAGGGTTCGGTCGGTGCGTCGTCCAGCCACTCGAGCGCGTGCGGGATCGAGGTCTCGAACGTGCGCTTGAATCGCGCGAGGGGGCCGCCGCGCGCGCGGTACGTCGCGAAGCCCTTGTCGAGGCCGAAGCTCTCCCGCAGGTACCCGCCACCCGTGAAGCCGGCCGTCTCGTACCCGTTGTCGGCCAGCACGCTGGCGAGCGTGTAGCCGGGCTGCACGCGATCCCCGTTCTCGACGAGCCCGTGGCGCTGGGGGAACTGCCCGGTGAAGAGCGAGAGGTGGCTCGGCCCCGTGACCGTGCTGGGTGCGACGCAGTCCGTGAACAGCGCCGACTCGCGGGCGAGGCGGTCGAGGACCGGCGTCGTCGGACGCTCTCTCTCGCCGTAGGCGGAGAGGCGATCCGCCCGCATCGTGTCGAGCGACACGAGGATCACGTTGGGGCGCTCGCCATCGCCGTTCGCGCAGGCGAGGCCCGCCGCGAGAGCGAAGAGGAGGACCGGAATCGGAGCGCGCGGCGGCGGCACGCGGGGCAGCGTATCATCGTGCGCATGAGATCCGCTCTGCTCCGTCGCCTCGTGCTCACCGCTCTGCCCGCCCTTCCCTCCGTCGCCCTCGCGCAGGAATCGACCGATGTCGAGCGCGGGCTCCGGGTCAACGCCGAAGGCGCGTTCGAGGGCTACACGCTCTTCGCCCCGCTGCTCTCGAGGGACGTCTTCCTGGTCGACATGGACGGCGAGGAAGTCCACCGCTGGGAGGGCGAGCTGGCCCCGGGCAACTCGGTCTACCTGCGCGACAACGGCAATCTCCTGCGCTGCTACCGACTCGAGGACAACCCGACCTTTCACGGCGGGGGAATCGGCGGGCGCGTCGTGGAGATGACCTGGGACGGCGAGGTCGTGTGGGACTACACGCTCTCCACCGCAGACCGCATGCACCACCACGACATCGAGCCCCTGCCGAACGGCAACGTGCTCTTCATCGTGTGGGAGCGGATGCCGCCCGACGACGCCGTCCAGTTCGGGCGCGACCCGGAGCGGGTCTCCCCGGAGGGTTTCTGGCCGGACGGCGTCCTGGAGATCGAACCCGTTCAGCCCGACGCCGGGCGCATCGTCTGGGAGTGGCACTCCTGGGACCACCTCGTCCAGGACACGAGCCCCTCGCGTCCCTTCCACGGGGAGCCCGCCCTGGAGCAGGGCAAGATCGACATCAACGGCGATCACCGCGACCGGCCGCCCATGACGGAGGAGGAACGCGAACGCGAGGAGGAGCTGGAGGCCGAGATGCGCGCTCTCGGTTACGTGGGGGGCGAGGAGGCCGAGGAGGAGGAGCGCCCGAGGAACGAGCGCGGGAGCTCACCGGACTGGTTGCACACGAACTCGATCGACTACAACGGCGAGCTCGACCTGATCCTCCTCAGCTCTCCGCGCATGAACGAGATCTGGGTCATCGACCACTCGACCACCAGCGAGGAGGCGGCGGGCCCGATCGGAGGGCGCTTCGGACTCGGCGGCGAGCTCCTGTACCGCTGGGGCAACCCGCGGAACTACGGCGCCGGCGAGGACTTCGACCAGAGCCTCTTCGCACAGCACGACGCGCAGTGGATCCCCCCCGGCCACCCCGGTGCGGGAAACGTGCTCGTCTTCAACAACGGCAACCGACGGCCCGGCGGCGAGCACTCGAGCGTGGACGAGCTTGCGCTGCCGATCGCGGCCAGCGGAGCCCACTCCGGCTTCGCGCGGGAGGCCGGCCTTGCCTTCGGTCCGGCGCAGCCCGTCTGGAGCTACCGGTCCGAGGATCCGACCGAGTTCTACTCCTTCTTCATCTCCGGCGCGCAGCGCCTCCCGAACGGGAACACGCTGGTCTGCTCGGGGGCGCAGGGCCGCTTCTTCGAGGTCACGCGCGAGGGCGAGATCGTCTGGGAGTACTGGAACCCGTTCGGCGGCGAGGTCGAGCCGAGCTTCGGCCGTGCCGGCGGCCCGGCCAACGCCGACTGGATGGATCGCCGGGCGGTCTTCCGGGCGACTCGCCTGGCTCCGGACCATCCCGGCCTCGCGGGCCGGCTCTGACCCATCCTCCTAGCCCGCATCCCTCACGGGGTCGTGAGCCAGAACGCCTCGAGTCGGTTCCTGCTGGTGCTTTGCGCGTGCCGGCCCCGCAGTCTACCTTGAACAGGTCGTCGAACGCCGGTGCGCGCAAAGTGCCGGCAGGAGCCGAGAGGCCGGCGCAGCCGGCCGTTCGTGGTGTTCTGGCCGCGAACCCGTGAGGGATGCGGGCTAGGATGGGCGGATGGACATCCGACACCTGACGCTCGACGA
>JAJDET010000061.1 GCA_029259655.1 Planctomycetota bacterium
GACCGCTTTCCCGGCGAGCTCTCCGGCGGCCAGCGCCAGCGCGTCGGCCTCCTGCGCGCGCTGATGCTCGACCCCGACCTCCTGCTCCTCGACGAGCCGCTCGGCGCGCTCGACCCGATGATCCGCGTCGAGCTTCAGGAAGACCTGCGCGCGATCTTCCGCGAGCTCGGGAAGACGGTCGTGCTCGTCACTCACGATCTGTCGGAGGCCGCGTTCCTCGGCGACGAGATCGTGCTCCTGCGCGAGGGCGCCGTCGTGCAGCGCGGCGGGATCGATGCGCTCCTGCGCGAGCCGGCGGACGACTTCGTGCGGCGCTTCGTGAGCGCGCAGCGGAGCTCGCTGGAGGACGCGCCGTGAGGTGGCTCTCCGTACTCGCGCTCGCGGCGGCGTCGTGCGCGCCGAACGACGACGTGACCGTCGGCTCGAAGCGCTTCACCGAGTCCCGCGTCCTGGGTGAGCTCGGCGTGCACCTCGCTCGCGACGCCGGCGCGAATCCCGCGCCGCGCGTCGAGTTCGGCGGAACGATCCTCGCCTGGAATGCGCTCCTCTCCGGAGGGATCGACCTGTACCCGGAGTACACGGGCACGATCCTGGAGGAGATCCTCGCGGGCGAGGTGGCGCTCGGGGACCTGGAAGCGGAGCTCGCCGAGCGCGGAGTCCGGGCGACGGGCCCGCTCGGGTTCAACAACACCTACGCGATCGGCATGCGCGAGGAGCTCGCGGCCGAGCTCGGGATCGAGAGAGTCTCGGACCTGACACGACACCCGGACCTCGCTCTCGGCTTCAGCAACGAGTTCATGAGCCGCGCGGACGGCTGGCCGGGACTGAGCCAGACCTACGGGCTCGCGCACGAGGACGTACGCGGCCTCGACCACGACGTCGCGTACCGCGCGCTCGAGGCGGGCGGGATCGCGGCCATGGATCTCTACTCGACCGACGCCGAGATCCGCTACTACGGCCTGCGCGTGCTCGAGGACGACCGCGAGCACTTCCCGCGCTACGACGCCCTGTTCCTCTACCGCGCGGACCTCGCCGAGCGCGAGCCCGATCTCGTGCGTGCGCTCGAGGAGCTCGCGGGTCGGATTCCGGCGGACGCGATGATCGCGATGAACTCGCGGGCGAAGCTCGACCGCGTTCCGGCGCCGGGGGTCGCCGCCGAGTTCGCCTCGCGCGAGCTCGGTGTCGTGGCCTCCGCAGGCGAGCAGGGCCTCGCGCGGCGCCTCTTGCGTCGGACCGGCGAGCACCTCTTCCTCGTCGCGATCTCGCTCGGCCTCGCGATCGCGGTCGCCATCCCGCTCGGCGTCGTGGCCGCCAAGCGCGAACGTCTCGGTCGCGCCGTGCTGGCCGTGACCGGCGTCGTGCAGACCATCCCCTCGCTCGCGCTGCTCGTGTTCACGATCCCGCTGCTCGAGGTCCTGGGCGTCCCCGCCGAGCACCGGATCGGCGCGGTGCCCGCGATCCTCGCGCTGTTCCTCTACGGGCTCCTGCCGATCGTCCGCAACACCTACCAGGGCATCGCGGACATCCCGCCGCCGCTCGCGGAGTCGGCGCTGGCGCTCGGACTCGCGCCGCGCGCGCGCCTCTTCCGGGTCGAGCTCCCGCTCGCGTCGCGCGCCATCCTGGCCGGCGTGAAGACGTCGGCCGTCATCAACGTCGGGACGGCGACGCTCGGCGCGCTGATCGGCGCCGGGGGCTACGGCCAGCCGATCCTGACCGGGCTCACGCTCGACGACACCGGCCTGATCCTCGAGGGCGCCATCCCCGCCGCCCTCCTCGCTCTGGCCGCCCAGAGCCTCTTCGACTGGAGCGAGCGCCTCTTCGTCCCGCGCGGCCTGCGCTACCAGGGATAGTCGAAGCCGTGGTGGCCGATGGCGAAGGCCGCGGCCGCGACGAGGGGCACGAGCGCCAGCGCGGCCGAGATCCGCGGCCAGATCCCGCGCAGCCCGGCAACCGCGAAGAACCCACCGAGCATCGCGAAGGCGAAGCAGTTGGGGCTCACGCCGATGCGATCGATCCAGGGACCGTTGATCGGGTTGTGGCACGTGCAGTGCGGCCAGGCGTAGGCGGTGAGGAGGAGCAGTAGCGCCACCGCCGCGGCGCCGCCGGCCGCCTCGAAGGCCGCGAGCGCGGCGAGCCCCGCCGCGCCATAGGTCATCACCTCGCAGGTCGGATTGCAGCCGGGGAACCCGCAACCGTGGGACATCACGACGACGTTGAGCGGCAGCGCGGCGGCGAGCAAGACGCGCAGCAGCGGTGAGGGCGAGCTCGCGTACGCGCCCTCCGTGCCGCGGGCGATCCGGACCAGACGACGGCCGTACACGCCGAGCGCTCCGAAGACGAAGACGAAGAACCCGCCCGCCGCCAGCTTCAGGAAGAGGTCCGGCACGGGCCACGAGTAGAACGCAGCGGCGATTCCGGCCAGGAGCAGCGCGGCGACGATGAGCAGGGGTAACCCGGCGAAGGCGACCTCGACCGTGGAGCGGCGGCGGGCGGCGGAGAAGCCCCCGCGGACCAAGATCAGCACGCCGCAAGCCGCCCCGATGACGCCGCACGCGAGGAACCCGAGCTCCCGCGCGTCGATCGGGACGTAGCTCCCGCCGGTACGCAGCCGCCGGTACGCGGTGGCGTGGTAGACGAGCAGCAAGAGCACGCCGAGGCCGACGAGGAGTGCTCCGCCTGCTCGTTCGGTCTTCCTCTCCGCCGACATCACGCGCATCCTACCCCCCCGGAACGTAGAATCGCCCGCCGCGATGTTCGCGCGGACGCTCACGCTCCTGGTTCTCGTTGCGGCGTCCTGCGCGCCGGGGGCTCCGCGCAGGAACGTCCTGTTCCTGCTGTCGGACCAGCACAACGCGCGGGCGCTCGGCTGCTACGGGAGCGAGCGCGTCCGGACGCCGTCGATCGACCGGCTCGCGGCCGAGGGAACGCGCTTCGCGAACGCGTTCTGCAACACGCCGCAGTGCGCGCCCTCGCGCTTCACGATCTGGACCGGCCGTTACTCGAAGAGCCACGGGATGCGCGCCAACCGCGTTCCGGAGTCGCTCGAGGAGATCACGGTCGCCGAGGTCCTCGGGGACCTCGGCTGGCGCACGGCGACGATCGGCAAGCACCACATGACGCGCTCGCCCACCGAGCACGGATTCGAGACCGTCGTCGACCTCGACGCCTTCGAGGCCTGGCGCACGGCGAACGACGTCGAGCACTGGAACCGTGCCGGGAGCTGGTACGAGTTCGCGAAAGGCGTCGTGCCCGGCAAGGTCGGGACGAGCCGCGTCCCGAACGAGCAGCAACGCGACGGCTGGTTCGCGACGAAGGCGCTCGAGTTCCTGCGCGAGGACGACGGGCGGCCTTTCTGCCTGTGGCTCTCGTTCTACGGACCGCACACGCCGATCGTCCCGCACGAGGATTTCGCGCGGGCTTACTCGCCCGAGAGCGCGGAGCTCCCGCCCACGGTCGCGTCCGCCGAACCGCAGGGGCACGCCATGCTCGACCACGGCCGCGAGGTCTACGCCTCCTTCGGGATCGACGAGCACCGGAAGATGACGGCGTCCTACCAGGCCTTCGTCACGCAGATGGACCACAACGTCGGGCGCGTGCTCGACGAGCTGGACGCGCTCGGGATCGCGGACGAGACGATCGTCGTCTACGCGTCCGACCACGGCGACATGGCCGGTTCGCAGGGGATCTGGGGCAAGTACTACTTCCTCTACGACGAGGTGCTGCGCGTGCCGCTGGTCGTGCGCGCGCCGGGGATCCCCGCCGGCGTGGTGCGCGACGAGCTCGTCGGCCTGATCGACGTGGCGCCGACGCTGCTCGAGCTCGCGGGCGCCGAGATCCCCGACGCGATGCAGGGACGCTCGTTCGTGTCGCTCGCGCAGGGGGGCGTCACCGACTGGCGCACGGAGCTCTTCGCCGAGACGGGCTACTCCGGTTCCGAGTGGGGCCGTTCGGTCGCGGTGCGCTCGCTCACGCACAAGCTCGTGCGCATCGACCACTCCGGCGTGCGCACCGAGCAGCTCTTCGAGCTCGAGAGCGATCCCTGGGAGACCGCGAACCGAATCTACGAGCCCGAGGTCGCCGCGATCGAAGGCGAGCTGCGAGCGAAGCTCGAGGCGTGGGACCGGGAGACGGAGACGGCGGCGCTCGTCCTCCCGACCGAGCGCTAGAGACTCACATCGCGGGCATCATTCGCCCGTTCTGGAGCCTCAACGGCGGAACGTGCCCTTGATCTCGGTCGCGCTTCCACCAGTCCCCCGTCTCGCGCCGCTCCTCGGCGATCGTGAACCTGTAGCTCCGGTACGTCGCCCGGAGAAAGCGCGGCGGCTTGCCGTCGAAGGGCACCTCGGCGAAGAGCGCCATCACCGCGGGCTCTCCCTCGAGCAAGCGCTGGCACAACCGCGGAAGGACCTCGCGCGCCGTCCACGGCATCGGCTGCCGCGTCCCGAGCGCCGCAAACCACATCTCCCAGTCGAGCCGCGGCTGGTGGGGCTGGCAGAAGCCCGGTGCGCGGTCGGTCGGGCCGGGCTTCCAGGGAAGGCGATACGGCTGCCAATCGAAGAGGTTCTCGCTGCCCTCGAGCTCGATCTCGTAGCGGACCGTCGTCATGTTCGCGAAGAGCCCGTAGGAATTGCATGCGACGAACGGGCGGCCGCTCTCCTGGATTCGCTGCACCCAGCGCGGTACGAGCTCCCGCTCGGGCCAGACGCGGCTCGCGACGATCCCGAGCGAGGCAATCGAGAGGGCGAGGACGGCGGCGCCCTCGTGCACGCGGAACCAGACCGGCAACCTCGGTCGAATATCCACCGCGAGCAGCCGCTCGCGCGACCGCCGCGGCACGAAGCGTAAGAGCGTCGCGTCGTCGACCAGGAGCACGCACAGCGCGACCGTCAGGAGGTTGAAGAAGTTGTAGTTGCCCGTGAGCCCGATGACGACCATCAGGAACACGAACGCGCCCGCTGCGAACAGCCGCGCGCGCCGCGGACCGAAGATCAGGAACGGGACGAAGAGCTCGATCGCGAGTGTGAGCACGACCGACGCCTCGTGGAACCACACCGGAAGCTGATGCGCGTACCACCCGACCCAGGTCGGCAGGGGCTGCGTCCAGTAGTGGTACTGGAGTGCCGTGAGCTCGTCCCACTCCACGTCGCCGAGCTTCACGAAGCCCGACAGGAACATCAGCTTGAAGAGCAGCACTCTCGAGGCGAGGAGCGCAGCGGTCGGCGGCGGGCGCAAACGGCTCGGACGCGAGAGGAGTGAGCCGGGCGCGAGGAAGAACGCCACGAGCGCCGTCTCGAGCAGCAGCGTGTCCCACTGGTACGAGAAGAAGCTCCGCCCGGCGTACAGGAACGAGAGGTAGATCGTCCACGCGACCGCGATCGCGAGCCGCGGCACGATGCCCAGCAGGAGCAGGAGCGACGCGCCGAGCCCGGTCAAGACGGTCGCGCGCAGCGTCTCGTCCGAGAGCTCTCCGCGGAAGAGCATCGGGAACTCGAGCCACGACTTCCCCTCGTGCGCAGCCCACTCCGAGACCTCGGTCGCCGGCAGGATCCCCACGCTCGAGATCAAGCCGTCGAGCTGGACCCACAGCGACCCGAACGCGACGAGGAACACGGCGCCCAGGAGGCGCAGGAAGACCCAGCGCGACCAGAGGTAGGTGCGCGGGACGTCCGGTCCGGAGACCCAGCGCCGGATGTGCGCGACCCCGCTCACGGTTTCTTCGCCCACGCGAGGATCCGCTTGAAGGGGAAGAACACGCTCCCGTCCGCTCGGGTCTCGACCGCGTCGCGGAGCCGAGCCCGGTAGCGCTCGAGGAACTGCCCGAAGAGCTCCTCGCCCAGCCCCTCCGCGAACGGCGTCAGGAGCGTCCCCTTCACCCACTCGACGATCCCGTCGACCGAACCCAGGACGTGCGGGTAGACCTGGAGCCGCACGTGCTGCTCCGCGTAGCCGAGCCGGTCGAGGACCCGCGCGTACTCCTCGGGCGCGAGCACGGGCGTCCCCCGCACCCACCCGTCGAGTGCCGCGGCGAAGGGCGCCTCGCGCGCGACCTCGTCGGCCGTCGTATGCGACACACCGTCGAAGTTCGCGGGAACCCCCACCGCGAGCTGTCCGCCCGGCGCCACCCAGGCGGTGATCCGCTCGATTGCGGCGCGCGGATCCGGAAGCCAGTGCAGCGCGGCGTTCGAGAACACGAGGTCGAAGGTGCGGCCCGGATCGAACTCCGCGATGTCCGCGCGCTCGAACGCGAGCCCCGGCGCCGCCTGCTCCTCGCTCCCGGCCAGCATGGAAGCAGATGCGTCGATGCCGAGCGTGGAGGCCGCGCCCAGCCGGCGGTGGAGCTCGCGGGTCAGCCGACCGGACCCGCAGCCCAGGTCGACGACGTGCATTCCCGCCTGCTCGCGAAGGAGCGCGTGGAGATCCCAGAACGGCGCCTCACGCTCGTCTCGAAACCGCTCGTACTGCTCGGGATTCCAGGCCATCGCCGTGTTCGACCCGGCGATTGTGACGGAACCATCGGAACGGTATGCCGCTGCTCCCTTGGGAACTTCAGCCGACCTGTCCTAAGATGGCCGACTCGGGGCCCGCGCACGGGCCCCGTCAGGGACAGGGGAATGGGCACTCAGGATCGCGACAGCGCACTCTCGACCGAGGAAGCGCGCCGGCGCATCGCCGAGACGAGCTTCCGCAGGACGGAGGCGGCCGGAGGTCCGGAACGACCCGGCAAGATCGGCCTGGAGCCCGAGTGCTTCGCGATCCGCACCGACGCCGAGGGCCGGCCGGCGAGCCGGGTCCCGCTCGTGGGCGACGACGGCGTCCTCGCCGTCCTGGACGAGATCGCGGCGGAGGGCGAGCTGCTCCTCCCGCGGCCGCCGGACCAGGCCCCCCCGCCGGCCTTCGACCTCCCCCACGGAGGGCGCGTGACCTTCGAGCCCGGCGCCCAGATCGAACACTCGACGGCCGTGCACGAGACCGGCGCCGCGGCGCTCGACGATGCGCAGTGCGTGACAGCGCACTTCTCGCGCGTGTTCGCCGAGCGCGGCGTGACGCTCGCGTTCATGGGGCTCGACCTTTGGCACAAGGTAGAGGACGTCGCGATGCAGCTCGACGCCCCGCGCTACCGCTGCATGCGCAACTACTTCGACAAGCGCAGCGAGGGCGGGCGGACGATGATGCGCAACACCTGCTCGATGCAGGTGAACCTCGACTTCGGGCCGCCCGGGATCTCGGAGGAGCGCTGGCTCCTCTCGAACCTCGTGAGCCCGCTCGTGACCGCGACCTTCGCGTCGAGTCCGAAGGACGGCGCGAAGAGCGCCCGCGCCCAGGCCTGGCAGGTCCTCGACACGACGCGCACCGGGTTCCCGGCGCCGCTCGTCGACGGCGTCGGACGCGACCCGGTCGAGCACTGGACCGACGCGGCGCTGTCGGCCGACGTGATGATCCTCTGGAAGCCGGACGGCACGTCGACCTGCGGCGAGCCCGGCTTCACGTTCGCGCAGTGGATCGCGGACGGGCACCCGGATATCGGCTGGCCGACGCTCGACGACCTCGACTACCACCTGACGACGCTCTTCTTCGAGGTGCGCCTGCGCGGCTTCCTCGAGATGCGCGCGATCGAGGCCGTGCCGCCGCGCTGGCGGGCCGCTCCGGCCGTGCTGCTCTCGGGGCTCCTCTACGACGGAGCCGCGCGACGCGATGCGCTCGCGATCCTCGAGGGCTACCGGAGCTCGCTGCCCGAGCTCTGGGAGGTCGCCGCGCAGGACGGCCTCGACGACGGGCGGATCGCGGGGCTCGCGTCGCACGTCTGGCCGCTCGCCCTGGAGGGCGCTCTGCGGCTCCCGCCGGGCTATTTCCGCGACGAGCAGGTGGCGACCGCGCGCGAGTTCCTCGAGGACTTCACGCTCCGCGGTCGGGCCCCGGTCGACGAGCTGGCCGAGGCCCTGGCGATCGGTCCCGCGGAGGCGCTGGCCTGGGCCGCGCAGTCCCTGCCCTGCCCGGAAGAGAACCCTTCCGTCTGAGCCTCCGCTCCGCCATGTCCACCACCGGCCGTTCCTTTACCGTCACCCGTGTCGCCGATCCCTCGACGGAGGCGCACTTCGAGGACGTGATCAAAGGTCTCGCGTCGACGCCCAAGGAGCTCTCGCCGAAGTACTTCTACGACGCACGCGGGTCCGCGCTCTTCGAGCGCATCACCGCGCTCCCCGAGTACTACCTGACACGGGCCGAGACGGAGATCCTCGAGCGCGAGGCCGACGCGATCCTCGAGCACGTCCGGCCCGACAAGCTGATCGAGCTCGGGTCCGGGTCTTCGCGCAAGACGGAGCTCCTGATCCGCGCCATGGAGCACACGGGCGCCAACCGTTACGTCGCGCTGGATGTCAGCGAGGACGCGCTGTGCGAGGCGGCCGAGCGGCTCACCGAGCGGCACCCCGAGCTCGACGTCGGCGTCGTCGTGGCCGACTTCGACGGTTCGCTGGACGTGATCGAGCGCCACGGGCGTCGGCTCGTGCTCCTGCTCGGCTCGACGATCGGGAACTTCCCGCCGGGTCCGCGCGAGGAGTTCCTCACGCGCATCGGCGCTCTGTTGAAGGACGACGATCGCTTCCTCCTGGGCGTGGACCTGGTCAAGGACAGGGCCACGCTCGAGGCCGCCTACGACGACGCGGCCGGGGTCACGGCGGAGTTCAACAAGAACGTCCTGCGTGTCTTGAACCGCGAGCTCGACGGCAACCTGCCGCTCGACGCCTTCGAGCACGTCGCGTTCTACGACGCGGAGAACGCGTGGATCGAGATGCGCCTGCGCGCCACGCGCACCGTCGACGCACGGCTCCGGGGCATCGACCTGGCCCTGCACTTCGAGGCCGGGGAAGAGATGCGGACCGAGCTCTCCTGCAAGTTCACGCGGGAGTCGGTCGAGCGCTCCTTGGCGGTCGCCGGCCTCGCCCTCGAGCGCTGGATCGAGGACGCCGGGGGCCGCTTTGCGCTCGTCCTGGCGCGCCGGGCGGGCTGAGCTAGAATCGGGGGTGCATGGGCGTCCTCTCCCCGCTCCAGCGCACTCTCCACAGTCGGTGCCTGGTGTACTACCGGGCGGAGCCGGACGTGATCGCGCGGCTCCTGCCGGAGGACGTCGAGCCGGCGGTGTACCGCGGGTACTCGCTCGTCGGCCTGCGCTGGACGCGCTGCACGGGGATCCCCGGCTTCCGGCGCAGCGCGCCGGTCTGGGACGAGCTGTCGTTCTGCTTCCCGGTCGCGAGCGACGACGAGGGCTCGCACCGTGTGTGGGTCTCGCGCCGCGAGACGAGCTCGCGCTTCTCGGCGCACTGGGTGAGCCGCGTCGTGCGCGGTGAGTACGAGCTCGCGTCCTTCGAGGTCGAGGATACGCCTGCGCGACTCGAGCTCACGGTCGAGCACGACGGCACGGAGGAGCTCCACCTCTCCGCCGAATCGCGCGGCGAGTTCGTCGGCTCGCTCTTCCTCTCGACGCACCAGGTCGAGGAGTACCTGCAGCGGAGCGGCGCGATCCAGCCTCGGAACCCGCTCGTCCCGAGCGCGCCCGATCTCGCCGCCGCCGGCGGGAACTGGGCGATCGACCCGCTCGCGATCTACGAGCTGCGCTGCCCGTACTTCGAGGACGAGGCGCGCTTCCCGAAGGGCTCCCTCCAGCAGGACAGCGCCTTCCGCCTCGTGCGGGTGCGCGTCGAGCGCGAGCGCGAGCTGGACCTGGCCGAGGTGGCGTTGCGGTCGGCGCCCTACGTGCCGATCTAGCCCGCATCCCTCACGGGTTCGCGGCCAGAACACCACGAACGGCCGGCTGCGCCGGCCTCTCGGCTCCTGCCGGCACTTTGCGCGCACCGGCGTCCTCGACGACCTGTTCAAGGTCGACTGCGGGGCCGGCACGCG
>JAJDET010000062.1 GCA_029259655.1 Planctomycetota bacterium
GCAGCGGCGGCGGAGAGCGCGTTGAGCGCAGCGGCGGTGGAGACCGTGGTGGCGAACGCGGAGGCCGTGGCGGCGAACGCGGAGGCCGTGGCGGCGAACGAGGAGGCCGTGGCGGCGAACGCGGTGGCCGGGGCGGCGAACGCGGTGGCCGGGGCGGCGAACGCGGTGGCCGGGGCGGAGACCGCGGTGGCCGGGGCGGAGACCGCCCGCCCGTGGGCGCCGGGGTCTCGGGATCGCGGAGCTCCGACAGCTCGCGCAGCCCCGATAGGTCGGGGCGCGAGGAACCCGCGCGCGGGACGAAGGAGTCCGCTCCGTCCGGCGGCTTCGGCGTGGGCGTGTACGGCTCCGAACGCGGATCGTCCGAGCAGAGCGCACCCCCGCCCGAGAAGCGACGGGATGAGCCCGCGGACGAGCGACCGGCTCCCCCCGAGAAGAAGCGGCCCCTCCCGCCCAAGCGCGAGGAAGAACCGCCGTCGGGACCCGCGTTCGGCGCCGGCGTGTAGTGACCCGACGATCCCTCGCGATCCTCGACGAGTTGCCCGCGGGCACCTTCGTCGAGGAGAGCCCTCGGGGGATCCTCGCGATCTCCGCCGACGTCGCGCGCGCGATGCACGAGGCCGGGTTCGGTCCGGAGCAAGACGGACCGCTCGAGGTCTCGGACCTCGCCGGGCGCCACCCGCTGTACCAGATGGAGGTGGCCGGCGAATGCTTCGTCGTGCGTCGGTACCGCAGGGGAGGCCTCTTTCGCTGGCTCTTCCCGCGCACCTCGTTCGCCCCCGAGCGTCCGTTCCGTGAGCTCGTCCTGGCGGACTCTCTCGCGAAGAGCGGTGTGCGGACCCCCGAGGTCGTCGCTGCCCGCGCCGTGCGCTGGGGGCGGGATCGCGGGATCAGCGCGGTCCGTCCGGGCTGGCGGCTCGAGCTCGTCTCGCGCAGGGTGGACAACGCGGTCGACCTGGCGGAGGCGCTGGAGGCGATCCGCGAGGGCGGCGTACCGGCTGCGGCGCGGGCGCGGCTCTTCCGCACGGCCGGCGCGCTGATCCGCGACCTTCACGGAGTCGGCTTCCTGCATTCGGACCTGACGCCGCGCAACATCCTGGTACGTGCCGAGGCCTTGCGCTCGGCTGCCCCGGAACCGTGGATCCTCGATCTCGACCGCTCGGTGTTCGTGGCCGACATCACGGATGCGGAGCGGCGCCGGAACCTCCGCCGTCTCTTCCGTTCACTCCGCCGCCGGGAGTCGCGGGGGCGCTCTTTCGTGTCGCGTTCCGACTACGCGCACTTCTTCCGCGGCTACGACCCCGACGGCCGACGCTGGAAGGCCGACTGGCGCGCCATCGCCACCGGTCACTCCGTCACGGTTCCGATCCATGCCTTCGGCTGGATCCTCGAGAACCTCCTGGGCAGCGGCTCGGAGAAGCGCGACGGGCGCGCCATCGTCCGGTCCTAGAATCTAGCCCTCCTCCGCGCGCGGTCGGCGGGAGAACTGGTGGACCGCGTACCCCAGGACCCAGAGGAGCGATGTCGCGACGTGCGTCCAGCGCCACGTGACGCGCCAGACATCCTCGACGGACACCTGGAGCAGGTAGCCCGAGAGGATCATGGGGCCGAGCAAGAGGAACAGCACGAGTCCCGTCTTGCGCCGGTGCGGGTACCCCGATCGGACGCGCGCCCAGACGTGCCGCCGGAAGACGAGCCCGCAGCCGAAGACGAGAAGCGGCGCTGCGACGATGTGGGCCGTGTGGAACGCCGGCTGGAGGGGGTGGTTCACCACGGCGAAATCGTCCGCCGGAACCGCCAGGTACAGCATCCAGGCGTAGACCAACCCCGTCCCTCCCACGAGGAGGTTCGCGGCGTGGTTGAGCCAGGCCTCGGAGCGGGTCACGCTCCCGAAGGTGCTCCCGCCGTGGAGCTGGGCGCTGGGTGTACGACGCCGTGGATCGCGAGCGCACGCCGGACGGCCGCCGTCGTCGCACGAGCCGTGAGCGTCGCGCCCGTGACACTGCGGATGTCTCCCTTCACCTTGAGCTTCTCGTCCAGGCGCTTGCCCATGAACTGTGCGTACCACCTGGAGCTGGGCAGGTACTCGAGCGGCTCGGCGAAGGCCAGGACCTCGAGGCGTCGCACCCGGGCATCGGGGGTCACGGCGATCATGATCGTCTCCCGCTTCGTCCGCACCTCGTGCGTGTCGAAGTAGGCGTAACCCACGAGCTCTCCTTTCCGGTACGCGGCGTAGACGTAGGCCAGGCCCGTCTCGATCTCGAAGCCGGCGAGCTTCGTCGCGCTCTTCCGCTGCTCCTTCGTCAGGTAGACCGCCTCACGCTCGAGCTCACACTCCGGATAGACGAGCTCGAGCGCTTCCTGCGTCGACAGGAACACCTTTGCTGGGGAGCTCGCGGCCGCGATGGGCGCGAGCAGGAACAGGGCCACGAACAGGGTCGGCTTGATCACGTCTCGCATCTCCGTCCTCAGAACACGTACCCGGCAGCGATGTTCAGCTGGTCCGGGATGGTCGCGCCTTTCGTCTCGTAGTCCTGGTAGTCGATCTTGAAGATCACGTTCGCCATCGGCTGCCAGGCGATCCCGAAGGTGACCAGATCGACGTCGCGGTCGCCGTTGTTGACGAACGGCGTGGGGACGTCTCGCTGGAGGTCGTACTTCTCGTAGCGCACGAACGGGATCAGGTTCTGATCGCACTCGGTGTTCGCCAGGAGGTCGTAGCCGACCTCGGCGTAGAACCCGGTGAGCCTCTCTCCGATCGCCTCGGCACCGACGAGCGGCGTCGCCGCGGCGGCCGCAAGACCCACGACGTCGTCGACCTCGGCGACTGTGACCAGCCCGCGTACGCGCAGGCCGCGCGTGCTCAGCTCCGCGTGGGTCTCGGCGATCGTCACGGTCCCGTCGACGCCTGCGTCCTGTCCCGAGTCGCCGTGGTACAGGGAGCCGCCCACCGTGACACCCTCGAAGCCCGTGTAGTCGACGCGCCCCACCGCGGCGAAGTCGTCGGCCTCGGTCTTGCTCCCTTTTTGCCGGCCGCCCCGCAGACCCGAGCTGGACTTGAAGTCCGTTCCGTCGAATCCGTTCGTGACGTAGAGGCGATAGCTGAAGTTCTCGCACTCCCCGAAGATCCCCACCCCGTTCTCGCGCCACGTGCTCGGGAGGATGAACGTCTCGACGTCCGGTCGGCGAGCCGAGTAGAAGGTGGTCGGCTCGTGGAGCTCGTTCAGGAACCCCATCGGCAGGAGCACGAGGCCGGCGCGAAAGTTGAGCTCCCTCCGGTGGAGGTAATCGAGCGTCGCGAACTCGAGGAAGATCTCGTCCGCGTGCTCGATCTCGATCTCGGTGTTCAGGATCCACTGATCCGTGAACCGGTAGCCGACGTAGAGGATCGCGCGCAGGAAATCGAGCTCGTCGCTCTTCGAGTCTCCCGTCGAGTTCTGGTACAGGGCCTCTCCGTAGCCTCCGATCGAGAGCCCTTCGGCGATCGAGTAGATCTTCGATGCCGCAGGGCCGAGGCCGGAGTGGCGATCACCGAGCGGGGGCGACACCTCGCCCATTCGCAGTCGTTCGAGCTCCTCGGCCAGGATCTCCACCTTGCGCTCGAGCTCCGACACGCGCTCGTCGTCGCCGTCCGTCGCCAGGAGGGGCGGAGCGAGAACGAGGACCAGGGCGGGTCCGAGAATCCCTCGTGCCCGGAGGATCATCGGTGCGCTCCGGAGGCTTCGAGAGCTCGCGCTGTCCCGGCGGGCGAGTACCACTCGACGACTCGGTCCCCGAGCGCGTCGAGGCGACCCCGGAGACCGTCCGTGGCCCGGATGCGAAGCGCGTCGCTCCGGTCGTCCAGGACGAGGGCCTCGACGCCCTCGAGCGCGGCCGCGAGCTCCAGCGCGCGCTCGGGACCGAGGACGAAGAAGCCCGTCGAGAGTCCATCCGCCGTGGTCGCATCCGGTGCGAAGGCCGTCACGCTCCCGAAGTCCTCGACGGGGGCCCCCGATCGCGGATCCAGGAGGTGGCCGACGCGCACTCCGTCGACCTCGGCGGCGCGCTCGGAGTTGCCCGAAGTGGCGAACGAGCCCGAGGAGATCCGGAGCTCCACGACACCGGAGGTGCGCTCGCGCGGGTGGGCGACGGCGAAGCGCTCCGTGCGCCCGAAGATTGCGACCTGGCCACCGAGGCCGAGGACGGCGCTCGTCGCGTCGCCGGCCCGGAGCGCGTCCAGTGCCGCGTCCAGCCCGACGCCCTTGCCGAATCCACCCTCTTCCACGATCGCGAGGGCGTGACGGCGCACGGCCACCGGACGGCCCTGCTCGTCGCGCAGGAGCTCGAGCGCTGCGAAGGCTCCGGGAACGAGGCACCCCTCGCGTTCGGTGGGGGAGGGTACGCGGCCCTCGCCGCGGAGGTCCCAGGCGCGTACGAGCGCTCCGACGAGCGGGTCGAAGGCGCCCTCGCTCGCGTTCCAGAGCTCGCGCGCGCGAAAGAGGTCCGATGCGAGCTCGTCTCCGAGCGCGAAGGGTTCGCCGACCGGGTGTGCGTTCAGTCGCGCGAGCTCGCTCGAGTCCGTCCACGTCGAGAGCCTGGCCTCGACGGCCTCGAGCGCGCGCACGGCGCGTTCGCTCAGAGCCAGGGCCGAAGCGCGGTCGGCGGCGCCTACTCGCAGCTCGAGGGAGGTTCCCATCACGGCGAGGTGTCGTTCGACTTCCGAAGCGGCGGCGAAGCCGACATCGGAGCTGGGCGCCTGGGAGGCGAGGAGCAGGAGGGCGAGGGGCGTGATCACTGGGAGCTCTCTCGGCGATCGAAGCGATCGCGATTGAGAATCATTCTCAATTCGATCAGCAGGATACCCCCTGCTCATGAGGAGGCAAGCCCGAGACACGGGATTCTCGGGGTCCGCCCCGCGCTCAGGGATCCGCAGATGTCGGGGGATACAGGGGGCCTTCTGCGGACAGCACGGCCTCGAGCAGCTGGCCGGCGTAGTGGCGCTGGGATCGCCGCAGCTCCCCGTCCTCGATCGCCCGGTAGCCCTCGCGGATGGCGTGCTTCAGCTCCCGCAGTGCCGTGCGGGCCTCGCGCTCCCGTCCACCGGCCCGCAGGACGCGGACGTGGGTCCCGGCGATCACGATCCGGTCGGAGAGCTCCGCTCCCAGACGGTCGAGGAGCTCCATGGCCCGAGCGCTGTCGTCGAGCGCCGCCGTGGCCTTGCCCCCAGCCAGGAAGACCCGCGCGCGCAGGGCGAGGGCGACGGCGACGACGCGGCGATGCCCGATCTCCTCGGCCAGCTCGGCCGCGGCTTCTATCGCCGCCCGAGCTCCCTGGTCGTCGCGCTCCCACATCAGGATTCCGAGCCACGTCTGAGCCAGCACGGCTCCCGCGCGGTCCTCGATCTCGCGAGCCAGGTACAGCGCGTCGCGCAGGTGGGTCTCGGCCTCGTCCGGGCGATCCAGGTCGATGAGGAGCCCGCCCAGCCGCGCGCTGGCCTCGACCTCGAGCCTGCGATCGCCGGCCTGTCTCGCGCGCCGGACGGCGCGGCTGGCTGCACCGAGCGCGCGTGCGTGACGTCCCGTCGAGCGAAACACGCGCGCCCGCAGCATGTCGATCGCTGCCCTTGCTCCGAGCAGTCCATGCTCGTCCCGATCCCCGAGCTCCTCCTGTGCGATTGCGAGCGCGGCGAGCGCGTCCTCGACATCGTTCTGGAGCACCAGGACCTGCGCGCGCGCCAGGGCCGAGAAGGCGCGCCGGCGCGCATCGGGCGCCAGGGCGAAGGCTGAATCGGCGGCCGCGAGGGCTTCCTCGAGGCTCCCCACGAGGGCGTGGGAAAAGGCCAGGCGGCGCAGCGCATCGCAGCGGAGGTCGTCTCGCCCTGCGAGCTCCGCCAGCTCGCTCGCGTTCTGTAGCCATCCGCGCGCGAGCCCGAGGTCCCCCCGGCCGTGCGCGAGCCGACCGTGCGCCAGGTACACACGCGCTGCGAGCGCCGGCTGGCTGTCGAGGTCCAGTGGAAGGGCGACCATGCGGTCGAGGAACTCGCGCTCGTCACGTCGTCGCCCGAGGCGGTTTGCCGCGTCCGCAGCCGTCTCCAGGATCTCGAGTCGCTGTTCCGGTCCGACGTCTCCCGCCCGCTCGATGGCGTCGAGGCTCCAGCGCGCCAGTCGCAGGATGCGCTCCGGCTGCCCCAGGCCGGGCATGTCGGGGAGCAGCGGGGCGAGGAGCTCCACCAGCTCGCGGTGGCGCCCCGCCCGCCGCAGGTGGAAGGCACGCTGGAACACGTCGTCCCAGTTCGATCCGGAGGTCTCCGCCTCCAGGGCGTCCGAGATCCCTGCGTGGAGGCGGCTCCGGTCCTCGCGCGGGATCGAGGCGTAGATCGTCTCACGCAGCGCGGGGCCCTCGAACCGGAACTGTCCTCCGACGCGAGCGAGCAGGCCGCGCTCCACCAGACGCGCGAGACTCGCCCCGGGATCCGCGCCGAAAGCCCGTGCGACCAGGTCCGGGTCGAAGCTCCCGCCCAGCACGGCGAGCCGTTCGAGCCAGCCTCGCTCTTCCGGGTCGAGCCGCGCGTAGCGCTCCACGATCGCCCGCTCGAGCGACTCCGGGAAGGGGATCTCGTCCGGCGAGATGGACGACTTCCAGCGACCGTCGCTCGTCGATGTCGGGTGTATCTGGTCGTCGGTCGCGAGCCCTGCGAGGATCTCGGCCAGGAGTGCCGGGTTTCCGAGCGAGCGTTCGTGCAGGACGCGCGCCAGGAGGAGTCGCGGCTCGCTCGGATGGAACCGGGCTTCCACCGCAGCGCGGACCGCGTCCTCGTCGATCGGACCGAGCTCGAGCTCGAAGAGCGGGACCGCCCGCCTGCGCACGGCCAGGTCGCGCAGTCTGGAGTAGAGGTTCGCGTGCCCCTTCTTCCGTGCAACGGGTTCGTCCGAGCGCAGGCCCAGGACGAGCATGGCCTCGCGAGAGTCGAGCTCCCGTGCGAAGAGGCCCAGTGCCGCCAGCGTCGCGTCGCCCGCGGCGTGCAGGTCGTCCACGAACACGAGCAGCGGACGGACGGCCGCGAGCGCCGAGAGCCACTGGGCCAGTGCGGCGGAGACGTAAGGCGTGAGCTCTCCGCCGCTGGGGCCGAGCGCGGCGGCGAGCGTGTCTGCCTCGCGCGGAGGGAGGGTCCGTGCGAGAGCGGCGAGCTCCCTGTCCGTGGGCTGCTCCCCGATGGGAAGCGCGAGCCAGCGACGAAGCAGGGTGAGGAGCGTTCCGAGCGGGCGCGCCTCACGGCGCTTCGATGCCCTTGCATAGAGGTAGAGGGGCGGGCGCTGCGATGTCCGTGCCCGCGAGGCGAACTCGCGCAGGAGCCGCGACTTGCCGGCCCCCGCCACGCCTGTGATCCAGACCGCGCAGCCCGACGCTCCGTCGGGTCCCGTCTCGGGGGAGAGGACCGTGTACGCCGTGTCGAGCGTCGCGAGCTCCCGTTCACGCCCGACGAGGGGGAGCAGGGGAGGCACCGGAGGGAGGAGCGGCTTGCCGCGCCGCACCTGCTCGACGCGCTCGTGCCAGAAGACGCTCCGCTCGCCCTCGTGAAGGTGACGAGCGAGGTCGTCGGCCGAGGGGCGCGCCCCCGGAGCCGGCGACAGGGTCTCGAGGACGAGACGGTCCATGAAAGGAGAGACGTCGGGGACGTGCCGCGAAGGCGGGTCGAGCCGGCCGGCGAAGAGCCGCGCATAGTAGGCCTCGACGTCGGCGGCTCCCGTGTCCGCGAGCGTGCGGGCTCCACGGATGTCCCCCATGAAGGGGTGCTCGCCGGTCAGCAGCTCGAACACGAGCACGCCGAGCGCGAAGGCGTCCGCCGCGGGACTCGGAGGCCCGCCCCGTGCGACTTCCGGCGCCAGGTAGGCGAGGGTGCCGGGCGTCTCCGTGCCGTGGTCCCCGTCCGCTCGGCGCGCGAAGCCCAGGTCGACGAGCACGGCCCGCCCCTCGTCGTCGAGCCGGACGTTCTCGGGCTTGAGGTCGCCGTGGACCCGCCCGGCTCGGTGCAGCGCGGCCAGCGCACCCGCGATCTCGCACCCCATGGCCCGCACCTCGAGCTCCGAGAACAGGCGCCGCGCCTCGAGCTCCGTGCGGAGGTCGTTCCCGGAGACGTACTCGAGCACGGCGAAGGGCCCGTCGTCGTCCTCGCCCGCGAAGAGGGCTCGGACCAGCGAGGGGTCCCGCGCATCGGAGGCGGCCTCCACCTCCTCGACGAGCGCTCGTCGCGCTCTCCGGTCATCGCGGACCTCGGGCAGGAGCCGCTTCACGGCCACGAGCGCACCGGAGGGCCACTCACCGTGCGAGTCCTCGAGCCGCGCGAGCTCGACACGCGACGTGGCACCGCGGCCGAGCTCGCGCAACGTTGCCATTCGCGGTGTGGGGGAGCTCACGAGTGGTCTCTATAATCCGGCGCCCCTTCGGTGTCGAGCAACGCCCCGATGATCGGTTCCGCCAAGTGACTTTCACGGTCTTCAACACGCGCTTACACGAGAAGGAGCCCTTCGAGACGATCGAGGAGGGCCTGGTCCGCATGTACAACTGCGGACCGACGGTCTACAACCGCCAGCACATCGGGAACTACCGCTCGTTCCTGTTCGCCGACACGCTGCGTCGCTGGCTCGAGTATCTCGGCTACGACGTCCGGCAGGTGATGAACATCACCGACGTGGGTCACTTGCTCGACGACGCGGACGAGGGCGAGGACAAGATCGAAGCGCAGGCGCGGCGCGAGAAGCTCGACCCGAAGGCGATCAGCGAGGCGTACACCGCGAAGTTCCTGGAGGACATCGGCGCTCTCGGGTTCCTACCCGCCATGGTGTACCCGCGCGCGACGGACCACATCCCGGAGATGCTGGACATCATCGACGGGCTCCTGGAAAAGGGCTACGCGTACCAGGTCGACGGCAACGTCTACTACGACGTCACGAAGTTCGCTCGTTACGGCGAGCTCTCGGGCAACCGCGTCGAGGACCTGGAGGCCGGGGCGCGGGTCGAGGTCCGGGACGACAAGCGGCACGCGGCCGACTTCGCGCTGTGGAAGGAAGATCCCCTCCACATCATGAAGTGGAAGACGCACCTCGGCGAACACGGCTTCCCGGGCTGGCACATCGAGTGCTCGGCGATGGCCCGCAAGCACCTCGGCGACAGGATCGATGTCCACACGGGCGGCGAGGACAACATCTTCCCGCACCACGAGTGCGAGATCGCCCAGTCGGAGGCCTTCACCGGCGAGACCTTCGCGCGCTACTGGATGCACGCCAAGTTCCTGCAGGTGGACGGCGGGAAGATGGCGAAGAGCCTGGGCAACGTGTACACGCTCGACGACGTGAGCGAGCGCGGCTTCTCCATGCGGGCCCTGCGCTACTGCCTGATCCGCGGACACTATCGCCAGCCGCTGAACTTCACCTGGGAGATCCTCGAGTCGTCGGCGGCGGCGCTCTCGAAGCTCGACGACCTGGTCGCGCGGCTGCGCCGGGCGGCCGGGGAGCAGCGCGAGTCCACCGATACCGAGCGTGCGGCTCTCGACCGGATGCGCGCGGGTTTCGAGGAGGGAATGAACGACGACCTCAACGTCCCGGAGGCCGTTGCCGCGCTCTTCAAGTACCGCGGGGACATCGAGAAGGACGGCGTGGGCCGGGAGGCCGCCTCCGCGGCACTCGCGTTCCTGGAGCGCGCGAACGGCGTGCTCGGCGTGCTCGAGCTCGAGAGCGAGGATCTCTCGACCGACGTCGAGGCGCAGATCGAGGCCCGGGAGAGCGCGCGCACCGCGAAGGACTGGGCCGAGGCGGACCGGATCCGCGACGAGCTCCTCGCCCTGGGCATCGTTCTCGAGGACACGCCCGACGGCGTCCTGTGGAAGCGCGCGCGGTAGCCCCCTCGGAGCCCCCGCGCGCGCGTCTTCGACTCGCGCTCCTCAGTCGAGTGCCAGCCGGACCGCTTCCGTGCCGTCGCCGAGGTCGAATTCGATCTCGCTCGACTTCTCGCCGAGCTGGGCGCCCACCCGGTAGCTCCCGGGCGCGAGGAAGATCCGCGCGCGGCGGCCCTCGCCCAGGGCAGCGCGGTAGATGCGCTCTCCCTCCACCGTGCGGACGTCGAAGACGAGCTCGCCGGGGCCGGCCTCGAACTCGAGCGTCACCGGCGCGAAGTCCGTGACGTCCGGGCTCGGCGCCGCGCTCGATCCCGGCTCGAGCACGAGAACCGTCTCCGGTCCCCGGAAGTGCTCGCTCTCGATGAAGAGGGCGTACTCACCGGCGGGGAGCGTGGCGTCGAAGAGCTCGGCCGTTCCTTCCGCGACGTGCGCATCGACCACACCACGGCGCACGAGCGTCCAGTCCGCTCGCCCGCCGAGCGGCGTCGGGACGTCGCCCGGGAGGGTGAGCCGTGCGGGAGCCGGCAGTGCGACCTGCCCGAGGTCCACGGTCTGATCCGCTGTCACCTCGACGGTCGCGACCTCGGCGTACCCGCGGTCGAGAGTGCCGGCGACGATGCGATAGCGCCCGACCGGGAGCGGGATCGTCGTGAAGTGCGCGTGCTTGCGGTTCCGGACGAGCCAGGTGCCGCGTCCGCTCGAGAGCTGCCAGGCCCGGACCTCGATCCCGCGTTGCTCTTCCTCCTCGATGCCCACAAAGGAGAGCTGGATCTCTCCGAGGCCCAGGTCCGCGGCACGGAGCTCGATCTCGATGGGTTCCGTCCCCGGGAACACATCCTCCACGACCCGCGCCGGAAGCAGCGTCCACGCCCGGGACTCCCGGATCCAGAGCCTTCCCACCGTCGCGCCGACGTTCGGAATGGCGAAGGACCCGTCCCTCGCGGTCCTCGTGGCGTCGTGCCAGGGCGTGTCGCCGTCCGCGCGGAACTCGACGATCCACCCCTCGAGGGGAGCGCCGTCGGGGCCGCGCAGGACGCCTTTCACCTCTTCCCCGCGATCGAGCACCGCTTCCCAGTGCACGGACGTCTCGCCCTTGGGCACGACGGTCGTCGCGATGCCGAGGTCTCCGCCTCCGGCGCGCAGCTCGAGGACCTCCTCCGAGTCGAGGCCGGTCAGCTCGAACGACGCGTCGCTCGGCTTCATCTCCCAGACCGCCGACTCCGCGACCCCCCAGACGGGTGCGCCCGGGGTGGGGTTGCCCGCGGCGTCGCTGATGGACACGGAGAGGCTGCGGAGGCCCGGGGGCGGGGGAGGGGTGTCGCTCCTCGGTTCCTTCTCTCGCCGCTCGCTCTGCTCCACGCGCCGTTCCTGGGCCAGGACCTCCTTGAGCTTGCGCTCCTTCATCTCGTCCTGGACCCGGTACGCGTACCGCACGTCGAGCTCACTGGAGAGAGGCCAGCGGAACTTCGTCCCGTCTCCGGTCGCGAGCCCCACTGCGCGGTCGAGGTTCCCGCCGAAGAAGCCGTAGGGAATCCGGAACTGGCGTGTGGTGCGCTCGAGGTGCTCGAGCCCCGCCTTCAGCTCGCGAGGAGGATCGAAGCGCGCATCGCCGGCTTCGGCCTGCTCGCGAAGGAGGAGCTCGGCCATGGCCTTCTCCTCCGTGAGCCGGAGCTTGTCGTTGTCGTTCGAGTGGACCCGGATGCGCAGCGACCGCTCGGAGCCTTGCGCTAGCTCGACGAGCTCGAGCCCGGACCAGTAGGCGTAGGACTTCCGGATCGAGAGGGCGACGGTCAGGCTCGGCTCGTCGCTTCGCCAGCGGAGGGCGAAGGTCCCGTCCGGGCCCGTCTCCCCCCAGTCATTCATGGGGGAGAGCTCGGGGCCGATGTAGACGTGGGCGCCGTGCACCGGCAAGTCGTTCTCGTCCACGACGACCCCGCGCAGGGCGAAGGCGAACTCTCCGGTCTCCTGGCTCGGCACGAGCGGGAAAGCGGCTGCGCTGGCGGGGACCGGCGCGCGGACCTCGTCGCGCGCGCCTTCACCGCTGGGCTCGGCGAGCGCTCCTGCGGACTCCCGCTGGTTCGCCGCCGCCGCTCCTCCGTTGCCGCCTCCGTCTCCGGAGGTCGCATGGCTCAGGGCTCCGAATTGCGTTGTCCCGATGAGCGCCGCCGCGGCGACGCTCGTCCCGATCACGATCTTCCACTCCATGAGAATTCCTCCACCGGGCGTCCCGCTGCTCGCGGACCCTTCGGCCGCGGGCACCGGAGGGCGCCATTCGAGACCCGTGACGACTGCGAGAGCGCAGGCCCAGCGCCCGCGATCGCCGGCGTCCGTGTCGAGGCGGTCGCGCAGCCGCGCCAGCGCGCGCGTGAGCTGGCTCTTGACCGTCGTCACCGGAACGCCGCGCCGGCGGGCGATCTCGCGCGGGGGGAGATCCTGGAAGAAGCGTTCGACGACCGTGCTCTGGTAGGGCTCCTCGAGCCCGAGCACGGCGTCGATCACTTCGCGCAGGATCTCGCGTCCCGTCGGATTCCCGTCGACCGGAGCTCGATCGTCCGTGGCCCGCGACTCGCGCTCGGCGCGTCGACCCTCACCGCGGCGTCGCATCATGGCGTGGCTTCGCGTTACCTGTCGCAGCCATCCGGCGAGCCGCTCGCGGCTCCGCGGGGGTCGCTCCAGTGCGGCGAGCCACGTCTCCTGAACGACGTCGTCGGCGGCGTGCTCGTCCCTCAAGAGCCCTCGCGCCAGTGCGCGAAGGGCCGCTGCGTGGCGGGCGAGCAGGTCCTCGGGCCACTCGGGGGAGAGGTCCAGAGGGGGGGCGTCGGAGGGCGGGGGAGTCATCGGTTCGACTCGAGCTCTACGCCCTGACTGCCGCAGGCGGGGGATCGGAGGCGCGAATCCGCCCTTTCGGGCGCTTCAGGTCCGGATCCACCAGCGTCCGTCGGCGTCGGCGACGAGCAGGTGGAGCCCGCCGGCCGGGTCGCGGACGCGGAAGAACCGGCCCTGGGGCTCCAGCCAGCGCTCGAGAACCTCCACCTCGACCTCGCGTCCGCCGACGTAGAGTCGGCGCGGCTCCTCGGCGCCCCGGCCCCCCTCGTGGGCGGAGACGCGCGCCGGGAGCTCCTCGCCGCCTTCCTTCAGACGGTCAGTCCTCGTCCTGCTCGGAGAGGAACTCCTCGTACTCCGTCTCCGCCAGGTCGAGGTCGTCCTCGCTCGTGCCCTTCGGGCGCAGATCGGAGTGCGCTTCGGGGTTGACCTCCTGGTCGCTCTCGAGCGCCCCGCGGATCACGCGTTCCATGCGGTCGATCTTCTCGATCGAATCGTCGTAGAACCACTGGATGCGCGGAATGCGCCTCGTCCTGAGCACGCGTCCGAGCTGGCGCTGAACGAAGCCCGTTGCGGACGCGAGCATGTGCGCCGCTTTGCTGCGATCCGCGTCGCCACCGAGCACCGAGTAGAGGACCTTGACGGTCGAGATGTCCCGGGCGAGCTCAACCGTCGTGAGCGTGATGAACGCGGCGCGCGGGTCGTTGAGCTCGAACTCGATGCAATGGGCCACGCGCTCCTTGATGCGTGCCTCGAGGCGCGCGCGCGTGCGGTCGTTGACCACAGTAGGTTCCTCGAGGCCTAGGAGCCCGTTGAAGAGGTGCTTCGGATGCCAGGATGGTGGCATCCGCTTCGTCGTGGTGCCTGGAACCGCAGGCGAAGCCGTAGCTTCGGCGAGGACTTCAGGTGCGGCGACGGAGTGGAGGAGGCCGTTCTGGCGCCGGATGACTTCTTCAACGGGCTCCTAGATCTCGAGGAGGCGGCGAGACTCGACGATCTTGTAGGTCTCGATGACGTCGCCTTCCTTGATGTCGTTGTAGTCCCGGAGGAGGATGCCGCACTCGAAGCCCTCGCGGACCTCCTTGGCGTCGTCTTTCTCCCGACGGAGACCTCCGACCGACCCCTTGTGGACGACCGCGCCGTCCCGCAGGAGGCGGATCTTGTTGTCCCGGGCAATCTTGCCGTCGAGGACGTGGCAGCCGGCGATGTTGCCGAAGCGCGAGGAGGGGAACACGCGGCGGATCTCGGCGTGGCCCGTGATCTCCTCGTTGAATTCCGGGGACAGCGACGACTCCATGCGAGCCTTGACGTAGTCCTCCACCTCGTAGATCACGTCGAAGTTGCGGATCTCGACGTGCTGGCGCTCGGCCGCCTGGCGCGCCTTGGTGTTGACTCCGACGTGGAAGGCGATCACGGTCGCTCCGGACGTCGCGGCCAGGTCGATGTCGCTCTCGACGACTTCGCCGACGCCGGTCAGGATCACCTTCACCTCGACCTCGTCGTGGGTGAGGGCCGAGAGCATCTGCCCCAGCACCTCGACCGAGCCCTGGACGTCGCTCCGCACGACGAGGGTGATGACCTCCCTGTCCTGCTCCCGCACCGCGTCGAGGATGTTGAGCGTGGTGACCTCGCGACGCTCGGCCAGTCCGACCATGCGCTGCTTGTGGCCGCGCTCCTGGGCCACCTCCTTGGCGCGGTCGAGCGAGTCGACGACGTGGAAGTTGTCGCCGACGCTCGGCAGCTCGTTGAGCCCGGTGATCTCGACCGGCTTGCTGGGTCCGGCCTCCTTGATGCTCTTGCCGCGGTCGTCCGTGATGGAGCGAACCTTGCCGTAGCCCTTGCCGGCGAGGATGACGTCGCCCTGCGCGAGGCTTCCGTCCTGAACCAGGAGGTGCGCGACCTTGCCCTTGCCCGTCTGGATCTCGGCTTCGAGGACGACGCCCGACGCGGCCCCCTCGGTGTGACTGCGGAGCTCCAGCACCTCGCTCTCGAGGAAGACGCGCTCGAGGAGCTCCTCGGTGCCCAGGCCCGTGAGGCCCGAGACTTCCATCACCGCAGTCTCACCGCCCCAGTCCTCGGGCTGGAGCCCGAGGCCGGAGAGCTGAGTCTTGACGCGCTCCGTGTTCGATTCCGCCTTGTCGATCTTGTTGAGTGCGACGACGATCGGCGTCCCCGCGGCCTTCGCGTGCTGGATCGCCTCGTCGGTCTGCGGCATGACCCCGTCGTCTGCGGCGACGACGAGCACGGCGACATCGACGGCCTGCGCACCCCGGGCGCGCATCGCGGTGAAGGCCGCGTGGCCGGGGGTGTCGACGATCGTGAGCGTGTGACCGTGCTCGGTCATCACCTGGTAGGCGCCGATGTGCTGCGTGATGCCGCCGGCCTCGCCCTCCGTGATCTTCGTCTTGCGGATCGTGTCGATCAGCGTCGTCTTGCCGTGGTCGACGTGGCCCATGAAGCACACCACGGGCGGACGCGTCTCGAGGTGCGCTTCCTCGACGGCCTCGCGACGTTGCTGGAGCTCTCCGAGGAGCTGCTCCTCCGCTTCGACCGTCTTGGAGACCTTGATCTCGACATCGAACTCGTGTCCGAGCAGGACAGCGGTGTCCTCGTCGAGGAGCGAGTTGATGTTGACTGCTCCGAAGCCGAGCTCTCTCCAGGCGACCTTCAGGAGGTCGTTGTCCTTGATGGAGAGTGTCCTCGCGAGCTTCCGGATCGTGATCGGCTCGGCGATCGTGACGTCGGACCCGGAGAGGGGCGATCCCGTCGTCTGGGGCCCGCGAGACTGCCCGGGCCGGCCTCGCCCACCGCGCGGCCCGGCGCCCGGACCGCGGCGACGGAGATATCGGCCCGCCTCGCGCTCGCGGAGCTGCGCCGCGGTCAGCGCTCCGCGCTGGCCGTGATCGCCGCGCTGGAACGCCCGTGCCCGGTCGCGCCCCATGGTCGGCTGGACGTCGGGGGCGACGTCGTCGCTGGACGACAGTCGTCGCGTATGAGGGCGCTTGACCTCGGGCGTGGTCTGGATCTTGGACAGGTCGATGAAGCCGACGACCTTGCCCTGACGACGCTTGGAGGTCGGACGGACGATGTCGTCCTCCGGCACCGGCTTGGCCTCGCCGTCGTCCTTGCTCTTGGCCGTGGGGGTGTCGCCCTCGGCGCCCGGTGCCGCTGCCTTGGCCTCGACCGCGGGAGCCTTCTCCTCGACGGTCTCTGCCGGCTCCGGTTCGGGCTCCGGCTTCGCCTCGGCGACCGGTTCCGGCTCCGGTGCGGGTTCGGGCGCAGGTGCAGGCGCAGGTCCGGCAACCGCTTTCGGTTCCGGTTCCACTTCGATCTCGGGTTCCGGATCGGCCTGGGTCGCCTCAGGGACGGGGACCTCGACTTCCGGCTCCTCGGCGACCTCCGCGGGTGCGGGCGGCTCGGGCTCCGGAGCGGGCTCCTCGACCTCGACCCGCTTCTTCAGTTTCCTCTTGATGACCAGGCCACCGAGATTCTCGCCGTCCGAGTCCGGTTGGGACTCGCCGACGATCCCGTAGGCCTCCAGGCGACCCTGGATTTCGATCAACTCGAAGTCAGTCAGCGCGGTCATGTGGCTCTTCACCTGGGAGAACCCCAGGTCTCGGAGCTTGGTGGCCAGCTCCTGGCCCGTCATGCCGTACTGCTTGGCGAGATCGTAGACGCGTGTCTTGCTCACAGGGCTCTCGGCTTCCTCGTTCGGCGCTCAGCTCTCGGACCGCGCTTCGGCCGCGGGCGACTCTTCCACGATCTCGGCATTACCGGAGACCGGCTTGTCGTCGTCCGCATCTCCCTCGTCGGTGGTGTCACCACCGTCTGCAGCAGGCCCGCTCGGGGACGAAGGCTCGTCGGACGGCGAAGGCCCATCCGAGGGCGGCGAATCGTCCTCCGCCGGCGGGAACTCGTCGGCGAGCTCGTCCGCTTCGAATTCGGCGCGGGTCTTGATGTCGATGTCCCAGCCGCACAGGCGGCTCGCGAGTCGGACGTTCTGGCCCTTCTTGCCGATGGCGAGTGACTGCTGGTCCTCGTCCACGATGACGACCACCGCATGGGCGTCCACGTCGGCGTAGATGTTGTCCAGGTGGATCGTCGCCGGCTTCAGGCCGTTCATGATCAGGGTCTCGAGCGAATCGCTCCAGCGGATGATGTCGATCCGCTCTCCGCGAAGCTCGTCGATGACCGCCTTGATTCGCGAGCCCCGAACGCCCACGCAGGCCCCGATGCAGTCGATCTTCGGGTCCTGGGAGATGACCGCCATCTTCGTGCGGTAGCCGGGCTCGCGCACGACGCGCTTGATCTCGATGATCCCGTCGGCGATCTCGGGGACCTCGAGCTCGAACAGCCGTCGGACGAGGTCGGGGTGCGCGCGGCTGACGATGATCCGCACGCGCGGTCCGTCCTTGCTCACCTCGAGCACGATCGCCCGGATGCGGTCGCCGGGCGAGAACGTCTCGCCGCGCACGCGCTCCTCGCGGGGGAGGTAGGCCTCCGTGCGACCGAGGTTCACGATCAGGTTGTCGCCGTCGAAGCGCTGGACGGTCCCGTTGACGAGTCGTCCGACGCGCGTCTCGAAGTCGTCGTAGATGACGTCGCGTTCCGCCTCGCGGAACCTCTGCATCATCACCTGCTTGAACGCTTGCGCTGCGATGCGGCCGAGCTGCGCGAGGTCGATCTCGTACTCGCCCTCGTCGTCCTCGATCGAGACGTCGCAGCTCTGTCGGTCGATCTGGACGATCAGGTCGTCACCGGCACCGATGCGTTTGCGAATGGCAGCGGCGATCGCCTGTTCCAACGCCTCGAAGATCACCTCTTTCGAGATGTCCTTTTCCCGGTGGATGACGTCGATCATCCGCTGGATATCTTCGTTCTTCATCGAGGTCGTTGGGTCGGGGAGCTGGGATGGGGGCGCACGCCGCCCTGCGCCGGACCGTCAGGTCCGACGCAACGTGGCGCGTCACCGCTTCAAGTCGCGATCAGGGAGCGGTTTAGCCCGACTCCCCAGCACCCGTGGCGTCATGAGCAAGCCACCATTAAAGACCAAACACGGAGTGAGATCCAGGGGGGAGCCCGCTCCGCACGCCCTTCGTCAACGGCCGCTCTCGTGCATGCTAGGGTCCTCCGAGATTGGCGATGAGACCTCCCGACCCCGTGCTCGTCGGCTCGAGCGAGTCGTTTCGCGACTTCCTGGACCGGATGGCCCGGGTCGCCAAGAGCGACGCCACGGTCCTGATCTCGGGGGAGAGCGGCTCCGGAAAGGGCCTCGCCGCCCGGGCCTTGCACGCGGCCTCCACGCGCGCCTCCGGCCCGTTCGTTTCCATTCACCTGGCGGCGGTGACCCCGACCCTGGTCGAGGCCGAGCTCTTCGGCCACGAGCGCGGCGCCTTCACGGGGGCGGACCGTGAGCGCCTGGGGCGCATCCGTCGGGCCCACGGCGGGACCCTGGTTCTGGACGACGTGGGACTCCTCCCACAGGAGGCCCAGGTCAAGCTCCTGCGGGTCCTGCAGGAGCGCCAGATCGAGCCCCTCGGCTCGGAAGGCCCCGTCGACGTCGACGTGCGCGTCGTCGCTACCTCCTCGGAAGACCTGGCCGCCATGACCCGGGACGGGCGTTTTCGGGAGGACCTCTATTACCGCCTCGCCGTCGTCCCCCTCATGGTTCCGCCGCTCCGCGCGCGGGCGGACGATCTCCCCGAGCTCGTCCGCCACCTCGTCGGGCGTCTCGAAGAGCGGCTTCGTGTGCCCGCGCGAGCGCTCTCCGAGGGCGCGCTCGAGCGCCTGGCCCGCCATCCCTGGCCGGGCAACGTGCGCGAGCTCGAGAATGCGCTCGAGCGCGTGATGGTGCTCGGCTCGAAGGGCGCCGGTGAGGTCCCGCCGGAGGAGCTCGACTTCCTCGACGAGGCGACGGACGGCGTCGCGCGCGAGCTCGCCGTGACGGCACTGGCCCACGGCCTCTCGCTCGAGGACCTGTCCCGGGCGGTCATGGATCGGGCGCTCGAGGAGCACCGGGGGAACGTGAGCGCTGCGGCGCGCCAGGTCGGTCTGACACGCCGCGCTTTCGAGTACCGCTCGAGCCGGCGCGACGAGGACGAGGACGAGGAGGGGGAGGAAGAGACTTGAGCACGGCGATCCTGTTCCTCGCGGTCCTCTGCGGCCCCCCCGTCGCGCTCGAAGATCCGTCCGGGGAGGCCCGGGCCGCCCTGGAGGGCTTCGTCGAGGTCGGAGTCCAGGAACGCCGCGAGCGCGCCAGGCTCGTTCGCCACCAGGGCGAGGCCGAGTGCGTCGACGGCGTCCGCGGGATCCTCGCCCGCGACGGCGAGCCCGACGCCGAGGTGCGGCTCGTCTTCGCGGAGTTCCTGGCGCGCGCCGACCTGGGGGACGCGCGCGCCGCCGAGCGGGCGCGGGCTCTGGAGGGCCTCGCCGCAGGCGATCCGGCTCCGGCCGTCGTGGCGGCATCGGTCGAGGGACTGGCCTCGATGCGGCACCCCGAGGCGGGGCTGGCCCTCGATCGCCTCGTCGACGAGCTCGCCCGTCCCGTTCTCGGCGAGGTCGTCGCGGCCCTCGTCAACACGGCGCGCGGCCGCGAGGCGATCGTGCGTCGCGTGCGCGAGTTCGCGGAAGGCACTTCGCGGCCGACCCCGGACGTCCTGGGGCGGCTCTTGTCGGTCTACGGGCGAGCCATCGTCGATCGACCGGGGGGCGGCGAGCGCGTGCGCGACGTCGCCCCGCTCCTGGCCGGGGTCCGGCACGAGAACGACTCCGTGCGCGTCGGTGCGCTCCTGGGGCTCGAGAGCCTCATCTCCCGCTGCACCCAGCTCCTCGAGTTCGATCGCTGCTCGCGCGTCCTCTCCGCGCTGGAGGAGGCCGGCTGGGTCTCCGGCGACCTCGACTACCGGCGTGCGCTCGTCGCGTTGCGCTTCACGGCGGATCCCGGCGCAGCCATCGAGCCCGCGCGGAGACTGTTGCCCCGCGCGGAGGACGTGCGCGATCGCGGCGAACGCCTGAAGCGCTTCTACGGCACGTACCTGGAGGGCATCGCCCACGCCGGCGCGGGCAACCCGGAGCGCTCGGGTCCGCTCCTGTCGGCGGCGAGCGACACGCTCGCGGAGCTCGCCCGCGACCGCCGCGATCTCGAGCCCCTGCCGGGCGAGCCCTCCGAGCTCCGCCTCCGTCAGGCCGTCGACAACGCGCGGCACCTGGCCATGGTCGATCTGCAGCGAGCCGTTGCGCTCCTGCTCGCCGGCCGGCTCGCGGCCGACGAGGAGGTCCTCGGCCTCCTGCGCGCTGCCCACGTGCGACTGCTCGAGGCCCAGATCCTCGCCGAGCGCTGGGGAGTCCCGATCGGCTGCGGTATCGACGCGATCCTCGATCACGACCTCGGGCCGCGGCCGCTGCTCTACGAGAACACGGCCAATCCGAACCTCTCTCGCGAGCGCGGGATCGAGCTCCTCGAATCCGTCGGCCGCGGGTGGGCGAGCCTCGCGCCGACCGAGATGCCGGGGTTCGAGCCGCTCCAGGACATCGATCCCGCCCTGGCCGATCCGCTGCGCGACGACGAGCGCTTCAGACTGCTCCTCGAGCTGGAGTCCGCCCGGATTCAACGCCTCCTCGAGGAGGCTCTCGGCCCGGGGGGAGACGTGCAGCTCGGGTTCCGGGTGCGCCAGATCGCGGACCAGAAGCTGCGCAAGGCCCGGGACGCGGTCGATGCCGGCGCCGACCGAGCCGAGGCCTTCCGGTTCCTGCTCGAGCGACGCGCCCCCTCGCGCCTCGCGTTGTGGCTCGCGCGGGACCTCCGGCTGGAGGCGCGCGCGGTGGAGTCACGGGCGTACTCGGAGCGGATGCTCGAGGACCTCGACGCCTCGGGGTTGGGCGATCCCTGGCTCGAGGCGGACATCGGCATGGTGCTGGCGTCGAGTTACACGGAAGAGGACCGGCCCGCGGAGGCCGAGGCCGTGCTCCTCGGCGTCCTCGACGACCTCGAGTCGCTCGTGCGGCAGCTCGAGGTGAGGCGCAATCGCGCCCGCGAGTCCGGCGACGACTCCGGCGCGACTCTGGCCGCCTCGCAGATCCGCCAGACCGAGCTCAGGATCGCCGACTGCCTGGTCAGTCTGGCCGTCAACGCGAACGTGCGCATGAACGAGCAGGAGAAGGCCCTGGCCTACTTCGAGCGAGCCTTCGAGCTCGACCAGCGCGACTTCATGCGCGGCCTCCTGGCCTGCTACCGGGCCCGGTCCGGCCGCTTCGAGGAGGCCCGCGCCGAGCTGCGCGAGGTCGCCCCGGCACCGTCGCTCTACTACAACATGGCCTGCACCTTCGCCCTGCTCTCCGAGCCCGAGCTGGCGCTCGAGTTCCTCCGCCGCGACTTCGAGGAGAACCTGCAGAGCCGAGGGGCGCTCGCGCGCCAGAAGGACTGGGCTCGGGGCGATCCGGTTCTCGCGAACCTCCGAGACGATCCGCGCTTCGTGGCGTTGGTGGAGTAGGCCTTCTTCCGGATCGTGCACGGGCTCGGGCCCGGGCACGTTCGGCGCGTACAATCCCGCGCCTATGGGCAAGATCGTCCTCACCGGCAAGGGCCGACGCTGGGTGGAGCGCGGGCATCCCTGGGTCTACCTCGACGACGTCGCCGACGGCGGGGGAGACGCGGGGGAGCTGCTCCCCGTGCACGCTCCGGACCAGCGCGTCCTCGGGTGGGGGCTGTTCAGCACGCACTCGCGGATCGCAGTGCGGCTCGTCACGCGCTCGACCGACCAGCCCGACCGCGCGTTCTGGCTCGACAAGGTCGAGCGCGCCGTTCGCTTCCGCGAGCGCATCGGATACATGGAGCCCGAGGGGGCCTGCCGGCTGCTCGCGGGAGACGCCGACGGTTTGCCGGGCTTCATCGTCGATCGCTACGCCGACCTGCTCGTCGTGCAGAGCGGGTGTCAGGCCTCCGATCGGATGCGGGACTTCCTGCTCGAGCTCGTGCGGGAGGTCATCCCCGTCCCCGTCGGCGGAGTTCTCGACCGCTCCGACACCGGCGTGCGGAAGCTCGAGAACCTCGAGAAGCGGGTCGAGTGGCTCGACGGCGAGCGACGCGAACGCGTGCTCGTGAAGGAAGACGGGCTCGTCTACGACGTCGAGCCCGAGGGCGGTCACAAGACCGGGCACTACCTCGACCAGCGCGAGAACCGCATCCGCGCCGCAAAGCTCGCGGGGGGGCGCCGCGTGCTGGACGCCTTCGCGTACGACGGTCTGTTCGGCATTCGCGCCGCGCTCGCCGGGGCCGAGGAGGTCCTGTGCCTCGAGCAGTCCGGGCCGGCGCTCGAGCGCCTGGCGCACAACGCGAAGCTCAACGGCGTGGAGGACAAGGTCAAGGGAGAGCGGACGGACGCCATGGCCGACCTGCGCCGCCGGTCCCGCGAGGGCGAGCGTTTCGGGCTCGTCTGCGTCGATCCCCCCGCCTTCGCCCGCAACAAGCGCGAGGCCGAGGGAGCCGCGCGCGGCTACCACGAGCTCAACTTGCGCGCCATCGGCCTGGTCGAGGAGGAGGGGTCGCTCGTCACCTCGTCGTGCTCCCACGCCGTCCGCCGCGAGGACTTCCTCGGTTTCCTGGCCGAGGCGGCCTGGGATGCGGGGCGCCGCGTGTGGCTCTCCTCGGTGCACGGCGCCTCGCCCGATCACCCGCACCGCCTCGACCTCCCGGAGACCTCCTATCTGAAGTGCGCGGTCGCGCGCATCGGCGCCTCCCTCTGAAGCACGGGGCCGGGATCGGTTACCCTCCCCGTCCGCGACGGTGATGGGCATGCAGGTTCAGGTCAACGGAAAGGCGCGCGAGGTGCAGGAGGGGCTGTCGATCCGGGAGCTCCTGGCCGAGCTCGCGTTCCCCGCCGACCGCGTGGCCGTCGAGCGGAACCGCGAGCTCGTGGCCCGTACGGCCCACGCGGACACAGAGGTCGAGGACGGGGACAAGATCGAGATCGTCACCCTGGTCGGCGGGGGCTGAGCACCATGAACATCGAAGATCCGCCGGACGAGCCTCTGCGTCTCTCCGACCTCTCGTTCGAGTCGCGCCTCTTCGTCGGAACCGGCAAGTACGCGACGTTCGAGGAGATGCGTGACGCCCTCGCGCTCTCGGGCACGCAGTGCGTGACGGTCGCGATCCGCCGGGCGAACCTCGATCCCGAGAAGGGCGAATCGATCCTCGATTGGATCGATCGCGACCGGTACGTGATCCTGCCGAACACCGCGGGGTGTTTCGATGCCGAGTCCGCGGTGCGGACCGCACGCCTCGCGCGCGAGCTACTGGACACGACGCTGGTGAAGCTCGAGGTCCTGGGCGACCCGAAGACCCTGCTCCCCGATCCCGTCGGGACCCTCGAGGCGACGCGCACGCTCGTGGACGAGGGTTTCCGCGTCCTCGTCTACACCTCCGACGATCCGCGCCTCGCCGTGCGGCTGGAGGAAGCCGGCGCCGAGAGCGTCATGCCGGCCGGCTCTCCGATCGGCTCGGGCCAGGGGATCCTGAATCCCAACAACATCCGGATCCTGCGTGAGCTCCTCTCGGTGCCGATGATCGTCGATGCCGGGGTCGGGACGGCGAGCGACGTCGCGATCGCGATGGAGCTCGGCGCCGACGGCGTGCTCCTGAACACAGGCATCGCCGGCGCCCGCGATCCGCTGCGCATGGCGGTCGCCATGCGCGATGGGTGCCGGGCGGGGCGCGCCGCCTTCCTCGCCGGGCGGATCGAGAAGCGGCTCTACGCGAACGCGTCCTCTCCGGTCGAGGGCCGGATCGAGGGAGCCTCCAGCGAGTGAACGTCCCCGAGCTCCGAAGCGTGGAAGACGGCCTCTTCCTGCTCGCGGCCGGGGTGGCGCTCGCTCCGATCGGCATTCACCTCGCTCACCGCGCGGCGCCCGGGCGGCGCGTCTTCTTCGCGCGCTGGGGCTTCCGGCACGCCGCCATGGTCTTGGCCGTCGCTCTGGTCGCGATGTTTCTCGCCGGAACCGTCGCTCACTACGCGGTGGGGGAGCGCGAGCTCCTGCCCCTGCTCTATCTGGGAGAGTCCGCGAAGCTCGCCGCCGTCGGCGCGGCACTCCTCGTCGCTCGCGCGTGCGAGCCCGGGGCGTTCGCCGCGCTCGGCTTCCGGCGCGGAGGGAACGGTCGCGCCCTCCTGTGCGGCGCGGTCTCCTTCGTGTTCTTCCTGCCGCTCGTGCACGGTGCGGATCAGGTCTGGCCCTTCGTCTACGAGCTCTTCGGGGGCGCCTGGGAGGAGCAAGAGGTGATCACCATGTTCGCCTCGCTGCAGGGCATGGAGCTCGTGCAGGCGATCCTGCTCGCGGTCCTCGTTGCGCCGCTCCTCGAGGAGCTCCTGTTCCGCGGGTTCCTCCAGCCGCTCCTGGTCCAGAACCTCTCGGACCGGGGAGGAATCGTCCTCACGTCGCTCCTCTTCGCCCTCCTGCACGGCTGGAGCGCCTTCCTTCCCATCTTCGTCTTGAGCCTCGTCATAGGGGGTGTGATGCTGCGCACGCAGCGAATAGCCGCCGCGTGGCTCGTGCACGCCCTCAACAACGCGATCACGATCGCCGTCTTGGTCCTGGCGGAAGGAACCGGAGCATGACTCGTTTTCCGATGACCGGACTCCTCGAGCCGATCGAGGGGGGAGCCTTTCGGGCCGTCGACGCCGTGGTGACGGGGGACGTCACGCTCGGCGAGGACGTGGGCATCTGGTTCGGTTGCGTCCTGCGCGGCGACGACGCGCCGCTCGTGGTCGGTCGCAGGACGAACGTCCAGGACCTGACGATGGTCCATGCCGACCCGGGCGTGCCGAACCGGATCGGCGAGGAGGTCACGATCGGCCACCGCTGCGTCCTGCACGGAGCGACCGTGGGAGACAGGTCCCTGATCGGCATGGGCGCGATCCTGCTCTCGGGCTCGAGCGTGGGCGCGGAGGCCATCGTCGGGGCCGGCGCCGTGGTGCGCGAGGGCTTCGAGGTTCCCCCGCGGACCCTGGCCCTCGGGATCCCGGCCAAGGTCGTTCGCGATCTCCGGGACGACGAGGTCCGCTCGATCCTCGAGAGCGCCGCGGGGTACGTGGAGAAGATCCGCCAGTACCTGGCCTGACCCCCTCGCGCGGGATCTTGAGCGATTCCGGCTCGTTTCGACGAGCGACTTAGGGCGTCCGGAACCCCTTTCGCGAGAGCGCAACCCCCTGGATTCACTCGGTTTGGGGCGGGTCGGGGTGTTCGCGGACGAGGCCCTTCCCGCGTAACCGCGCGCGACCCGAGCGCGTCTCCGAGGCACCCACTCCTTGCTGCGAGGGCGGGGTAGGCTCGATTGGAGGGCCTGCCCGGTGGGGGCTGGGCGGCCTTCCGGAGCCAGGAACGCGCTTTCTTCCCGAAATCGGGAAACCAGAGGTGGTCCAGGCTCCTCTACCACCCTGAGGGGCTCTCCGTCGGCCGCAACGACGGGTGCTCCCGGCACCGAGATCCGCAACCTGATGAAGAACCGCGCCCACCGTGACCTCGTTCGTTTCCTGGCCGTCGCCATGGCCGCCGGATTCGCCTCCTGCCATGCCAAGGGCAGCGAGGAGGCCCGCTCTCCGGTCAGCACGTTCACGCCCGGGTTCGCCCTGCGCCAGGACGTCAAGTTCGGCACCGGCGGCATCAACGAGGCCATCGTGGTCGACCTCGACGGAGACGGCATGGACGATGTGCTCCAGACCGACTTCTTCGATCGGAAGATCAACTCGGCGCTCTCCAACCCCGACGGGAGCTTCACGCCCTTCTTCACCCTGCCGACGCCGAGCACGGTCTGGCAGATCGAGCTGGGCGACTACAACGGAGACGGGATCCGCGACATCAGCGCGATCTGCACCGCCACCGACGGCGGCATCTACGCGGTGGTCGTCTACCGCGGCCTCGGCGACGGATCGTTCGTCCAGGACGCGGTGCTCGAGCTCGACGCCGAGCCCTACGACTTCACCACGGCCCGCCTCCCGGGCTTCGACCGCGACCACCTGTTCATCACGCTCCCCGCGGACCTGGAGATCGTGCACGTCGAGCTCACCTCCTCCGGCGTGCTGACCGAGCTCGCCGCCCTCCCGTCCAGCGACGCGGCCACCTTCGTTCCGTTCACGGTCGCCGCCGTCGACGCGAACGGCGACGGCGCCCGCGACATCATCGTGGGGGAGATGAACGGCCCCGGCACCGGGTCCGATCGCATCGTCACCCACGCCTGGGACGCAGCGAGCTCCATCTTCCTGGCGCCGATCGTTCAGGAGCCCATCGCCGCGGCCCCGGTCGTGCGCGCCGTGGGCGACGTGGACGGCGATGGCTTCGAAGAGCTCGCCGTGCCCCAGATGGATAGCGACCGCGCGCTCCTCCTGATCGGCAGCCCGTCAGGTCTCGGATCTCCGATCGAGATCCCGTTCTCGAGCACGACGGCTTCGATCGTCTTCGACGACCTCGACGGAGACGGAATCAAGGACGTCGCGGCCTCGATGTACGACGAGGATGCGATCGGCGTGCGGATCGCGACGGCGCCCTTCGTCTACGGCGACCTCGCCGTCTACAACGTCGGCGGCCATCCGCGCTCGGTCGCGGTCGGGCTCTTCGGCCAGGGGCAGGTGAAGGACCTCTTCTGCTCGAACATCCGCGACGTGTCGGTCCTGCATGGGGACGGGACCGGGAACTTCAACGCCTCGCGCGGCTTCCCGATCGGTGACGACCCGCTCTTCGTCCGCCCCGTGGACCTCGACGGCGACGGGAACATGGATATCGTCAGCATGGACTTCTTCAAGGGGAAGGTCGTGTTCATGCGCGGCAACGGCGACGGGACCTTCGACAACGCCGGTCAGATCCCGCTCGACCCCTCGTCGCTGGAGTGGCCCGGGTTCCTGATCGTCCGCGACTTCGACGAGGATGGACTGCTCGACGTCGCGACCGCCGTCAACAGCAGCGACCGCGTGCAGATCATGCGCAACCCCGGCTCGCTCTCCTTCTCCGAGCCGGTGGTCCAGGCGCAGATTCCGGTCGGGAGGGGTCCCATCGGGCTGGACGCCGGCGACATCGACAACGACGGTCACCAGGACGTCGTCGTGGCCAACTCCGGTGCCGACAACATCCAGGTGCTGCTCGGGCACGGGGACGCGAGCTTCTCCGCGCGTGGCGCCGTTCCGAGCCCGTATCTGCCGCTGGTCGTGCTGCTCGGCGACTGGGACGGCGACGGGAACCTCGACGTGGCCGTGACGACCCGCGCACTCGACGGCACCGACACACACCTCCTGCTCTTCCGGGGCGACGGGACCGGCGATCTGAGCCTGGTCGCGCAGCAACCCCTTCCGCGCTTCTCGCCGGTCCTGCACATGGCGGACTTCGACGAGGACGGATTGCCGGACATCGTCGGATCCCAGCCCGACGTGGACGCCGACGAGTTGCTCGTGCTGATCAACCGGGGCGACTTCACGTTCGACGTCCGTCCGCTGAAGGTCGGCTTTCAGATGGGAACGCTCGAGGTCACGGACGCGAACCTCGACGGACACCAGGACATCCTCGCGCTCTTGAGCCACGGCCAGCTGGTCATCGCCCTCGGCGACGGCAGCGGCGGGTTCCCGGTCCTGCTTCCGCCGAACGGTGAGCAGTTCCCCGCTCCGCGCGGCGCGATCACCTCCGCGCTGGCCGACGTCGACAACGACGGCCTCCCGGATCTCCTGACGGTCTCGCCGAAGCACGAGCACCTGTGGGTCGCGCTCAACCGCGGGACGCCCTTCCAGTGAGAGGGGCCGGGCCCGGTCGATGACCGGGCCCTCGGTCCCGCGCGGCTTCCCCGGGGAGGAATCCCGGATTCCGGCTACGATGGCGGGTGGCGACGGCCCTCTGGGTTTCGCGCCCCCCCGACGTCCCCGGCCGATGGATCCCGAGAGGTATTCCCCGATGCTCAAGCTCGTCGCCGCGCTCCTGTCCTTCTCCGCGCTCGTCGCTTCCCCCGGTGCTCAGGCCCCCGACATGGTCGAGTACCAGCGCCACTTCGACGCCGGGATCGAGGACCTGCGGGCGGGACGACACGCCGAAGGGGTCGCGGCTTTCGAGCGCTGCCTCGAGATCGTCCCGAAGAGCGACACCTGCGCCTACAACATCGCCTGCGGCTACTCGCTCGCGGGCCAGGTCGACAAGGCCTTCGAGTGGCTCGACAGGTCGGCGGACTGGGGCTTCGGCGGGCGCGCGGGCAACATGGACCTCGCCAAGCAAGACCCCGACCTCGAGAACCTGCGCGGCGATCCCCGCTTCGCGAAGAGCCTCGAGCGGATGGAGAAGGCGCAGAAGCTCTTGGAGGAGCGCCAGAAGCTCGCCGACGAATACGCGAAGACGCCGGTCGTCTACGTCCCGCCGTCGGCGCCGCCGGAAGGCGAGGAGATCGGCGTTCTGGTCGTGCTGCACGATCTCGGAGGAACGAAGGACGGCGTGGCGAGCGGACCCTGGAAGCGCGTCGCCGACGCACTGGGGATGGCGCTCGTCGCTCCCTCCGGGAAGTACCTCGTCGGCGAGGAGCCCTCGCGCGGGATGTCGTGGGTCGACGACGCCAACGCCTACCTCCAGCGCTACTGGACCTATGAGCGGCCCGTGCAAGACGCGGTGAGCGCGTTCAAGCGCCAGCGCAAGGTCGACTCGACGCGCGTCTTCGTCGCCGGCGTCGGTGAGGGCGCCATGCTCGCCTTCAACATCGCCGTGTCCGGACCCGGCCTCTACAAGGGCGCGCTCCTCGTGGACGGCCCGCTCGTACCCCAGCTGGCCGAATCGAAAGCCGCCAACGCGGGCAAGATGGGGCTCCGGACGCGGATCCTCCTGCAAGAAGGCGTCACCTTCCTGGCGCCCGAACAGAGCCTCCCCGAGTACGCGGGCGCACTGCGCCAGCTCTTGACGCAATGGGGGATCGAGGCCGACGTGAAGACGACCCCGAGGCGCCCCGCGTCCGGAGGCGAGGACGCCTACGTCGAGATGCTCGTGGAGGCCCTGCGGGGCCTGGAGCCTGCCGCCAAGGCGGCCGAGGCCGGAGCCTCTCGCTAGGCCGGACTGCCGGCCACGCGTGACTCGCCCCGCATCGGCGCGCGCCGAGGATGCCCTGCGGGCGGCCACGGTCTTTTCGGCCGCGCCTCCAGGCCGACGATTGTCCCCGTCAGGCGGCGGCAGTAGCTTCCGGGGCCCATGGCTTCCCCTCTCGAGCTCCAGGGTGTGATCCTCGCCGCGGGCAAGGGCACGCGCATCCGTCCGCTCTCCGAGCACCTCCCGAAACCACTGCTTCCGATCCTCGGCAAGCCGATCCTGCAGTGGCAGATCGAGGCGATGCGCGGTCTCGGGATCTCCGACATCGTCATCGTGATCGGACACCTGGGGCACCACGTCGTCGGTGAGTTCGGAGACGGGCACGAGCTCGGCGTCAACATCACATACGTCGAGCAGGAAGAGACGCTCGGGATCGCGCACGCCGTCGCCCAGCTCGCGCCGCACGTGGAGCTTCCCTTCATGCTCTTCCTCGCGGACATCTTCTTCGAGACCGAGGACCTCTCCCAGATGGTCGAGCTCTTCTCGCGCGACGACGTCCAGGGCGTCCTCGCCGTCAAGAAGGAGCCCGACCCCGATGCGATCCGGCGGAACTTCACGGTCGAGCTCGACGCGCAGGGGTTCGTGCGGCGCGTGATCGAGAAGCCGCGCGAGCCGGCGACCGACCTCAAGGGCTGTGGGTTGTATCTGTTCGATCAATCGATCTTCGACGCCGTCCGCAGGACGCCTCGTACCGCGCTCCGTGACGAGTACGAGCTGACGGAGTCCATCCAGATCTTCATCGACCAGGGCGCGGGTGTGGTTCCGGCGCAGGTCGTTCAGGAGGACCTGAATCTGTCGAACGGAACCGACCTGCTCGACATCAACCTGCACGTGATGGAGCGTTCGGGGCACGACAACTGGGTGGACGAATCCGCTACGGTCGAGGACGGCGCAGAGCTCGCGCGTGTGGTCGTCATGGCCGGAGCTCACGTCCCGAGCAATGCGCAGCTCCACGAGTGCCTGGTGATGCCGGGCGAGAGCGTGAGCCCCGGCGAGCACCGACGCGTGATCTTCATGCGCGGCCACGAGATCAGCTGTATCTAGCGTGGACGAGAGAGAAGAACGGCTCCTGGCGCGACTCCGGTCGCTCGAGAGCGTCGCCGTCGCCTTCTCCGGCGGAGTGGACTCCTCGGTCCTCTTGCACGCCGCACGGCGCGTGTTGGGGGACCGGGCGGTGGGCGTCCTCGCGGATTCGCCGTCGCTTCCGCGGCGGGAGCTCGCCTCGGCGCGCGATCTCGCAGAGGCGATCGGGGGCGAGCTCGTGGTCGTCTCGACCGACGAGCTCTCCGATCCGCGTTACGTCCGGAACGCCGGGGATCGCTGCTACTTCTGCAAGTCGGCCCTGTTCGACGCGATGCTCCTGGTCGCGACCGAACGCGACCTCGCTCACCTGGCCTTCGGCGAGATCACCGACGATCTCGCCGACGACCGCCCTGGAGCTCGCGCAGCGGGAGAGCGAGGCGTCGTCGCACCGCTCTCCGAGACCGGCTTCTCGAAGGAGGACGTCCGCGCCTACGCGCACACCCACGGCCTGGCTGTCGCCGAGAAGCCGGCTTCGGCCTGCCTGGCTTCCCGCATTCCCGTCGGTACGCGCGTGACGCGCAGCCGCCTGGATCGTGTAGAGCGCGCGGAGGATGCCCTGCACGGGCTGGGGCTCTCCGTGCTTCGGGTCCGCGACCGGGGCGAGGTCGCCGGGGTCGAGGTGGGGCAGGACGAGAGGGAGCTGGCGGCGAGCCTGCGGGTCGAGATCGAGCGCGCGTTCGCTCCCCTCGGATTCGCCGAGGTCGAGCTCTCGATCTACGTCCCGCCCGCGAACCGTGCTCGAGCTACGTGTCCATCCCCTTCACCAGCGGTTCGTAGGTCATGAAGTCCGCGTGGTGGACGATGAACGCCTCGGGCGAGCGCTTGATCAGGTTCCCCTCGCCCGCGTGTGCCGCGACGATGTGGCAGACGGCGTCGGAGAGCCCGGCTTCCTGAGCGAGTGACACGCCCGTGAAGGGGTGGCGCAGGTACTTCCCGCGCCGGCTCTGGCGCAGCTCGCCTCCCTCCTTCTCGTACTCGAGGAGCTTCCCGACGTCGGCCAGGATGGCGCCGGCGATGAGCGTGTCGCGGTGCACGGGCATGGCCTTGCCCATGAACTCCTCGATCTTCTTCGCGCACTCGAGCGCGAGGTGCACGACCAGCCGCTTGTGTGCGAGGAAGCTCACGGGACAGTTCGCCACGTGGAGCGTGAAGGGCATCTCTGCGAGGTCGTCGGGCTCGAGGGGGCTGCGCTCGAATCCGAGCTCCCATGCGCGTCGTGTCTTCGTGCGCATGTCCTCGTCCTCGATCCACTGGAGCTCGGGCCAGATCTTCTCGACGGCTTCTGCGTAGGACATGCGCGAGAGAATAGCTCCGGGGGCCGGGGGAGTCTTCCCCTTCCCGACGCCGGGCCCACTAGCGCTGGAACACCGGGAGGAGCCCCTCGCTCATCGAAATCACGAGGCAGTTGATCGCCGTCGCGTAGCCGTCGCCGTACTGCGCGTCGAGCCAGCGGCCGTCCGGTTCCTGGTCGGCCAGGACGTTCCGGAACTCCGTCTCGCTCCAGCGCTCGAAATGCGTCGGGTCGGTGTTCTGCCAGAAGGCCTGTGCGAGGTACAGGCGCTCGTAGTGAGGGAAGCGAGGCGTCTTGTCTTCCGAATCGCGCAGAGCGAGCTCGCGCCAGATGGCGTCGATCCCGATGTCGACGACTTCGCTCGCGTATTCTCCGAGCGAGTAGAGCGTCGAGACGGCGGCGGCCGTCAGGGCCACGGAGGTGTGCGCTTCCGGGTCTCCCAGCTCGTAGGCGAAGAGGCCGTTCTCGAGCTGAGAGCGCTTCACGTACTCCTGGGCGCGACGGATCACATCGACGTCGACGACGATGCCCGCGTCCCGGGCGGCACGCAGCGCCGCGACGAGACAGATCGTCACGGAGCCCTCGTGCTGGAGCAGGCGCTCGGGCCCGTAGAACCAGGCACCCTCCCTCCCCTGCGTGCGCTCGATGAGCCGCACCGCTGCCGTGAGCGATCTGCGCAACGACTCGCCCACGGCGGTCCGCGGCGAGGTCGAATAGGCCTGAGCGAGGGCCAGCGTCGCGAACCCGTGACTGTGCATCTTGACGGCTGCGGGTGCCGATCTGCGTCCGATGAACCCGTGATCGGGCGCGTCGGTGTCCAGCTCGACGTGACCCAGGAGGTAGTCGACTGCGCGCGCGACGTTCTCACCGTAGGGCCCTCGCCCGTACTCGTTGCCGGCGGCCATGAGTGCCAGCGCACCCAGGGCCGTCGCCGCGATCGGAACACGTACTCCGTTGTTCGTCGTCGCGACGGGCATCGAACCGTCGAGGTTCTGGGCCTGGCGCGAGGCGAGCCATGACACGCCTCGCTCGAACGCGGCCTGCACGGCGGCGTCACGGCGTGCGGTCTCCCCGGGATCCGCCGCGACCACCCGCCCCTCGCTCTCCTTGTTCTCTTGACCGTCGAGCACTACTTCGCGATCGGCGGCGAGCGCGACGAAGGAGACGGCGATCGCCGGCAGCCAGCTAGACATGGCGAGCGCCGTGATCAGGGCCGCCGGTTCAGCCGGCGGTAGTAGGAGTCGATCCAGTCGCGGTACTGGACGGGCAGGTCGCCGCCGCCCTGACTGCGGAAGACTTCCCGCACGCGCGGGGGCAGCTCTCCCCAGCTCTCGCCCTCATCGGCGCCGCGCTGGGGGGGACCTTCGCCGCTCTCCGGCGGCGTTTCGCCGCGGCGGTTCTCCGGATCCTCGTCCGAGTCCTCGCTGCCTCCGGGCTTCTCGCCGCTGGGCTTCTCACCACCCTCTTCCTCTCCGCTCTCCGGTTGCTCGGGTGTGCGCTCGGGCTGCTGCTCGCGATTCTGGTTCTGATCCAGCGGGCTCTCACCCGGCGACGGCTGCGGGCGCGAACCGCCTCCGCCCTGGCCCTGGGGCTTCTGCTCGCTAGCGAGCTGGAGCAGGCGGTCCATGTCACGTGCGACCTCCTGGCTCTGCTGCTTCGTCTCCCGCAGGAGATCGCCGAGGCCGCTCTTCTCCGGGAGCTCGAGCGGGACGTCGCCTGCCGCTGCATCGGACAGGTACACGTCGATCTTGCGCAGGACGCGCTCGACGCGCGCGAAGATCTCGCGGATCTCCTGCTGGGGATCCGAGTCTCCGCCCATGACCTCGCTCGGACGCGGTTCCTGGGCAGACGTCCCTGCAGCGAGGACGAGCGAGAAGAGGGCGGTGAGAGTGGTTGCGCGCATCATTCTTCTTCTTCCTCGACGGGCGTCTCCCCGTCTCCACCCGCGTTCTCAGGATCCGGGAGGCCGAGCCTCGCGCGGAACCTCGCGAACAGGTCGCTGGTTCTCTCGTGACGAACGGCGAGGCGCAGCACGTCCTCGAGGATCAGCGGGTTCACGTCGGCGGGGTCTTCCTCCGAGAGCTCAGGGTAGAGCACGAGCAGTCGCTCGATCCCATCCTGGATCTCGATCTCCATGCGCCGCAAGAGCTTCAGCTCGGCCTGGTTCGGCACGAGGCGATTCTCGGTCTCTTGCTGCTGTTCCTGATCCTGCTCTTGCTGCTGATCCTGGTTCTGCTCCTGCTCGCGCCGCCGCTGCTCCTCCTGGAGCGCTTCGAGCAGCCACTCGAGCCTCTCCTCGACGTCGCGCTGCCGCCCCTGGACTCGTTCGCCCGTCTCGTAGTCGCCCTCCTCGGAGAGGTCGATCGCCAGGTCTTCGAGGTCGGTCTGCACGTGACGCAGGACCTCCGCGAAGACGGCGCTCTGCTCGTCCTCGAGGGCCCCGGCGATCTCCCCGACACGCTCGGCGACGGCTTCCTCCTCGCGGGCTATCCGGCGCAGGCGCAGACGTTGCGCACGGCTCGGGCGATCGCCGCCGTCGCGCTGGGCATCGATCTCAGCCGTGCCGGCCATCTGCTCGCGGTGCGCTTCGACGGCGGTCTGGATCTCCTCGGTGATGCGGAAGAGGAGCTCTTCCTGCCGCAGGGACTCGTACTGCTCCTCCTCCTTCTCGAGCTCGCCTCGCGCGCGGTCGAGCTCCCGCTCGACCTCCTTCTCGGAGCGCTCGGCATCCAGGAGCTCTCCCGAATCGAGGGCGGATTCGGCCTCGCTCGCCGCTTCCTGAGCGCGCTCCATTCCCGCGATCGCCTCGGGGTTGCGCTTCTCCTCGTCGCGCCGCGCCAGTCGCAGGATGTCGTCGCGAACGCGGGCTTGCTCTTCCGCCAGCTCGGCGGCCCGCTCGCGATCCTCGGGGCTCGTGGGGCGCACACCCTCGCGCGCCGAGTCGGCTGCCTTGGCGAGGGCTTCTACGGCCTCGCGCTGGGCCTCGGCCGCCGCTGCGCCTCGATTCGACTCGAGCTCCTCCGTGGCACGCTCCATGGCTCGTTGCGCGGCTTCGAGTGCCTCGCCGACCTCGGCCGTGGAGCCGGGGTCCATGCTTCCCTTCTGCGCGTTCTCCTGGAGCTGACTCGTGCGCGCCGCGAGCTCGCTCTGGCGCTGTGCACGCTCCTCTGCGTCGCGTGCGGTCGTGCTCTCGCGCGCAGTTCGCAGTGCCTCCTGGGCGGCCTCGAGGGCTTGCTCCGCGCGTTCTGCATCCTGGCGGGCTTCCTGCGGTGCCTCGCGTCTGGCATTCGCAGCCGCGGCACGCAGGGCCTGCGCCGCCTTCTCGAGCTGCTCGCCGGCCCGCTGTCCGGCCTCCGACTCTCCCTGGGGAAGCGCGGAGAGCCCGCGTTCGAGTCGCTCCGCCTCTCCGGCCAGCTCGGTCTGCGAGCTCGACAGGGCCTCCGCCATGCGACCGAGATCGCCCTTTCCGGTGCGCAGGAGTCGAGCCGCCTCATCGGTGGCCTCGGCCGATTCTTCTGCGGACTCCGCCTGCGAGGCCCGCGTCAGCGCTTCGGTCACGTCTCGCGCGACCAGGCCGGCGACGGAGTCCTCTTCCGTGAGACTCTCGAGCTCGGTGATGGCGCGCTCACGCGACACCTCGGCGGTGGCGCGCTCCGCGTCGGCATCCTCCTCGAGCCCGCTCGCGAGCTCGGAGACCTCCTCCGCGGCGCGGCCGGCGTCGGCACCTTCCTGCCTGGAGGAGCGCAGGGCCTCGAGCGCGTCCGACAGTGCCCGGGCGGCAGTCTCTGCCGCCTCGTCCCCCGAGGCGCGCGCGTGGCGCTCGGCGCGCTCGAGCCGCTGCTCCAGCGCCTGTTCCATGCGGTCCGCCTGCTCGGCCGTCGCCGACGTCGTCGCCTCGGAGACCTCGCGCAGCGTCTTCGCCGCCGTGCTCAGCCGGCGTGCCCGCGATTCGGCACGGCGGGCATTCTCGAGGTCTTCGGTCGCTCCCGCCAGCTCCTCGCTCTCGGCCGGGCGCCAGGCCTCGAGGAGACCGCTGTCGGCCTCGAGGTCGCTCCTGAGCTCGGACAGTGCTTGCTCGATCTCCTCGAGCGCGAGCGAGCCTGACTCGCGACCCGCGCGTTCGTTCTCCGCCAGGAGCTCGCGCTCCTCGCGGATCGCCTCGGCGATACCCTGCTCCAGCTCGCGCTGCGCGTCGTTGGCCGAGTCGTTGCGCAGCTGCCGCGTTTCACGACGCAGCTCTCGCTCGCGACGCGTGAGCTCGGTCAGGGCGGCCTTCATCTCGCGCACGCGCTCGAGGTTTTCCTCGATGTTGTCGAGGTTGCCGCGCTCCATCAGGACGGCGAGCAGACGCTCGAGGCCGGCGATCACCTCTTCCTGGCTCTCGAGCGACTGGACGACCTGGCCGGACTCGACGCGTTCGCGCGCGTCGTCCATCGCTTCCTCGAGTGTCAGCGCGCGCGCGTTCCGTTCGCGGGCGTCGAGCAGCGCGATGCCCTGCTCCAGGAGCTCCACGGCCCGTGGCCGGCTTTCGGCCTGGAGCCGCAGGACCAGGATCTCCATCGTCTGGCGCAGGCGCTTGAGCTGGCGCGCGAGCAGCGCCTGCTCCTCCGCGATCCCGGCCAGCTCGCGGCTCTTGAGCGCATCGTCGAGCCGCGGCGGAGGAGGCGCGAGCGGGAGAGACGCGAGCGGGAGGCAGACGAGAAGCGTCGAGAGCATTCTACTTCTCCGATGCGAATCGCTGCGTGCGCTGACGCAGCACGGATTGGCGGTTGAGGATGTCGCGCGTGAGTGAGAGGACGGACTGGAAGCTGTCCCACTCGGCGAGTCGCTCGAGCAGGTCTTCCAGTCGGGCCATGGCGAGCGTCTGTTCGCGAGCGGCCTGCACGAGTCCGTCGCGTACTCCGCCCATGTCGACGGCGTTCTGCGCGCGCTCGAGTGACGCCTCCGCAAGTCGTGCGTGCTCCTCGCTGATCGAGAGCGCGACGCCCAGGATGTCGACCAGGTTCCCGGCGAGATCGGCGGCGCCGAGCGCTCCACTCTGGTACTCGGCGTGGAGCTCGACCCACACGCCGGACCTGAACGTGCGGTCCGTGATCTCCGCCATGCGCGAGTCCAGTCGCTCGAGGAGTGTGCCGGCCTTCTCGTCGAGACGAGCGTAG
>JAJDET010000063.1 GCA_029259655.1 Planctomycetota bacterium
GGACCCCGCGAGCACCGCTTCGAAGAGCGCGCGGGCGCCGGCCAGGTCGCCCATGGCGTCCATCGAGCCGGCCAGGTTCTCGCGGGCCCGGAGCAGGTCGGGGTGGTCCTCGGGATAGATCCGCTCGGACCCCGCGAGCACCGCTTCGAAGAGCGCGCGGGCCCCGGCCAGGTCGCCCATGGCGTCCATGGAGCCGGCCAGGTTCGCGCGGGCACCGAGCAGGGCGGGGTGGTCCTCGGGATAGATCCGCTCGGACCCCGCGAGCACCGCTTCCCGGAGCGCGCGGGCGCCCTCGAGGTCCCCCATCGCGGACATGGAGCTGGCCAGGTTGTGGCGGGCCGCGAGCAGGTCGGGGTGGTCCTCGGGGTAGATCCGCTCGGACCCCGCGAGCACCGCTTCCTGGAGCGCGCGGGCCCCGGCCTGGTCCCCCATGGCGTCCATCGAGCTCGCCAGGTTGTTGCGGGCACGGAGCAGGGCGGGGTGGTCCTCGGGGTAGATCCGCTCGGACCCCGCGAGCACCACTTCCCGGAGCGCGCGGGCGCCGGCCTGGTCGCCCATGGCGTGCATCGAGACGGCCAGGTTCGCGCGGGCACGGAGCAGGGCGGGGTGGTCCTCGGGGAGCGTCCGCTCGCGGTGCCGGCGGGCTCTCGACCGGGCATGCGCACACGCGGCCGTGCTGCCCGCGCGGTCGGCGGCGACGCCCAGGTTCCAGAACGCGTCCGCGACAGCCTGACTGTGCTCTCCGCCGGTCGTTCCCGCGAGGTCCGCGATGGCGCGGTCGAGCTGTTCGCGAGCCGGAGCGGGATCTCCTGCTTCCAGCAGGAGGCTCGACGCCTCGAGCGCCCGCAGCGCGGTCGCGGCGGCATCGCGTGTCGTCGCCGTCTCCGGCGCTGCGATCAGGTGCAGCACCAGGCCACCGGTCGCTCTCTCGCCGCCAGCCCCGGCGGCGAAGATCGCGAGCCGCTGACCCGGGCCGACCGCGAGACGCACGAAGGGCGTGCTCCCGCCGCCCGAGTCGTCGTCCTCGGCGAAAAACTGTCCCGTGGCGGCGTTCTCCACACGCAGGAAAAGGTCGAGCTCCGAGCTCGTCCACACGTGCAGCGTGCCCTCGAACTCCACCACGTACTCGACGACCTGCGTCGGCCCCCGGCCCTCGACGAGGTGTGCGTCCTCGGCCGAGAGCTCGAGCACGAGCTCGCGGTCGAAGGGCGTCGGAGGAATCGGCGCGTCGTCCTGCGCCGGGACGAGCGCCCCCCCCGCGAGCATCCACGCGAGCCCGGGACACACCATGCTCCTCATCATAGGCGGCCAGGGGGAACCCGGCCGGGAGCGAAGCCCGGGCGCCCCGGCGGCGCCGGGGACGAGGTCCGCCGAGGGCCGCGAATCGCCGATCGGACGCCGGAATCGGGGGGCCGGACGCCCCTCCGTTCAGCGACAATGCCGGGCTGCCGATAGATTCTCTCCGGTCCCACACCCACCGATCCCCACCGAATGAAGGCCGTCGTCCAGAACCTGAAGACCGGGAAGCTCACCGTCGATGAAGTGCCGCCGCCGGCGCTGCGGCCGGAGGGCATCCTCGTCGCCGTGCGGCGCTCCGTGATCAGCCTCGGCACCGAGCGCTCGGTCATCGCGCTCGCCAACAAGGGGCCGCTCGGCAAGGCGAAGCAGCGGCCGGACCTGGCGCGCAAGGTGCTCAACAAGGCCAAGCAGGAGGGCTACTGGAGCACCTACAAGGTCGTGAAGAACCTGATCGCCTCACCGATCCCGCTCGGGTACTCGTGCGCGGGCGAGGTGCTCGAGGTCGGCGCCGACGTCGACGAGTTCCGCGTCGGCGACCGCGTCGCCTGCTACGGGCTCAACTTCGCGAACCACGCGGAGGTGAATTACATCCCGCGCAACCTCGCGGTGAAGATCCCCGACGGGCTCGAGGACGAGGCGGCGGCGTTCGTCGCGCTCGGCTCGATCGCGATGCAGGGCGTGCGGCTGGCGGAGATCGAGCTCGGCGAGCGGGTGGTCGTCATGGGGCTCGGCCTCGTGGGGCAGATCGCGGCGCAGCTCGCGCGCTGCAACGGCGGAGCGGTACTCGCGACCGATCTGGATCCCGCGAAGTGCAAGATGGCGGAGGAGCTCGGCGCGCGCGTCGCCGTCTCCGATCCGCAGGAGCTCGAGGGCGCCGTCGCGAACTTCACCGACGGCCACGGAGCCGACGCCGTGCTCGTGTGCGCCGCGTCGTCGTCCGACGCGCTCCTGCGCAGCGCGGCGGAGATGTCGCGCCTGAAGGGCCGCGTGATCATCGTCGGGGACGTCGGGCTCAACCTCGAGCGGCGGCCGTTCTTCGACAAGGAAGTGAAGCTCGTCATCAGCCGCTCGTCGGGGCCCGGTCGTTTCGACCCGGACTACGAGATCCACGGGAAGGACTACCCGCTGCCCTACGTGCGCTGGACCGAGCGCCGAAACGGCTCGTCCTTCCTCGACCTGATGGCGGCCGGCGACGTCGACGTCTCGCCGCTCATCACCCACCACTATCCGATCGAGCGCGCCGAGGAGGCCTATCGCATCGTCACGGGCGAGGACAAGCAGCCGGCGATCGCGATCGTGCTCGACTACAAGCCGCGGGAGGAGCACTCGCGCAAGGTCGCCCTGCGCGAGCCGCGGCCGCCGGCGGCCGGCGAGGTCCACCTGGGTGCGATCGGAGCGGGTCAGTTCGCCAAGGGCGTCCTGCTCCCCGCCTTCGCGGCGCAGTCGTCGGTGCGCATGAGCGCGTTCTGCACGTCGTCGGGCCTGACGTCGAAGAGCATCGCGGAGAAGTACGGCGCGACCTTCTGCACGAGCGACCCGCAGGAGGTCGTGACGAGCCCCGAGGTCAACGCGGTCCTGATCACGACGCGCCACGATCAGCACGCGCCGCTCGCGCTCTCCGCGTTGCGCGCGGACAAGGCCGTCTTCGTCGAGAAGCCGCTCTGTATCCGGCCCGAGGACCTGGCGCAGTTCGCCCAGCTCGGCGAGCGGACGACGCCGCGCCTGATGATCGGGTTCAACCGGCGGTTCTCACCGCTGTCGGTGCGCTGCCGCGACTTCTTCGCCGGCACGCGCGATCCGCTGCACGCGTTCTACCGTGTGAACGCCGGTGCGCTCCCCGCGGACTCCTGGGTCTACGACCCGGTCGAGGGCGGCGGTCGCATCCTGGGCGAGGTGTGTCACTTCGTCGACATGCTGTGCTTCCTGACGGACTCGCTCCCGGCGCGGATCCATGCCGAGCCGATCGAGGTCCCAGGAGCGCCGGACCCCCACCGCGACAGCGTGTGCGTGAACATCCGGATGAAGAACGACGCGCTGGGCGTCATCCACTACCTGACGAGCGGCGACCCGTCCGTCTCGAAGGAGTACATCGAGGTCTACGGCGGCAAGCGCACGGCGATCCTCGACAACTACCGCTCGCTCGCGATGCACCAGGGCAACAAGCGCAAGACGAAGAAGCTCGTCAACCAGCAGAAGGGCTTCTCCGAGGAGGTCGCCGCCTTCGTCGGAGCCCTGCGCGACGGCGCGCCGATGCCGATCCCCTACGAGTCGCTCGTGGCGGTCACGCAGACCTGCTTCCTGATCCACGAGAGCCTGGATCGGGGTGGGCCGGTGGAGTACGTGGAGCCGGAACGGCCGCGGCCGGCGTTGTAGGGAGACGGTCAGCACTTGCTGTCGTCTACGGGCCTGCAAGTAGGCCCTCGGAACTCCTGCATCCTGGACCATCCCATCTCCGGGAAGACTGTAACTCTCTCGTTCGTGATGAAGCGTGAGGTTCCGCAGCAGGTGGAATTCATGACACTATCCGTGAAGCGCAGTGCAATTGAGTCTCGCCAAGCATCTCAAGCTAGAACGCATTGCGCAGTCCAACGGAAGAGAGAGGTAACTATCGTGACTACTATTAGCTTCCCCCTCGTTGCTCTCGCTACTCTTGTTTCGATGTCGGCTCTGCCTCTGAGAGCAGACGAATGCACCGAGCAAGTGAACATCGGTCCGCTGCCCGAGGCCGTGAGCACCCTGAACTGCTTAAACCCATGCACTGCGGGTTGCACTGTTCACGTCGTTCTCCTTGAGTTCCCTGGCCCCAGAGGGCCAGTTACCAAACAGGCGAGCGTGTGTGGCTGCGGCACTCCGAACGGTTCCGGTTGCTGTCGAGTGGTTCTCATCCCCCCGGGGAGTGATGGCGGCCCCTTGCCCGATGGAGACTGCGGCGCGGGCTGCAGTGGCTCTGTCTGCAGGGGAATATCCTCCAGCGATGGAGCAGGGGGGTTGAACTTCAGCGGACTCTGCGACGACCTATGATTGTCGTGCCCGCATCGGGGCGACCGTCCCGTGAATGGCGCCCTGGATCATGGTGATGCGAGTTCGGTGGATCCTCTGGTCCATGGCCGCGATCATCGTCCTGTTGGTCGCGGCCGTGCGGCTCCTGGGTACGAGCGGAGAAGGCGCCGCGGTTTCCGCGCCTCCGGCGGCATCGTCCGCCGTGAAGATGCCTCGCGCGATCGAGTTGCCCGGTCGCCCAGGATCGCGTACGGGAATCACGGACTCGGAAGGAGACGAAGGCGCGAGCGTCGGCCTCCCTCCGAGCACTGTGTTTCGCGTCCTGACACAGGACAACACCCCCATCGAGGGAGCGCTCATCTTCATGACACAGGGCGATGCGCTTGTCCTGGCCGGAGAGACGGGCCCCGACGGGATGTCCTCCGTCGCCCCGTCCCGAGATGAGTTCCGAGTTACGGCCGACGGTTATGCAACAGGCAACCTGGTCCTGCCCGTCCCACCACCCGAGGTCTGTACGGTCCACCTCGAGCTGGAGCTCACCATCGAAGGCGTCGTACTCCTGCCCAACGGATCGGCGGCTGGACCGGGCGTGGCCGTCATGGCCTGGAAGCAGACGAAGATGGTCGACTTCGTTCCGAGGGGGAGGCTCGCGTTCGAAGAACACCCGGGGATCCCCAACACCAGGACGGACGCAGCAGGCCGGTTTCGACTGGGCTCTCTGGACAGGGGGCCGTATGCGGTCGCGGCTGGTGGTGCCGGCTACCTCAGCCGGATGCCGACCGCCGGCTTGCGTGCTCCCTATTCCACTCTGACCCTTCGAATCCACCCGGCGTACGCCGCGGTCCTGGCGGTCGTGAACGAGGAGGGCGAGGCCCCGGGCATTCCCTGGGAGCAGCGAACCCTGAGCGTGGAGCTGGCCGAGTACGACGGTTCCGTCGTTCCTGCGGACTGGGACTTCCTCGCGCTGTCCGGGAGCGACTACGGCGTACTGACCGCGGACCGAAACGCCTTCCCCTACGTGGTGACGGCGGACGAGGAGGCGGATTCGGTCGGCCCATTCCGGATCACCGCGCGATACGCGGGCTACGAACCGCTCGAGGAGCTCTTCCGTGTTCCCCGTTCCGTCCCCGTGGCGCCGGAATTGCGCTTCGAGGTGCGCCGGATCGCGGAAGGCTTCGGGGTCCTCCGGGTCGACTTCTCCGGCATCGACGCGAGCCTCCTCGATGGCGTTTCCCTGGTGGGTGCCGTTCTCCATCTTGCGAGTGCGGATGGCAGGGCCATTCGCGTGGGGCTCCCCGATGGAGGACTCGGAGGACTCGACATCCCCGAGATCCCGGTCGGGACCTACACGGCAGCGCTCTTCTTCGACTACTGCGGTACGTCACTGCAAGCGAATGACGGCGCCCTCGTTCGCGTCGATCAGGGGACGAAGGCGAACGCCCTGTTCGACCTGTCGGGAACGAGAGCGCTCTCGATCGAGGTGCTCCATCCCGACGGATCGGAGTACTTCGGTCCCTTGTCGTTCACCTGTGTCGCAGGGAGTGAGGCCGAGGGGGGAGTCGTCGGTGCTGTGAGCTTCGATCGGGCGCCCTACGTCCTGCCGGGCTTCTCCGAGAAGAGCGTGACGCTCCTGAGGATCCGTCCGGGATGCACGGTCCGCGGAGTGGAGGTCCAGCTGGGTGATGCAGGCGTCGCGCCCACCAGACTCGTGATCGCGGCTCGATGATCCGCTCAACGCATAGGCGATCAGCGGCCGGCCGAACGCCGGCACGCTTGCATCGGCTTGTTGGGCCGCATCACGACAGGATCCCTGATCTTGCGAGTCGCCGCGCGTAGAGAATCACGACGACGAGAACGGCCCAAGCCATCAGAGCACCGGCCCCTCCGGCGGCTCCTATCGCATCGACGAAGTTCGTGCGCACGACGTGAACGAGAGTAAAGGTGACATTCAGGGCCAAAGCCACCGCGAATAGCATCACAGCGACGCGGCGGAGTAAGAACAGGCAAACGGCTGCGGCCAGGCCAACCGCTCCGATTGAGATCGACAGGACCCAGTCGAGTTGTGTTAGGGAATCGAGGTACTCCTGCTGCGCGGCGGTGAGCTCCGCGGACCCACCGGACATTGACGCGAAGGAGTACAACGTCCATGCCGTCGACAGCAGATAGAACGCGCTGATTACCCACACGCCTCGTGGACGTCTCCTGCTTCGCTCGTTTGGATTCATAGTCTGCGACCTGCCCAACGCCTTGTTGATCAGTGGTGGCCGCGGGAGCAAGCGAAGCGATCGGAAGCGGCCACCACTGCATCGGCGTGTTAGCCAGTCTTCGACAATAACACCTTGCGAGCACGCCAGGCACATGTTGCCGCGACTCCGAGCCCAAGAAGCGCCCCAGCATAGAGGCCAATGTGTGCACACCAAACAGTCACGAATGCGGCCTCATCACCTTCCGGAAGCCTGTCTCGAACCAAGTCCACAAGAACGCCAGGCGATACGTAGGCGGCAAGCACCCCAAGCGCAACGCCCCCCATCAACGCGGCAGCAACCGGGATCAAGGCGAATCGATGCATGCGAGCCAGGGGCAATGAAGGCCCGGTGGCGCGGTAGTTCACGTAGGCGAGCACGGCACCAACAACGACTCCTGCAGCCGCCCCTGCCTGGAGGCCGAGACCACAAGCACGCCACGTCAGATCGGAACTCCACCCGAGGCCCTTCCCGATCGCGAAGTACGCGGGCGAGATCGAGGAGGTGAGCACGTCGATCACGCCCCCCAGCAATGCACCGATCGCACTCAGGGTGACGATCAGGAGGGAAGCGCGCCAGCGAACCGCAGCCTTGCCCTTGACCGCGTACTCGACCCCCGAAGTCAATCCGAGCAGCAAGACGACCGCAACGAATCGAAGGCCGAAGGGCGCGTCGATCATGCCTACCCGACGACACCCAGCTGGACAACTTCCTCTACCTGGCTAAATCCTTGCCGATCAGCGGCGGCCGAAAGCCGTCCGCTGGAGCGGCTTGTTGGGCGACACTACCAAAGCCTCCACCACGGACGGCGTTCCTTCCCAGCGTTGTGAGCACCGTCCAGATCGCCAAGCCTAGAGGCAATCCGTGGATCCACCCCGCAGTACTGCACGGCACTGCAGCATGAAACACGCACCGCTTCGATAGCACGCTCGACTTCCTCGTCGGTCTCCGGTTGACGACGGAAGTAACAACCGGTCGGTGTGGTCGTGATGAGATCGGGAGCGGCGTGTTCGGGAGCCCCGCACGTCATGCACTCGTCGGCCCGGACGAAGAAGTCTCCCGGTGCGTTCCGTGGGTCTCGTCTAGAACCCATGACAGCTCGACGTATTCACCTAACGCGTAGGCGATCAGCAGCCGGCCGAACGCCGGCCCGCTTGCATTGGCTTGTTGGGCCGCATCACGACAGGACCCCCGATCTTGCGAGTCGCCGTGCGTAGAGAATCACGACGACGAGAACGGCCCAAGCCATCAGAGCACCGCCCCCTCCGGCGGCTCCTATCGCCTCGACGAAGTTCGTGCGCACGACGTGAACGAGAGTAAAGGTGACATTCAGGGCCAAAGCCACCGCGAATAGCATCACAGCTACACGGCGGAGTAAGAACAGGTAAACTGCTGCGGCTAGGCCAACGGCCCCGATTGAGATCGACAGGACCCAGTCGAGTGGTGTTAGGGAATCGAGGTACTCCTGCTGCGCGGCGGTGAGCTCCGCGGCTCCCCCGGAGAATGACGCGATGGAGTACCACGTCCATGCCGCCGACAGCAGATAGAACGCGCTGATTACCCACACGCCTAGTGGACGGCCCCTGCTTCGCTCGTTCGGATTCATGGTCTGCGGCCTGCCCAACGTCTTGTCGATCAGCGTCGGCCCCGAGGGCCGTCCGCCTGCATCTGCTTGTTAGTTGCCCGATCGTACGGAATCGAGTACCTCCGCTTGCAGAAGAACATGGCTCCGAGGGCTGCGGCAAAGGCGCACGGCACAGCGAACAGCCTGAAGAAGGGGGTTACCACTACGACGGCGGCCACTGCTGACAGGACGATTACGACTGAGCTTCGGCCGAGGCTGACGCGTCGCAGCAACCAGAGCGCGAATGGGAACGTTAACAGCCCGCACACCACCGCGAACATCGACATGATCGGAAACACAAGGGAATCCTGGAAGGGGTACTGCCCGTAGGCCCCGCCTGACGGTGGCAGCGTGTAGGTCAGAACCACAACGAAGACAATGGCCGTCACCTCGGCTCCGAGGACAGAGAGCACCAGTAACTCGAGAGCGCTGTTCTTCTCCGCACCGTGCATCTAACGCCTGGCCGATCAGCGGCGGCAGAAGGCCGTCCGCTGCATCGACCTGCTAGGTGTCCCGCTCGAGGAGCAAACGTTGCTCACCGGCTTCGCCGTAGTAGTAGGCCAGCCTACCGGGCAGACACCCAACGAGGGTGCCCCACATGTTCGCTTCGATTTGGTCGATCGCATCTTGCAGCGTCATCTCACGGCCATCCAATCCTGCCACATCCGAAATGACATGGCAGGCTTCCGGCGCACCTCGACTCCGGAGCAGTTCGACGATATCCGTCGACGAGGGCAGGTCTGTGGCGAACCGGTCATCCAGATCGCTGAGATGGTTGAGGCCATGGAGGATCTTCCTGCGCCTCTTGGGGCTGGCAAGGAACGCCTTGTAGCGCGCCCGCTTCGAAGGGATGACGAAGGCATCGACAAGGGCTTCTTCACGCGCTTGCATCCGTACACCTAACGGATCTGCCGATCAGCGGCGGCCGCAGGTTCTCGACTTCGCCGACAGACAGCTCAAGGGAAAGGCCGAACCACCCCGTCCGGAAGTCTTCTGCGAGCGGGTGGGGATGGACAGGTCTGTATATCACGAATTCTAGGTGATGACCGCCGGGACGATCGCGGCCGCCGTGATGACGGCGACCATCTGCGCGGCGAGGTCCGAATCGGCGTCGCCCATCACCTCGCCGTTCGCCAGCGCCTCGATCCGGTCGTGGCGCGCCTTCAGCTCGCTCGCGTCGAAGACGCGGGGCAGGATCTCCGCGGCCTTGGCGATGGAGAGCAGGGCGACGGTGCGGGGCTCGACGTCGGCGGTGTCGGTGAAGATCGCGTCGCGGAGACGCGCGCGCACCTCGCGCTCGGGCTCCGGGTCGAGCTCCGGGTAGAGCGTCCGCGCGAACACGAACAGGACCTTCGACTCCTCGACGCGGAGGACACCGCGGCGCACGAGGCTCCGCGCGACCCTGTCCCTCAAGTCACTCGTCAGCGAGACCTTCGAGGCCCATTCGACGAGGGTGCCGGACTCCGGCTCGTGCGAGAGCGCGGCGAGCCACTCGTCGAGGAGCTCGTCCCCCAGCGGGTCGGTGCTCACGACCTCGATCCGCGCCTCCTTCCCGATCCCCTCGAGCCGGATGCGGCCCGCCAGGCGCAGCTCCGCGATCACCGCTCCGCCGAGCGCCTGGTCGCACCATGTCCCCCAGGCGACCTTGCCCGTCTCCTCGCCGAGGGCGAGGAGCATCACTTCCTCGTGGAGGCAGAGCTTCGTGTCCATGGTGCCCGCGTACTCGAGAGCCCGGCGTCCATTCAGGAGGCCTTGCGATGCCTGCGGAGGGAGCCCGACGCGGACGACGCTGGCGGACGGTCGGTATACACGTTCACTCGAGCGCAGATCCGCCGGCCCGGGTCCAGAGCACCGTCCAGTTGGTATCGAAGGGCGGGAGCATCACCCCTCCCCACCAGGACGCGCAGGGAGGAAAGCCCGCGAGGAAGGTCGGGAGACTCTCGACGAGGTCGCCGAAGCCGCCCATGTCCTCGGTGATCTCGAGCGCGGATCCGTCCGCGCGCGCCAGCTGAATCCGGATCTGGTCCACGGCGAGGAGGTCGATCTTGAACGCCGCCACCTGATCCACGTCTCGCCATCGGATCGAGGGCCGATCGGAGGCCAGGCCATCGACTCGCTCGCCGACGCACGCGACTTCATCGGCGTCGCAGACGATCCTCCACGTCTCGACCCGATCGCCTCGCCATCGAGCAACGCCGCGCCGCCACCAACGCCCGATGAGTCCCGGCGTGCTCAACGTCGCTCTCCAGCGCGCCCTTTCAGTGCTCGCTCACAGTCCTTCCGGGCTTCACGGGCCAGCGTGTACTCGCTGTCGATCGCGATCGCTTCGTCGAAATGCTCGATGGCTTCGCGATAGCGCCCCTCGGCCCGGAGCACCAACCCGAGATTCGCATGCGCCTCGTCCGGCGGTTCCGTGCTCCGCCGGATCGCCCTTCGATAGCAGCGTTTGGCATCCGCGAACCGGCCCTGCTTCGCATACAGCGCGCCGAGAAAGATGAGGACGCTCGTCTTGGCTTTCGCATCCACCGCGCGGCGGTACCACTTCTCGGCCGAGCCGTAGTTGCCTTTGGCCATGTACAGGTGCCCCATCTGGGCCCACGCCAGGGGACGGGCCTTCTCGGGCAGGAGCCTCGCCGCTCGACGGAGCGCGGGGAGAGCTTCGTCGTACCGCGCGAGATCGACGAGGAGCGAGCCGAGTGCGACCCAGCCGGCGGGGTTGTCGGCGTGGTCGCGGGTGTACGCCCTCGCGAGCTCCAGGGCGCAGGCCAGTTCTCCGCGGTTCCACGCGTCCATGAGCCGGCGCCACGCGGCCTGCTCTTTCCGGGAGAGCTCCTTCATTCGCCGGTTCCTCGACGCGCGTCGGAAGCCCGACCCTCCCCATCATCGTAGTAGACGATCGAGGGCCAGTCGTATTCGCGACCGCGCCGCGCACACCAATCTCGGAACTCACCGCCAGGCGTCTCGCGGTAGGTCATCCAGTCGTTCAGGAGACTACGGAGCTGCCTCAGCCATCCCTCGAACCGTGCAAACCTCGCGTGATCCGACGCGCCCGCTAGCAGGCTCTCGGCGCTCCGAAGGGCATCAACGGCGTCGCTTTCCTTTCCGAGAAACACTCCTTCCACGAGGTGATGTGTGGCGTGATCCACGTCATCCAGCAACGCCGTGATCAACCAGCCGCGGGCGATGTCGTCTGCTGGATCCAGCGACAACGCAGTCTCCATTTTCGAGCGATCACCCGAGACCATGCCCAGCCAACGCTGGGCGGTAGCCGACTCCGGTTCGGCCCTGGCCCACTCATCCAGCGTAGGACGTACGAGATCGCCGACGAGAGGCTGGGGAAGGAGCTGGTGCACGCCCGGATGTCCGTGCCAGACCTGGAGGAGGCGATCGACCGTGTCTCGGCGAGCCTGGGTTGACCACTGCTTGGTACTGGCGGTGAAGGAGTGAATCTCCGACAGTGCCTGCTTCCGCAGGCCCTTGGCCCGAAGCGCGCAGTACCTCGAAACTGCCCCCAGCTGTGGGTCGCCAGCAAGCGCCGCAGAGATCTGCGCCAGACCCTCGAGGTTGCGCTTGTTCCAGTAGTGCATCGCGAGGCGACCAATACCCGCCCAACGCCTTGCCGATCAGGGGCGTCCGAAGGCCGTCCGCTGGAGCGGCTCGTCCGGTGTCGGATCATACACGCGGAAACCCGTCCTCGGGCTGCTTGGCATGACGCACGGCGCGCTCGAGCCAGCTGGTCTTGAACATCTCACCATGCAAGCGGTAGATGCGAACGAGGTTCGACCTGTAGCGACCGTGATCGTCGATCAGGCGGAACCCCATGCCGCGATCCAACCCCTCTTGCCACTCCGCCCGGCATCCAGGGAAGACGTTGGCGATCTTCTTGTCGAGCTTTGCCCTCACCTGAGGCGAATCGACGTCTCCGATGCTCACGGTTGTGCCCCCAAACCTCGCCGATCAGCGGTGGCGCGAAGCGCGGCCCGCTGCGTCGACTCGTCAGACCTCTCGTCCGAGGATCTCCGATGGCTTCATGCCATCGACACTCAAGACCTCGAGGTTCTCGGAACGCACCCACCTTACCTCTCCACCTGAGTCGCAGACCAATGCGACGGGGAGCTCACCGCCTTCCTCGCGCGGAGCGATGTTCCCGAGGAAGAACGAGGGTCTCATTGCCTTGTACGCGCCGAATCCTGCTCCGAGGAGAATGAACTCATCCCCGGATTGTCGGTGCCTGACGACTACAGCCATGGTCCTCCTCAATGCAAGTCTGACACGGGGCTCACGTCACGACCGCCGGGATGATCACCGCCACCGTGATGGCCGTCATCATCTCCTCGATCAGGTTCTGCGCGGCGGCGCCGGTGACCTCGCCGTTCACGACGGACTCGATGCGGTGCTTGCGCGACTTCAGCTCGCGCTTGTCGAAGATCACGGGCAGGAGCTCGGTGGCGTTCGCTATCGAGAGCAGGGCGACCGTGCGCGGTTCGATCTGCGCGGTGTCGGTGAAGATCGCCTCGTGCAGACGGGCCCGGATCGCGCGCTCGGGCTCGGGGTCGGTTTCGGGGTAGATCTTGCGGCTGAAGAGGAGCAGGAATTGCGACTCCTCCAGGCGCAGGATCCCCCGCCGCACGAGCCCCCGCGCGACGCGGCCGCGCAGGTCCTTCGAGTCGGCGATCTTGCCGACCCAGCGGACGACCGTGCGGGGCCTCGGGTCGCGCGCGATCGTGTCGAGCCACTCGTCGAGGATCTCGTTCCCGAGCGGCTCGGTGCTCGCGATCTCGACGCGCGGCTTCTTCTGTCCGTCGAGACGGATGCGCTCCGCGAGGAGGAGCTCGGCGGCCACCGCTCCCCCCAGCGCCTGCGCGCACCACATGCCCATCTCGACCTTGCCCGTCCTCTCGCCCAGGGCGAGAAGCAACATTTCCTCGTGGAGGTGCAGCGAGTGTTCCATGGCGACGTCTACCCGGGAAGGGAGCCTCGATTCTCGCCGAATCTCACCACAGCGCCACTCCACCCCCGCGGGAGGGGCCGTGGAGTAGGATCCCACCCATGCGTCGACGCGCGGCACCCGTACTCCTCGCCGCGCTCGCCAGCCTCGCCGGGACGGCGACCGCGCAGGGAACGGCTGCGCCGCCGCGCTCCGTGCACCGCGCGCAGACAGAGGAGCTCGCCGACGAGCTCCTGCGCGAAACCGACGACGCACGCGAAGCCGCGCAGCTCGGGGATCGGCTCTTCCCCGAACGAGCGCCCGGGCTCCAGGCGCTCACGACGCCCTCCATCGACCCCGACTTCATCGTCTTCGGCTACCTGCAATCGGAATCGCAGGTCTTTCACACGCGCTGGAACGCGCTCACGCACGTCGGCTCGCGCTTCGTCGGGTTCGACTCGAGCGGGCTGCTCACGGGCACGTCCGCGTTCACCGGACGCTCGAGCTACCTGAAGAGCGGCGGCGCGGCGGAGGCGGCGGGCGTGAAGGTCATCCTCGTCGTCAACAACTTCGACGACGGCGGCGGCGGCGACATCGAAACGGTGATGACGAGCCCGGGGCTGCGCGCGACGCTGGCGGGTGAGATCGCCGACCTGCTCGCGGCCGACGGCTACGCGCACGGCGTGAGCATGGACCTCGAGTTCTCCTGGGGCGCGTCCGTGCGCGACGGGGTCTCGGCCTTCATGGCGACCCTGCGCAGCGAGCTCGACCTGGTCGATCCCGCGCTCGAGCTCAGCATCTACACGAACGCCATCTTCAGCGCGACGCAGTGGGACTTCGACGCGGTGACCGGCATCACGCCGAGCATCGACTACATGCTCTACAGCATGTACGACTGGGCCACGGGGCTCACGGCGCACGCGATCTCGGACTTCGACAATTGCCTCGGGTCCACGCGCATGCACGCGTATCTCGACGACGGGCTGCCGCCGGAGAAGCTCGTGCCGGTGATCTCCGCCTACTCGCGGCGCTGGAACGGCACGGCCGTCTACAACGGCGTGGGCTCGAGCTCGTCGTCGTCGGGATTCACCGACGCGCTCTACGACGTCACGCTCAACCCCGGCTCGGGCGGGCCCTATCCGGAGAGCTACGAGACCGGCGACGAGGCCGGCTGGTACGCGTGGAGCGACGGGACTCCGCACGTGCGCACGTGGGAAGGACTCGAGGGCTTCGAGCTCGAGATCCGCCACGCGCTCTCCATGCAGGACCCGAACGGGACGTGGAGCGGACGGCGGCTGGGCGGCGTCGGGTTCTGGTCCCTGATGTGGATGGCGGAGACGAGCTCGATCGACCCGCGCACCGGCGGCGCCGTCTCGCGCACGCGCACCTATCCGCACGTCTACCAGCTCTGCCAGGAGATCCTGTCGGCGCCCGGGACGACGCGCTTCGCGATCGAGGGCTTCGAGGGGCTCGACTTCCGCTGGCGGGATCCGAACGAGTCGCCCGACACGACCGGCGACACGGACGGGGATTCGGCACGAGCGCTCGTCGCGACTCCGAGCGGTCCGGGCGGGCCGGTATCGAGCACGAACGCGATGCGCGTCGGCGTCGACCTCGAGAGCGGCGGCGCGAACGCGGTCGTCTTCGCGCACGAGGTCCTCGCGAGCCCGCTCGCATCGAGCGTCACGGATCTGAACGCGGCGGCTGCGCACTTCGACGCGACGACGGAGCTCCGCGCCTTCGTGCACACGGACACGTCCATTCCCGGCTACGTCGTGCGCATGCTCGCGATCGACGCGAAGGGCGAGCTCGAGGCATCGCCGCCGCTCCCCCTCGTGCGCTCGGGGTGGCGCAGGCTCGTCTGGGACCTGACCGACGCCGGCGCGGTCGCTGCGCGCACGACCTCCGAGCCCGCGTTCGACGACGGCGACGGCGTGCTGGACACAGCCGGCGGCGGCGCGCGCGACCTCGGCTTCTTCGGGTTCGTCGTCGAGGGCTCGGGCGCGATCGACGCCGAGGTGACGTTCGACGAGGTCACCTACGAGCACCGCGACCCGGGCGGGCGGCGCTACGTCGTCAACGAGCTCCGCTACGCCGATCCGGACCGCGAGCTGGTCGAGATCCACGGTCCGGCGGGCCCGCTGCCGCGCGGGCTCGTGCTGCGGACGTTCCGCGGGAGCGACGGCGCGGTCGTGGCGAGCGTGGAGCGAGAC
>JAJDET010000064.1 GCA_029259655.1 Planctomycetota bacterium
AGGGGCCGAAAGGCCGGCGAAGCCGGCCGTTCGTGGTGTTCGGTCCGCGTGGTCATGAAGAGTCCGGGCTAGAGGCCGGAGGGGCGAGTGACTTCCGTCCGGAGGCCACTCGCCCGCGGAGTGCATACCCAGCAGGAGATCCGCCTCAACGAGTCGTGAAGGAGACCTCCACGAGGGTGCAGTTGCCGTTCTTGCCGACCGTGCCCACCTCGACGTGGCTCTTCGTTCCGGGCATGAGGATGCCCGCCGGCACGCGCAAGGAGGTCCGGTCGGGGGGAAGGACGGCGGTCAGGTTGTCGTTCTCGCCCTGCTCCACGACGATGCGATACTTCTTGGCGTCGGGATCGGGGTTCCAGGTGATCGTCAGCCCGTTGGCCGGGATGTCCTTGGCTCCCTCGAAGGGAAAGTGGACGACGGGTCGGCGCGGGAGCTCGTGCGAGAGGAGCGCGCGTCCGCGTGCCACCTCGCCGTCGATGGTCTGGGCACTGAGGTCGTACACGCCCGGAGGATAGGTCTCGAGGAGCGTCGCCGTGTCCGTCTCGCGCGTCTCGATGACGAAGCCCTGGAGCGCCATCCTGTCGGCGTTCGGAGCCGTGAGGCGGAGGACCTCCTTGCCGTTCGGGCCACGCACGTCGATGCGCCGGAGGCTTCGCTCGCTCTCCGCCTCCACGACGATGACGGCCTCCTTCGTGTTCACCGTGTATTCCAGCAGCATGCGCTCCTCCTTGAGGAGCGGGGCAGGTCCCGCCGGGCGCTGCTGCCACCCGAGGGCCGTCAGGGACAGGACCACGACGGTCAGGGTCGACTTGAACATGGTTGGGGTCTCCCGGTTGGGGTTTGCGTCCCTTCGAGTCGCAGGTCGCTACCGAAGGGCGCAATCCTCGACACAAATCGTACCCCGCTCCGCGCGGCGTGGATTATCCGGGCATTACCGCCCCCATCCGAGGCGTCGAGAGCGCGTTCGCGCTCTCTTCGCGCACTCTCCCGGTCCCCGGCCTCGCCGCCGTCCGGACCGCGGGAGCGAGCGCAAGTGAACGCCTCACGAGCACTCTTGCACGAGACGAGGTGCCGCGAGCCCTCATCCCCACCGGCTCCGCTCGACACCCGGTCCGCAACTGCGGACAATCACGGGGCAGCTCTCCGCTCTCGTACCCGCAACCACGTACCGAAACCGGGAGGTCCGCCATGGGGATTCGACTGCCCATCGCGCTCGCACTCTGCGCGCCTGTTGCGTCGGCACAAAGCGTGCTCGTCGTGGACGACGACGGAGGAGCGCCGTTCACGGAGATCCAGGCTGCAGTGGACGCCGCCGTCCTCGGGGACATGATCCTCGTCCACCCGGGCCTTTACGACGCGTTCACGATCTCGGCGAAGAGTCTCGTGATACACAGCGCCACGCCGACGCGGCCGTCGGTGATGGGCCCCGTGGTCATCGAGGATCTCGCGGCCACGGACAGCGTCGTCCTGCGAGGCCTCGAGATCAGCGAGGTCCCGGGCGATCCGCCCTTCTTCTTCTTCGCCGACCCGGTGCTCTCCATCCTGCGCTGTGCCGGCCCCGTGTGGATAGAGGACGTCGCGACGAACACGACGGACTTCCCGACCACCGTGACGAACGAGACGGGAACGTACGTGAGCGAATGCGCATCGGTCGTGTTCTCCGACTGCGAGCTCGAGGCGTTCGAGATCACGGGGTTCGCCTCCATGAACGACGAGGGGCTGCACGCCGTCGACTCGACAGTGTCGCTCTACGACACTCGCTTACAGGGCGCAGGCGGGAACGCGTTCGACACGACCCTGTTCGCAGGTGGAGCGGGGCTCCGCGCCGACGGAAGCACGGTCTTCGTCTCCGGCTGCGAGATCCGCGGAGGTCCGGGGCGAGACGGGTCCAACGGGCCGCCCTTCTGCATCGGGCTCGCGGACGGCTCCGATGGCGGCCCCGGAATGGTGGTCGACGGGGCCGGCTCCGACGTCGAGGTCCTCGACACGGCGTTCGTCCCGGGTTCCGGGGGCCTCGGCGATCAGACGCCCGGTTGCATCCCCGGTGTCTCCGGATCCCCCGGCGCGGGCATCCTCCACCGGGCGGGATCGCTCGCGGGCATCCCCGGCAACGCCCGGTCCATGCACTCGGTCTCCCCCGTCCGGGAAGGGGAGACGATCGTGGAGACCGCCATCGCCGATCCGGGAGACTTCGTCGTCTTCGTGTTCACGCTGGCGCAGATCCCCGCGACGCCGGTCCCGGACGCAGTCGGGCCCGCCATGGTGGGTTTCCCCGCCTGGTTCCAGAAGCTGGGCGTCGTCGACGCGTCGGGAGAGATCGTGTTCACGCTCCCGAACACGGGCATCCTCCCGAGCCAGTTCGAGTACGCGATTCTCTACAAGCAGGCCGTCGTCTTCGACCCCACGCTGGCGATCTCGATCAGCTCGCCCACGATGCTCTTGTTCCTGGGCGCGCCCTTCTGAGTCGCCCGGGCGACCCTCGGTCGACGAGCCCGGCGCTCTTCGCCTGCGCGTCATGCGTGGGGATCAGGCGCGCGAGGACGGCGACGCGTTGCCTGGAGGAGCCCTCCCCTGCCTGTACCATGGGCCTCCACCGGACCCACTCGCGAAGATCACCGAAGAACCCACGCCAATGACCGGCACCGCGCCCCAGGAGCCACCGGAGCCTGGCATCCCGGCCGCCCTCCTCCTCACCCTCTGCCCCGTCGCGCTCTCGTCCTGCGGTCCGAAACCGCCGGCGGACCTGCCGAACGTGGTGCTCGTGTGCGTGGACACGCTCCGCGCCGATCGCATGCCGTTCCACGGCTGCGAGCTGGAGACGGCGCCCTTCCTGTCGTCCTTGGCGGCGCGCGGAGCGGTGGTCGAGCGCGCCTTCTCGACGAGCTCCATGACGGCTCCTTCGGTGGCGTCGATGTTCACGTCCGTCTATCCGTTCCAGCACGGCGTCGTGACGGGCTACGGCTGGGGTACGGCGCGCGGCGAGATCATCGTCAACGAGATCCCGGCGCGCATCGAGACGCTGGGCGAGCTGATGCGCGCGCGCGGGTACCGGACCTTCGCGATCACGGACAATCCGGTCGTCTCCGCGCCGGCGGGCTTCGCGCGCGGGTTCGACTCGTACTTCAACTTCCCGTACCGGGGGGCCGAGGCGGTCAACGGCAAGCTCGCGGAGTGGCTGGACGAGATCCGCTCGTCGGAGCCGTACTTCCTCTACCTGCACTTCATGGACCCGCACGAACCGTACTTCGACCGCGAGGAGCACGCCTTCGAGATCGCGGTCGAGGACCTGCCGCTCCAGCCCCCCGGTCTGGGCGGCTCGTTCCTCGAGGACGAGCGCGACTCGCGCAGGTTGCGCCGTCGCCGTCACCTGCGCCGGTGGTTGGGCGAGGACCCGGAGGGCGAGCCGGCCTTCGTGCGCGAGGCGGCCGACAACTGGCGTTACTACCACAGCGAGATCCGTTACCTGGACGACCACGTGCGCGACGCTTTCGGGATGCTCGGCGTAGACGACGACGACTTCGTCCTGTTCACGGCCGATCACGGCGAGGAGTTCCTCGATCACGGCGACGTCTCGCACAAGTTCACGCTCTACCCGGAGCTCACGCGCGTCCCGATGTTCCTCTTCTGGCCGAACGGCGGGGTCGAGCCGATGCGAATCGGGGGCGTCGCGAGCCTGATCGACGTCATGCCGACGCTACGCGAGGTCGTCGGGTTGCCCCCCTCCGCGCAAGACGCGGGCACGAGCCTCCTGCCGTTCGCGCGCGGCGCGTCCGTCCCGGACCGGATGTTGCTCGCGATGCGCACGATCGAGCCGTCGCTCGAGGAGATCGACGAGGAGACGCGCGAGATGGCGGGTGTCCTCACCTACCCCCACTTCCTGACCTGGCTCAAGGGCGGGAGGCGCTTCGAGCTCTACGACCTCGAAGCGGACCCGAAGGCCTGGGTCGATCTCTACGAGGAGGGCTCGACCCGAGCGCGCGACATGTACGACGCCGCGCTGCGCTACATGGAGGAGGCGCGCACGTGGGAGCGCGCCTACTACGTCCCGGAGACCGCTGACCAGGACAAGGTCGATCGGCTGCAGGAGCTCGGGTACCTGGGCGAGTGAGGGGCTCGGCCCCACGCGGGCGACGGGTACGATACCCCGTGCTCGCCGCTGCACTCATGTCGGATCAGTACGCCCGGACAACGGGAGCTCCTGGGGCGCGTTCGCGCCCTGGCTGGACGACGGAAGCACGGTGCACGCGAAGGTGGGTTCGTACCGTGCGAACGCATTCGGACTGCACGACGGCGCCGCGGGCGCGCGCACGGCGGATCGCGTCAACTACGCGCCGGAGTACCGCGGCGACAACACAGGTCTCCGCCCCGCCAGGGCCGTCACGGTCCCGTAGGGGTCGGCGGGACCAGGCTCGGGCGCTCGGCGTGCCACCGTCGATCGCGGAACGGAAGTGGCGGCTGGCCGAGTCCCTGCAAGCCTGCCCTCACATCCCCACGATCAGGTCGAGCGCGTTCGTCAGTGTGACGTCGTACTCGATCGGATTGGAGCCCGGCACGACCTGGATGATCAGGCCCTGGGTGAAGAGCACGGCGCCGTCGAGGGCCGGGTCGTCGGGCACCGAGACGCTGTGCACCGCCGGATCGGCGTTGCTGTTCCAGACGCCGGCGCCGCCCAGCCAGAACAGCGGAGCGAGGCTGACCATCAAGTCGCCCGACGCCCCGTTGATGCCCCACCCCGGAATCGGGACGCCGCAGGGGTAGCCCGTCGCGGGAGTCGACGACGCGAACCACCGCGTGATCGACCCCGGCTGGATGGAGAGATCGCCGAGGGGAGCACCGATCTCGACGCTGAGTCTCTGCCCCAGGACGGCGCCGGTGAGCGGGATCAGGCTGTTCCCCGGAAGTCCGCCGGCACAGGGCGCGCGCGTGTCCACGTCGGCGTTCGAGGCGAGCGACGTGAACTTGGCGAGGAAGCCGCCGCCGTAGAAGGCGTTCGACGGGTTCAGGGTCTGCATGCTCCCGGGTGTTCCGAGGTCCTTGGACGACGTCGAGCCCACCGCGAGCACGTTCCCGTCCCCGTCGATCGTCAGGCGCCCCGAGTCGGCCGAGCTGTAGGACTCCGCACCGCCGCCGCCCAGGTACGTGGAGAACACGGGCGTCCCCCCGGAGTCGAACGCGGTGACCGCGAGGTCTCCGAAGGGTTGATCCCCCATCCACGGGTCGACCAGGTCGAAGTTGGTCGTGCTCGTGTTGCACAGGACCCACCCGTTGCCGAGCCCGTCGGTCTCGACGTCGAGCGCGATCTCCGGACCGTGACCTCCGAGATAGGTGGCCCACATGAGCGAGGCGTTGCCGGCGAGGCCGGTGTCGACGCACGCGACCGCGACGTCCTGGAAGTTGCTCGTCTCGCTGATGGTCGCCTGGAACGCGTTCTTCACCGGGAAGTCCATCGACCTCGTGGTGCACGTGAACCACGCCCGTCCCGTGTCGTCCGCAGCGACGCCGAATCCGAGCGCGCTGTTCGAGTCCTCGTCCCCGCTGCCTCCCAGGTACGTGGAGTACTCGAAGGCCGAACCGTCCGCCGCGAGCCGGACGAGGATCCCGTCCAGGCCGACTCCACCGCCCCACGTCGTCTGTGCGCCGTTCACGATCGTGAAGTTCGACGTGTTGGTCCAACCGGCAACGTACGCGCGCCCCGCGGAGTCCAGGGCGAGGTCAGTCACGGCCGAGCGCGGGCTCCAGCCGAAGCCACCGGTGCCGAGCGAGCCGTTGAAGATCGTGGAGTAGACCAGGGAGTCCCCGGTCGCCGCGATCCGGGTGACGAACCCGAAGACACCGGTCGATCCACCGATGATGTTCGTCGTGGGGAACACACTCGACGCCTCACCGGCGACGACGACGTCTCCACTCGCGTCGACCGCGAGGCCGAACACGTAGTCGTGGCCCCCGCCACCGAGGTACGTCGACCACACGAGTGCGTCACCGTTCGGCGAGAGCTTCGACACGAAACCGTCGAAGTCGTAGCCGCTGGTGTAGCTCGTGTCGAAGGCACCGGCGGTCGTCGGAAAATCCTCGTTGCTCGTCTTCCCGCCGACATACACATGCCCCGTGGCGTCCACCGCGATGGTCCAGGCGTTGTCGTTGGCCCAGGCATACGCGGGTGCCGCGCTCACGCCGCCGCCGAGGTACGTGCACCACTGGAGAGTGTCCCCACGGGGCGAGACCTTGGCGATGAGCGCGTCGGTCTCCACGTCCTTCGTCTCCTGGAAGGCGCCGACGGTGATCGGGAGACCGATCGACTCCGAGGCGCCGCAGACGTAGGTATTGCCCGCGGCGTCCGTCGCGACGTCCGTCAGCTCGTCGTCGAGCGCCCCGGCGAGGTAGGTGGAGTAGGCGAGGACGGGATCGATGACGAGCGTCCGCGACCGGTCGTAGCTGCCGAGAGAGAAGCCGACCGATCCGTCCGCCTCGATACGGAAGGCGCCGGGCACGTACTCGCGACCGGCAGCGCCGTCCTGGTAGACGACCGGTTCGCTCAGGAAGAGGTCTCCGACGGGCGACACGAGACGGAGGCGACCGTCCGGCATCCGCTGGACACCCGCGACGTCGGCGACACCGTCATGGCGGACGCGAATCGCGGACGGATCCGCGCCCGGAGCGACCTCGAATTCGAGCTCCAGCTGGCCGTCCGTGTCGTACATCAAGAGATCGATACCCGGCCAGAGGCCGCGATACCGCGCGCGTCCGAAGGTGCGGTTGTCGGTGCTCCACTTGGACGGATCCTTGCCGCGCAGGTAGTGGATGCGGGTCACGAGCTCGTCCTCGCCGACGATCTCCGCGGCGGGGTCGGCGCCGAGAAAGACCGTGCGCAGCGCCGCCGCGAAGGGCGCCCCGTCCGTCCGGCTGTCGCGCAGCGCGAGCCTGTGCTCTCCCGGCAAGAGGAACATGCGGTAGCCGGGACCTCGAACCGTGAAGCTCACGTCGCGGTCGTAGCGCCCGCCGTTGGCCTCGAAGAAGAGCCCCTGAGCCCCGAGCGGGGGCGGCGTCGTCCCGCCGATCGGGTCCGGGGAGGCGGCGGAGGCGCCCTGGGTCAGAAGAGTCGTCAGCGCGAGAGCGGTCCATGTACTGCAGATCATCCCTGTACTCCTGCCCAGTTGGTGGGCTCGCGGCGGCTTCGAGCCGGTCGTTCGAATTGCCTGTCGAGGAGTGGGAACGCGATCGGAAACCGGGACCCTTCAGCGGGGCGGGTTTTTCTTTGGCGGGGAGGGATGGGCCCGCATGACCGCCCCCAGGAGACCTGGGCTCACGTTCGACCGGGAGATTGACTCGGTCCCCGCGGGGACCGCAGGCGCTTCATCGCGGAGGTCACCGCGCTGCACCGCCTGGACGACGCATCGCACGAGGGCCGCGACGGGATCGCGAACCGCGCTCGCGAGCGCGGCGAGCCACAGCGAGAAGCGGCAGCGGGAATGACGGGTCGTCCAGTTGGACGTCCGACCCCGCCGAACCCTGCACCTCCATGCACCGAGGTGACACCCTCCCCCCACTCACCCCCCCGACAACCCCGATGGTGGTAGCGGTGGAGGGACTCGAACCCCCGACACGCGGATTATGATTCCGGGCGAGGGGAAGGGGGGTGTTTCGTCGGAAGGGCATTCGCGCGAACGAGTTGCAGCTGCGCAGAGCCTTGACGGTGACGAGCGTCTGGGCGTCCTGCTGGGCATGCTCCGTGCCGAAAAGCCCGAGCTGGCGTTGGTGATCGACAGCTGGGCCGGTCTACCGCCATCGGTGCGCGCCGGGATCGTCGCGATGGTCCGAGCAACCTCAAGGTAGACAAGATGACCACGCCTTCGCCGAAGGCCGCGATGATCGTCACCCTCGCGACCGACTAGGTGCAATGGTCCTCACACTCAACACACACGCGGGGTGGCTGATGCTGAGGGAAGGACGCGAGCTCACAGGAACAAGAAGGACTGGCTCAGACCTCCTTGATCCGTCCCGGGGCATTGAGTGACCTGCACCCGAAACCGGTACCAAAGTCTATGTGAGTCCTGGCACGCTGGATCCGGACTCGGGCTCGGCTAGACGCTAGATTCCGGCAGATTCCAAGGCCACTGCTGAGGCCGTTCCGCCCCGACTTCCCTCCTACGCCCAACGCACGGAACTGACGTCGAGCACCCGCCAACTCAAACACCGACGAAGTAACCACCCATGAAGACGACTCTGGGGATAACCACCATTCTCCTACTCAACCAAGTGCTCGCCGGATGCCTGTCTTGTCCGGAGCCGACGAAATGCGCGGACCAGACGTTCCTAGACCCTCGTCGATACTCAGTCGCGACGTACGACAACGAGGGGTATCTCTTGAGTTTTCCACTCGAAGAGGCTCGCGCCGACATTGAAGCGCTAGGTCAGGGTGGAGACGCCGTACCCAACCACATCTACATAGTTGCACACGGTTGGAACTTCACACTCGCAGATTCTCTCAAGAACTACCGGCACTACCTCGCCCTTATTGACGAAGAGATTGAACCCGGGTTCAGCCCATACTTCGTCTTCATCAACTACCCGTCAACCGCTCGCCCGACCCAGGATCTGGCAGCCTCCCTACTCCCTCTCGGCCTTGACTGGGTCCTTTGGCCCGCAACCTGGATCATCGACCGAGTTGCCTTCCATCTTCCATCTGCCTGGAACCAGTCCCTCAAGGCTACACGCATCGCCGTCAGCGACGGCTGCCGGCCGACCCTGCGCGCGGATGACTATGACTCCGCGGTCGCTCGAGGCCAGGGTCGTGCCTTAGTTCCCGTTTCGATGTTCCTACGTTCACTGAGCAAGGAGTTCGGTGGGTCCGGCGGCGCGCGTATTCACTGTGTCGGTCACAGCTATGGAGGGAAGTTGATCACGCTCGCCGCGATTGAAGCAATCGTTTGTTCCTTTCAAGACGAAGCTGGAGGGTCCCTCTCCGTCCCTCCGCCTGGCGTTGAGGGTCCGATTGACTCTCTGGTCGTATTCAACGGCGCGTTCCATCCTTCGGAGTTGACGTATGACGCCAGCGTAGACGACTCCATGGTGAGAGCGGCCCTCGGGACTATATCGCGTAAGGCAGTTGTCTTCAGCCGGAGAGACTTTGCCACCGGCTTCGCGTTCGACGTGAGTGAGTTCGCGGCAACGCGCAAGGGTCTGGACGGCATCGATTCGGCCCTAGGAGCGGCCTCGCGTGCTCTGGATGAGCAGAACGGCATCGTACGAGAAGCGGGTAGGCCCGTCGTTGCTCTCAGCGCTTACGTGGTAGGGTCCGGCTTCTCGGCGATTAGCTGGATATGCGGAGTAGTGACTAAGGTGCTCTCTCTTCCAGCTGATTGGATGCACCACGTGAAATCCAACGACACGTTCGGAGGGGACGGCGAGGAGGCTCCAGGGTGGGCCATGCCCCTGAATGCTCTGCACTTCTTCCTGCCGGTCGACAAGATCATCAGCGCCGAGTCCGACAAGATGGGTATCCTCCGTCATACGCGCCCCGCGGTAGGACGGACAGGACTCGCGACGCTGTACAGAGGCCGCGGAGTTCTGATGAACATTCAGGCCAGTTGGATGGCAGGTATGACGCCTCGCTCCTCAGGGGTGTCAGCCAAGGAGTTCGTCCGGATCGTTGATGAGAGTAGGCCGACGAGTTTCTCGGAATGGGACCCGAACACCTTTTATTCGTTCGACGCCACGTCCGTCTATGACACGCTCTGCAGCATCGTCGGAGCACACGGTGATATTCGATCGACCGAGTCCGCGGGGAATCGCCTCGGTTGTCGGAAGATCGACGCCACGATCAGGTTCATCCGCTGGGCCACGACCGAACCCTTGAGCGGCCTTAGCCGGGTCGTCGCACAATAGCTGCGGTCTTCGACGTTCAAGCGATCCGGGTGGTAGCGCCACGTCAGGCCGTCGTGTCAGGAGGGCGATAGCGCTCAAGTCCAGCGGCCCGTCGCGGATCATGATTCTGGGAGGGGGAGAGGCAGTCGTTTCGTCGGAAGCGACTTCGCCCGAACAGGTTGAGGTGACGCAGAGCCTCGACGATGACGAGCGTCTGGGCGTCCTGCTGGGCGTACTTCGCGATGAGGCCCCCGATCTGGCGCTGATCGTCGAACCTTGGGACCGTCTTCCTCTCTCTGTACGCGTCGGAATTGTCGCGATGGTCCGATCGACCTACGGCTGACTTGGCATGAGAGGATCGATCCCGTCCGCCTTTGCTCTGGCCCACGCTAACCATGCGCGCCTTCGTCACTCACGGTCCCCTCCTCTTGAGCCACCCGTTCGAACTCATCCACGAACCGCCTGACCTCGCCAGCGCGCCTCCTGCCGCATTCGATCCGGGAGACCATGGCCACGCTCGTAAAGACGGGCCGAGGACCCACAAACTAGCGCGGCTGGGGATCTCCTGCCCGAAAGAGGTGACATCGTCACGGCACGCTGAGCCAGGCGATGACCCCCGGCGCGTTCGCCGGATGGCTCGTCTGGGTATTGGGCGGCATGTAGGTTGGATCGACGAGCAGGGCCACGATCGTGTTCCAGGGGTGCGTGAAGTTCGACCAAGACCCATCCAGACAGATGGAGGTGAACTTGTTGTTCGTGAAGGGTTGCACGTACCACTTGTTCGTGCGGGCCCAGAGCACGACTCGGATGACGCCGTTGTCGATGTTGTCGGCGATGCCCGAGATCCGGGACGGGAGAGCCGAGGTGATCTGAATCGTCGGAAGCTCGGCAGGGTCGCCGATGAAGCCGGTTCCGAGACACTTGTTCGGAAACTCGTCCCAGGCGAGCACCCCGGAGTCCAAGGAAGGGTGTTGCTGCGTGGGCAAAACCGGTACGTAGGAGCCGTCCACCAGGAGGGCGAGTATGCGGTTCCAGGGTGCGGTGGTGTTCGACCAGCTCCCGTCGCTGCAGATCGCCGTGAAGGGATCCAGCTGGAACGGCTGCGCGTACCACTTGTCCGTGAGTGCGTAGAGGACGACGCCCGCCTGGCTCGCGTCGACGTTGTCGACTCGGCCCTGCACGGTCGGGTCACCCGGAGTCAGGTCGAGGATCTCGATCTCCGGAGGCAACTGGAGATCACCGAGCTTGCGGACGTCCGCGCAGCCGCCCGGAAACTCGTCCCACGCGAGAACACCCGGCGTCGTGGACGGGTGTGGGACGAGCCTGGGAGCAGGCGTGTACGTGTCGTCCACGAGAATGGCCACGATACGGTCCCACGGGTTCGTAGACGTGGCCCAAGATCCGTCGCTGCAGACGTCCGTGAACGGACTCTGCGTCGTGGGCTGCACGAACCAGTGGTTCGTCTTCGCGTAGACGACGACCTTCTGCGCGCTGGCGTCTAGGTTGACGGCCGTCCCGCGTACGATCGAGCTGCCCGGCTGCAGGCCGACGATCGACACTTCGGGAGCCTGCATCGGGTCCCCCACGATGCCGCCGGGGCACGAGGGGCCGGCGATGGGTGCGTAGTTGAAGTCTCGCACGACAACTTCGTCCGCCTTGGCCGGATCGTTCCCGCCGATCAGCCACAGGTTGAACCTCATCCGCTCGCCACCGGCGGGCGGAACGTCTGGACCCACGTAGGTCCAGGAGTCGATCGACGTGAACGGGTCCGGGGCCGGCGCCTCTCCACGCCAGCTCTCGAACGTGATCTGGTTGGCCGCCCACACGAACCGGTGCGTGGTCACCTGGTCGGCGCCGATAGTGAACGTCCGGAGATTCCCAGGTATGAAGTACGGTTGAACGACGAACTGGGCATTGTCGGGATTGGCAAGCCCGAGCGAGAACTCGATGTCTATCTCACGCGTCGCCGACTCGTAGACGAAACCCGCGAACACGGCTTGCGGATCCAACGTGTCCAGGCGCCCGATCACGGTAAAGCGGTACTCGCCGTACCCCAACGAGGCGGGTAGCAACACCTCCGAGGCGTACCATTTCCCCTGCTCGGCGCGTGTGCTCAGGTGCAGGCCGAACTCGTCGACCCAGACGCTCCCGGGGTCGTCGGAGAAGTAGTTGGGCCCGGGACCCACGAGGCTCCCGGTCTTGACCACCCAGTTATGGCCGCTGAAAAGCACGGTGCGCCGCGGCGGGAACTCCGTCCACGCGCGAACTCCGGGCTCGTCGGACGGGTGTGTATCCAGGATGGCCGCGGGGACGAACGTCTCGTCCACGAGCAACGCCGCCAACCGGTCCCAGGGATGCGTGGTCGTCGTCCACGAGCCGGCGTTGTCGAGCGACGTGAAAGGCGCTTGAACGGTGGGCTGGACGTACCACCGGTCGGTCATGGCGTAAAGGACGACCCGGGCCTGTCCCGGACCGTAGTTCTTCGCCACACCCGAGACCGTCGAATCCCCGAGCTCCAGGTCCTCGAAGACGATCTCCGCTGAGAGCCCAGTGGGAAAGGACCCCGCATCGGTCGGGCTCGTGCCGTGCTCCACCTCGACGCCATCGCTGAACCCGTCGGCGTCGGTGTCGAAGACCATGAGATCGGAACCAGCGACGACTTCGCCGCAGTTCGAGAGGCCGTCGGCGTCGGGATCTAGGTCCCCGTCGGGAACGACGCCCGTCACGCGCCGGAAGGGATCCAACCCGAGCGCGACCTCCAGCGTATCGGGCAAGCAGTCGGCGTCCGTGTCGCCCGCGCGATCGATGACGCCGAAGGTCCACTGGTGTGGGAACACGAGCGGATTCCCGGCCAGGTCCTGAACGAGGCCGTCGATCCTCGCGCGGTAACGGCCGGGAGTCAGCGGGGCGCGGAACCGCATCGACGCCACGAGGACGTCCTCGTCGAACTCGATCGTCCCCGTGATCGGCGTGGAGTCGTCCGCCGTCTCGAAGAGCCCGTCGGGGCCGCCCCCCACGAGGAAAAACCCGCCGTCGAGGAGGTCGTCGACCACGACGGCTTCGCTGAGCTCAGCGGTGACGAGCGACAGGTTGGACACGTAGGTCGAGTCGGCCGGGCTCACGGCAACGACCTGCGGGAGCGTGAGGTCACTCGGCAGGGAGCGCACCGGGCTCTCGAACACGTTGGTGTCCAGATCGGCGAACACGGCCCACGCGCTCGCCGCGAGAGATACTCGCTCCGGAATGCACTGGAAGGGAGTCTGCAAGCACTGCTGCCGCACCGGCAGCGTCTCGGACTCCTCAAGCGTGCTGCCGACGAGCCCCCGACCATCCCCGAAGGGGTCGGAAGCCTGCGCCCAGGCCAGCTCCTCGAGCAGGTCCCACATCGAGTCCTGGTACTTGGCGTCGCCGTAGATTTCCCCCACCAGGCTCATGGCCACGACCGCCTGCGCCGTGAACTCCCATGCGATCCCCTCGGTCTGAGGATCGGGCGGACCCGACCGCGGGACCAGCCCCAACCCGGCATGCATCTCGCCGTTCAGCTCGATCTCGGAGCAAAACGCCGACATGACGAAGTCCATGACCGCCCTCCAGTCAATCGCATTGCGGTACGGGTCGTGGGGTGCGAGCGACAGCACGGCGAAGGTGTTGCTGTCGAGGAAGTCACAGTCGTTGAGGAAGTCGGCTCCGATCTGAGGCCCTGCCGGACACAACCCGGGACCCGCCGCCGGTCCGTCCGGCCCGTCGGGCAGGGTCCCCGCGCGGAAACGACCCGAATTGGAGTCGAACATGCGCAGCACGAAGTCGCCCGCTTCCGTTGCTGCATCTCGCCACCTGCCGGCCTCGCCCCCCCTGCCCAGGGATTCTTCGACCTCCGCGAGGGCGCGCATCGCCGCGAAGACGTCGGCGTTGTTTTCGGTCGACTTCGACCGGACGAGCAACTGCTCGCCCTGTTCTTGAGAGAAGGCGTAGCCGAGGAAATACCCGCCGTAGCCGGCGACCGCCCGGTCGCGGAGGTTCTCGACGATCCAGGTCGCGATCTCGCGCGCGGCATCCAGGTAGGCCACGTCCCCGAGGGCGTCATAGGCGTCGAGCAGAGCCAGCTGCGCGAACGCGTTCGCGCCCCCCGTGGCGCCCTCCAGCACGAGGCAGTACCCGGTCGGCCCGCAGGGAAGCCCGCCGCTGTAGCCCGCCAGCCGGATCTCTCCGCGCTTGCCGTCGCCGAGCAGCTGGTCGTTCCTGAGGGGCAGCTCCCCGCTGCTGTATCCGTCATGGAGCCCGCGCGCCCCCGACGGGCTCGGGGGGATTCCGTACGGCCCGCTGACGTCGTTCTCGAGCGCGTAGACGAAGGTGTCGGCGAGCCGGCGCGCGCTCGTGAGGTCCGCCGCAGCGCCCCTCCGCAGGAGAGCAATCAGGACCAGAGCCGAGTCGTAGGTCGTCGCCAGATTGCGCAGACCTTGGTCCGGGCCGACCCCCGCCGGATCCGCGGAGGGAATCACTCCTACGGTCGCGAAGCTGTTGGGAAAGCCAATCGCATTCGCGTTGGAGGCCGGCACGGGCTCGAAACGGATGTTGTCCAGAAGGACCGTTCCGGCTCCCGGGCCCTGGTCCGCGGCCATGGACACGCTGAAGAGATTGTGAACGTCGTCGCGCGGGGCCGATCCGAAGTCCAGCTGATTCAGCTCGAGCGAGATCTCCTGGAACGTCGAGCTTTGCGGGAGGTTGAGGTAGGTCGGCTTTCCGGCCCCGACTCCGATCCCCACGGAGACGCCGCCCGGAGTCGGCGTGCGAATCTCGAAGACGACGCGCTCGGCCCCGTCGAGGTCGTAGCCGAACCCCGATGGACTCGACGCGTAGCCCTCGGGCTCCTCGAAGTTCACGCCGGCGAACTCGCCGGGAGCGAGAGGAGCGAACGTGATGCGCAGGGCGGTTCCGCGATCCGAATCACTCGCGTTCGCGGACGACGAGCACCCGAGCGGCGCGAGCGGGTCATCGATGCAAGCCGCGTCCAAGGAGATCTTCGAGGTGATTCCGTACCACCCCGAGGGGACTCCGCGGTTCGACCCGGCATCGGCGTTGACGTAGACGTCGAAGGCCGCGCGAACGCGATCGACTCGCTCCGACAAGAGCGAGAGCGAGGGCCCGGCAACGGGATTGGTACCCCGGACCTGGACCACGACCGCATCGGTGCACTGCGCCCCGAAGGTGTCCTGCGCCCGGAACTCGAACTCGAGAGCTCGAGGTTCCCCTACGTTGGGGGCGCGGAACGAGGCGACACCCGCATTCGAGGACAGAGAGACGGGAGTGCCCGACTCCTGACTCCACTCGGCGAGCGGGACGGCGCCCGTGTCCACGGCCGTTCCGTCCAGGAGCACGTCCGTGGATTCGTCGACGACCTGGCCCGGCCCCGCCAGACAGACGGGCGCCAGGTTGAGCGCCGCCTCTCCCAGATTCGGTTCTCGGTGACAGGCGCCGACGTACAGCGCGCACGAGATCACAACCGTCGTCGCGACGACGAAGACCCGCAATCGACTAATCATCCTCCGCTCTCCTTCGATGTCGGGAGGACCGGCGGCACGGCACTCCCTCGGTAGCGCGGCCGTGGGCACATCTCACTCGATGCGGCGAACCCCGATCGACACCGCTCACCAGGTCCACTACGATAGCACCGTAGCGCCCGGAGAGGGGAGGCTATGAGCTCGATACACACCTCGCTGGCAGTCTTGCTGGCGTTGGCCCTGGCGTCGACGACGTGGGGTCAAGGCCGGACCGTGCCCCCCGACCGGGAACGTCAGGAGATCGCCGCCGAGCTCGAACGCGTGAAGCGATCGGAAGTCGCCGAGCGCCGCGGGCGTCTGTCCGAGCTCGTGGAACGGATCCTGCGCCTCCCGAAGTCCCCCGATCAGGTGCGGCTGCTACTCCACGCGGCGGATCAGTATCGGGACATCGGCAGCTACCGAGCCGAGTCGCTCTACCGGCAAGCCGTGCGGCGCGCACCGGATGATCCCTATGCCCTCCACGCCATCGGCCGCTACTTCCGCCTCTTTCGCGGGGCCAAGGGGCTCTACTCGGAGGCGCAACGCTACTACACCCGGGCGGAGGAGGTGGTCGAGGCCCGTCTGAGGGAAGAGGAGGAGAAGCTCTCGGTGGACGTCATCGAGAACGACGCCGACAGGCAGGCGAGCATCGCCGAGCTGAGACACCTGCGCGAAGTGATTCGACGGGGCCAAATCGAGCTGCAGAAGAGGGAGGGCTACTCGCTCGGCCGCCCCTTCGGCGGCGACGGGTTCTCGATCTCCTATCAGACCGATGCCACGGCTGGATCCGCTTTCCCAGGCCACAACGACTTGGCGACTCCCGCGCGCGCCATCCTGAAGGTCGACCCGGCTTTCGACCCGCGCCTTCTCCTGCGCGAGCGCGAGATCGTCCGCCACGAGCACACGCTGCGCGTCCGCGCGGGCTCCTGGCCCTGGCTGGACGTGTTCTGGACCGGGATCGCCGACGACGAGGCCATCGCCAGCCAGACGTCCCCCCCGACGTTCTCCGATGTCGACGTCTCTGACGGTGGCGTCGCCCTAGAGGACGACGTGCGACTGGGACCCCTCGGAGACCTACTCTGGCGGCTCGAATACCGTAAGACGAAGCTCGACATCGTGGGTATGCCCGACGAGGACATCGAGCGCTGGACCACCCGGCTCGTTTGGACGCGGAACTTCGGCCGCGTGAAGAGCGATCTCGAGCTGATCGGCTCCGTCGCGGACGTCGAGCTGCCGGGCGGAGCGGAGGATCTGGACGACCTCTGGGCCGCCAACCTCACGCTCCTCTTTTTTCCCCAGCAGCGGAGGTACGACGACCAGATCGACGTGCGCGGGTACGAGCTGGGCATGGGGTTCGTCCGCAATGTCCGGACCTTCGGCCCGAACGTCGACCTCGTCCGGGACACCTACTTCACCTCGGCCGAGATCCGCGACGTCCTCCCACGAACGGACGTGCGGCTCGTCGAGAACTTCTTCGACACGCAGGTCGAGGGGAGCCCGAACGAGGACAGCTCCAGCTTGGAGTCGAACCTGATCCTCACGCACCGTCTCGTGGACAGGGTCAACAAGATCCGAGTCGGCGACAGCGAGCGCGCGGTGGGGCTGGCGCAATGGGCACTCGTGCTGCGCGGGTTCGACGATCAGGCGCTGGGTGACCTGAAGCAGTTCGAGAGCCGCGGCGGCCGGTTCGGCACGTTCGTCGAGCTGTACAGCGGCCCCGCTCGCCGGAGCACGGCGATCCTCGAGGTGGCCTACGAGTACCGTGACTACTACGAACTTTCCGAGGAGGAGAGTGTGATCATGTTCACGCTGAAGCTCGGCATCGGCAACTCATGAAGCCCCTGCACCTGACGATCCTGTTGATCCTGGCTGCCTTCGCCCTGCAGGTCGACGTACTGACGATGATCTGTCCCGCGGAGATGCCCGCTCCCGAGGATCCCGTTCGGATGACCACGGACGAGCGGAACGCCCTCCTCGAGGAGTACCGCTCGGCGGCAGCGGAGATCCGTGGACGCATCTCGGAGGAGAACACGCTCTTCAGCTTCAAGTTCACACTGGTCGGGGCGATTCTCGCGCTGCTGCTCGCGGAAACCCTGCGCACGAAGGCGGAATCGGACGCCTCGCCCGGCGAGCAGTTTCGACGACTGAGGTCTCCGTTGGCGGCCTGCTTCCTTTGGGCCGCGGTCATCACGAGCGCCATCATCGATACTCGCATCGAGTACCACGTGGGCCTTATCAAGACGCTCGGGGACTGGGTGCGGCTGGTCGTGGAGCCGACCCTGCTCGCCGAGGAGCAGGGATGGGAGCACTTCTTGAGCAACAGCTCACTAATGACGAGTCGTCTCTATCCTCTGCTTCGGAGCAACGTGCACCTCTTGACGCTAGTGCTCTTTGTCCTCGGCATCCTCACGTACAGAAAGAGCAGTCGACTCGGCAGTGAACAGGCGTTGGGCGAAAGCACGGCGTGGATTTGCCGCGCCGGCTGCTGGGGCACGATCCTGGTCTTCGCCATCGCGGGGCTCCACAACTACCACGCACGGTCTGGAGCGTTCCTGGTCGTACCCGCGCTCTTGGTTCTCTTCGCCATGTATGCGGCCTCCAAGCTGTGGCCGACCGGGAGCCCGGAGTCGCCGAGCAGTAGAGGAGTTGCAGGATGAGATGCTGGACTCTTCTCGCGTTGCTCTGGGCAAGCTGCGCAGCGCCGGACCTTACGCCGCTTCAACCGGTCGACCCCCGCGTGACCGCCGCGCTCGACTACTTGGGCCGCGAGATGGACGCCTTCCACGCCGCCAGCGTCGTCTACGACGACGTCGAATCCGGCGGGGCGTGCTTCTATCCGTCAGGGTGGATGGGCAAGCCCGACCCGTGGATCGACGATCGCCTGACCGTCGCGGACGTCACTTCCACGCGCAACTCTGGAAACACCTCGCTCCGCATCTCGTGGAAGCCCGCGACGCGCAACGCCTGGGCCGGAATCTACTGGCTGTATCCCCAGAGCTCTTCGGAGGTCGAGCGGGGATCCGACGAACTCGACTGGAAGGAGTATCCGGGTCGCGACCTCTCGGGAGCCACGAAGTTGACCTTCTGGGCGCGGGGCGAGTGGGGCGGCGAGATCGCGGAGTTCAAGTTCGGCGGCATTCGAGCGCAGGTCAGCGTGCTCGGTCCCGTGGTTCTTGAGCGCGAGTGGAGGCGATACGAGATCCCCATCACAGGAGGAGATCTGACGCGTGTCGTCGGGGGCTTCTGTTGGGTGACGAACGCGTTACAGAATCCGCGGGGGTGCACGATCTACGTCGACGACGTTGTGATCGACTGCGACAGACGGGAAGAGCCAAGGTTGATCCGCTCGTACCACGTGGGTATGCGGACGCTGGAACGCGACACGGAGCATCTGCGCAACACGTGCTTCGTCTACGACAATGCGGTTGCAGTGTGCGCCTTCTTGAGCACGGGGAGACAACACCACCGTCGTCGCGCGCTCTTGATCGCCGATGCGCTGCTCGAGCTGATCGAGCTCGAAGGGGACGGGAGCCTCTGCAGTGCGTATTCGTGCGGCGACCTCGCGGGGAACGAATGGCGCGACGAATCGTTCGAGGTAGCGCCGCGCTACCCGTGGAGGGTCAATCCCGCCGGAGAGCCCCCGATCCTGCAGGACACGTACTCGCTGCGGAAGGACACGGGCAACATGGCGTGGGCGGCGCTCGCCCTGCTTCATTGTTGGAGGGCCACAGATGATCTGCGTTACCGAGAGGGTGCTCAGTCTCTTGCGCAGTGGATTCTCGGCAACGCCGAATCGGGTGGCTCCGGCTACGCCGGTGGCCGGGAGCTCGGAGTCCCCGGGACGGAGTACAAGAGAATCCAATGGCAGTCGACGGAGCACAACATCGATCTCGTCGCCATCTTTCGGCAGTTGGCGGCCGACGAGACGTTGATCCTGAGCCGTCGGGAGCAGTACGCCCGGGCCGCCGAGTCGTGCGAGCAGTTCTTGGGTTGGGCGGCGACTCGGTCCACGGACTACCTCGTCACCGGCACGATCGAAGCCTCGGGGAGCCCGCGCTTGGAGCCCATCCCCTTGGACCCTCAGACCTGGTCCGTCCTGCTCTCCCCGGGAGAGGAACGGTACGAGAGGGCGCTCCGCTTCGCGTTGAAGCACCTCACCTGGCGGGATGGATCGTTCCCCCGCGCTCGCTACAGCATCGCAGAGGCCAGCGCGAGCCCCTCCGCCATTTCGGGCATGTGGCCCGAGGGCATGGCGCAAGTTGCGCTCGCCTTGCAGACGATGGGTGAGCCTCACGAGGCTTGGCTCGAATCGATCGAGAGCGTCATCGACGCCACAGCTGGGCCGCATGCGAGAGACGGCGTCGTCGCCGCCCATCCCGAGTCCTTCGTCACCGACTTCGACTGGAGCTACCTGAACCTCCCCCACGTCGGTGCCACGGCCTGGTACGTCCTGGCGAAGCAGGGGTGGAACCCCTTCGCTGAACATTGAATGGAGCTGGTGTGCCTCGATCGATGCGTTGAAATCGTCGGCGTATCCAGGCGGGCGCGACGGCTAGTCTAGGACGATCTACCACTACTCGCCCGCGTCGCGGTCGAGGAAGAGGCCGAGCCTTCCCCAGCGGACATGGGTTCCGCTGCGGGTGCCGTGCCCCCGGTCGTCTCAAGTCCGGTTGGGGAAGGATGGTATGCCTGATCGATCTCTCGGTGCTTCGCAGCGTCTGGGTGCCCTGCTGGGCGTCACCGCCCCCAACCCCGTTCGATTGCACGAGGCGTGCATTACAAGGCCACGATCGCGCCGCTCATGCGGCTAGCACAACAGTGAGGCGGTCCACCGCGGGATCGCGGTGGACCGCCAGACATTCCAGCGGCGGGCGCGAACTACCCGCTAGAATTCCCAGTGCCCCATGCCGATGCGCTGCAGGTGATCGATCAGCCTGACCCGGAGCACCGCAGAACATGCGCTCAGGCCCACGCTTCCCTCGATCTGGAGGTCCCGCAGCCCGGCGCTCGGGCCGCTCGGCACGAGATCGTCGTACGGAACGTCCAGGTTCTTGACCCAGTATTGCGGGGGTGCCGTTGTGTTGGGCGCGTTGTACTGCGCTTCATACGACCACGGATAGCCGCTGCAGTTCTGGTCCTCGAAGATCACGAGCATGTCCCCGACTACCTGAACAGGGTCGACGTCAAAGAGGGCGAGGTTTCGGACATCCAGGATGAACCCAGTCTCGTTCGTACCGTTCAGGCCGGGGAAGTTCGTCATGGTCACGTCCACCTCGACCGGAGGAAGTTGCTGAACGTGGTCCCGGATCTGGTCAAGCAGGAGATCGAGATCCAGTTGAGCCCTCTGAAGATCCAGAACTTCAGCGATGAGGTCGGAGCTGGGTGCCAGACCACTGACGAAGTCTTGGGCGACGCCCCACACGTCATTGATCTCCGCGAAGACGGCGAGGCGCTGAGTCGCGAGCTTGTTCGGAGCCGGATAATCCGGGAACCGCAAGCCCAGGAACGTCTGCAGGCCCACCGATCGGAACCAAGCGTCAGAGGCACGCACGGCCCTCATCGCGGCGTGAGCCTCGCGCGCTGCAGCAGCGACTTGAAAGGACTCCAGCGGAGGTACGGATACGGAGGGAACGCCAGGGAAGGCAGACATCGGGATGGCGATCACGCCCACTCCCTCGTAGTTCGCGACCATCAGCTGGGTCAACGCTTCGATGAACTGCCTCTTCTCGGCCGGATGATCGATGGACTCCGGGTTCGTCAGGTGCGAGTACAGGTGATCGACGCTGACCCCATTCGCTTTGAGATCGAGATCGTAGAAAGAGTTCGACGCACGCTCTTCGACAAGGTCCGCGAAGCTAGCTGACGCCGCCACCGCTCCATACTCGCCCTTGAGCGCGGTGAAGCTCTGCGCCTGTGATGTTGACGCAGACTGCTGAAGGCTCACTTTCATGGTCAAGTTGGAGCGCATCTTCCTACCCACAGCAACGAAACGGCCGAACTCCTGCTTCCAAAGAGCCTCCTTGGCAGGACCGTCTGGCATCAGGAGGATCCCAAGTGCCTGCGAGCTGAATTGAAGGCTGGGCCCGAAGAAGTCGATGATCTCGTCGCCGAAGTCCATTGTCCATCGGAGCTCGAAACTGTTCGAAACCGTGACCTGACTGTTCGTGTTGGCGCTGGCCTCCTCGGCTGAGAACTTGAGCAGATCCATCGCTCCCTCGATCGTGAACCGTGACTCATTCGTAGAGAAGGTCGTTGACTCGGAGAGGCGATCATGAATCTCGAGCCCGGAGTCATAGGTACTCAGGTCGGCTGGGCGAAGAGACGCGTAGCCGAGGATTCCTCTGGAGACCGGTGCACCCGCGATCGGGTCCCAATCGAAAGTACGGAGGGCATACACGCCCGGAGTCTGAACCGACGTCACCAGTTCCTCGTCGGGGAGGAAGAGGCACGTACTCGAGCCGGCGAGCGCCGTTGACGCGATTGCGGTGAACGAGGCCTCGTCGAACGGTTCCTCGGCAGGGAGACTCCTCCGGCCGCTCCCCGGTTGGGGAGCAACCGCGGGCACCGAGGGATAGTCAGCTCGAAGCGGGGTTTGCGCGTACTTCGAAGCACTGGACTGCGCAGAGGTCGAGCTCGTCTGGAGCAGGGTGGCGAAAAGGAGCAGGGAGATACGAAGGGGACCTTGCGAGAAGTTGGGCAGTTTCATGACTCGTGTCCGTGGGGTTGGTTGTTCTTGATTGACGTGGCCCACTCGTGGAAGGCGGGACCGTGACTCTGGGAAGAGCAGACGAGGGGAGTACCGGTGCAATGGAGGCTGGGCATCGGCTGAGTTGAGGCGGTCCTGAGGACCGTCGCGGCTAGAAGGGAACGCCGATCTGACCGGCGTGTCCCGGCAGATGGTCCTTCAGAGCAACACGCTCTTCGATGGCACATCCGTCGAGCCCGCACTCGAATCGGAACACGATGTCGAGAAGGCCCTCCGCGCCGGGGGCTGCGGCCGGCGCGATGGAGTCGATACTCAGGCGTCGAATCCAACCCGAGGCGACCGTTGCCGGAGAGTTGTTCGTGGGCGGATGGTAGAAAGGGAGACCCGAGCAGTTCGTGTCCTCGTAGACGGTCAGGTGCTCAGCGATCTGTCGTTCGATTGCTTCGACGGTCCCATCCACGAAGAAACCGACATTGGTCGCAACCACCTCGAACCCCGTCCAGTTAGTGCCTTCGACGCCTTGGAAGTTCTCGGTCACCACCGACAGGTTCATGTCCGGAATGGACGTCTGCACGTAGATATGGATCGCCTGTCTGACGCTGTCGAGCGCTACGTTTGCATTCGTCACGGCGAGAGTGGCCTGCTGCAGCTTGGCCTCCTTCGCGGTTGATCCGGTGTCTTTCAGATACTCGTCTGCACTCAGCCAGACGTCGTCCATAGCCAGAACCAGCGCATTCCGTGCGTCTTCGAGTTGGTTCCACAGAGAGTCTCCTCCCGGTGCTGTGAATTGCTGGGCTAGGAATGCGCGGTAGCTGTAGGGCTCTTCGTACGCTGAGGCGCGAAGAAGCGTTCCCACGGCGCTACGAACCTGGTTCGCTGCATCGCGAATGACGAAGTAGTAGCCCGAAGGGGGCGAGACCTTCGTCGTGACCCCGTCCAGTTCGCCGGCGGGAACCAGAACGAGACCATGCCGGTTTCCGGAGGTGTCCATGGCAGATGCAATCTGACCGAGGAGCAGTCCCTGGTCGTAGTCATCGACGGAGGAAGGGAAGTTGATTTGGCTGATGTCCACCCCTACGCCCTGAAACGAGAAGCTGAGTGACTTCTCCGAGAGCGCCTCGGAGAGCAACGAGCCGATGGTCGCCGTGGCGTCTGTCGATGCGAAGATGCTGCTGTAACTGCCGTAGAGGTCGGCGAAGCTGCTCTGGGTGGAGTAGCTGGCTTCTGAGATCAGAGCAACGTCGAGAATCACGGATGCCATCGACTTGTACGCGACGGCTACGTATTCCCCGAACATCTCTCTCCAGAGCTGAGCCTGGAGATCGGAGTCCATGAGGGCACGCAGAGTGTCCGCCTCGAGCGTGAAGGGAGCGGTCGGCGTGAAGTAGTTGATGTACTGGTTTCCGTAGTCCTCGGTCCACGCGAGAGAGATTGACTTCGAGTACGAGCTCTGGCCGCTCTCGGAGCTTGTTGCCAGCAATGCGGCCAACTTGAGGAAGTCGACATCCGCGGTGAGGCTCAGCTGGGTACTGCTGGCGTGGTAGCTCGACGTCTCCAGGGTCTTCTCGTGGAAGTCGATGTGGGTTGTCCCATTCGAGTTGACCGGGCTCGGAGGCAGTGCCGCGAAGACCGGCTTCATCTTGACGAAGCTGTTCAGGATGGGGTCGTAGTGGAATCCCCAGCCGATGAACTGGGGGCTCACGTTGGGGAGAAAGAGCTCCGTCGATTCCTCGGCTAACGCGGGCTGGAGGGTCTGACAGAGGATCGCCGTGGTCAGGAACCAGGCGAGGCCCGAGCTGGTCGTTGTGCGCATGACTTCCGTCCGGATCTGCGGCCAGGGCCGCGGGGTTAGGTTCGTTCAGGAACCGCGAGCCGGTCTCGCGGTCGTTTCCTCAGGAGGCACGGCGCAGACGTCGCTACCTGGGGAGGGCAGAATCCGGGGTTCCGACTACAAGCTCGTCCACGGTCGGACATATCTCCCCTCTTCCCAGTGGCTTGCATCCACCACGAATGGTGTCCGGGGCGGCATGAGGGCCGGAGGACCTGCACGCTCCTCCTCCGCTACCATGGCCCTCGTGGAGAGCCAGCCCAGGCTGGGAACGGACGCGCTCGCAGCGTCCGTCTCAGGAGACCTCGTTGCTCAGGAGCACCTGATCGGCCTCATCTACGAGGACCTCCGGGCGCTAGCGGCCAAGCACCTGCGCGGCGAGCGCGTGGACCACACTCTCCAGCCGACGGCCCTCGCTCACGAGGCGTTACTGCGCCTGATCGACATCGACCAGATCGACTGGAAGGAGAAGTCCCACTTCTTCGCGATGGCCGCCACCAGCCTGCGCCGGGTGCTCGTCGATCACGCAAGGGCGAAGGCCGCAAAAAAGCGCGGCGGAGACGCGAAGAGGGAGAGATTGACAGGGGCCGATACCTCCTTCTGGGAAGACCAGTTGCAGGTCCTGGCTCTCGACATGGCCCTCCATGACCTCGAGAAGACGAACCCTCGACAAGTACGGGTCGTCGAATTGCGTTTCTTCTCTGGGTTGAGCGTGGAGGAAACCGCAGCAGCGCTGGACATCAGCAAGGACACGGTCAAAGCCGACTGGCGCTTCGCTCGAGCATGGCTGAATCACGAGCTCACGAAGGGTGAGTCCGGAGATGACTGACGGCAGCGAGGAACTCCTGGCACTCTTTGGACAGGCACACGGGCAATCCACGGAGGAGAAGGCGGAGTTCATTCGAGGAGTCCTTGCGAGGGATCCGTCCCTCGGTGAACAACTCGCGGCACTTCTTGCCCAGGACGATCGCCCTGGCCCTGTACCTGTAGATCCAACTGCAACTCCCCTACCGAAGCCGGGATCCGACGCGCCTCGTCTCAAACTCGAGCCAGGCATGCGCCTGGGTGAGTTCGTCCTCGTGACGGCAATCGGGAGAGGCGGTCAGGCCGTGGTCTGGGAGGCCGAACAGCCCGAGTTGGGCCGTCGCGTGGCCCTCAAGCTCCTGCACCCCGGCCGCATCGACGAACGCTCGCTGGAGCGCTTCCGCCGAGAGGCGGTCGCCGGAGCCCGGCTCACGCATCCGAACCTGGTGACGGTCCTGGACTGGGGTGAGGACGACGGCTTCTCGTGGCTCGCGCAGGAACTCGTCCCCGGTGGCAGGACCCTGCGGCACGTGATCGAGAACGCTCGTGTTCAGCTCGCAACGCCCCCTGACTGGTACCGCCATGTCGCCACCATCACGCGCGACGTAGCGGACGCCCTCCAAGCCATCCACGCGGCGGGAATCCTCCACCGCGACGTCAAGCCTCAGAACATCCTCCAGGCTCCCGACGGCACGCCCAAGCTCACCGACTTTGGCATCGCGCATCTCCAGAATGAACCGACCCTTTCCGGATCCGGAGAGATGATGCCGGGCACATGCCTGTACATGAGCCCCGAACAAGTTCGCGCGCGCAGGACCGAGATCGACGCACGCACGGACATCTTCTCGCTTGGGGTTGTGCTCTACGAACTCCTGACGCTCCAAAGGCCGTTCGAGGGGGATACCGCGCCCCAGATCTGCATGCGGATCCTGAACCACGATCCTCAGGATCCCCGAAAGCTGCGTTCTCAAGTGCCGCGGGACCTTTCCGTGATCTGCTGCAAGGCCCTCGAGAAAGATCGCGGTCGCCGCTACACGACGATGTCGGAGCTTTCCGACGACTTGAAGCGCTGGCTCACGCACGAGCCGATCCACGCAACCCCGCCGACGCGGCTCGACCGAGTGTCGAAGTGGTGCCGACGCAACCCCACAAAGAGCGTAGCAGCCGGACTTGCAAGTGCAGCGCTGGCGGTGATCTGGGTGCTAATGGCGGCCTACCTGGGGGAGGTAGCGGCGTCCTCGCGACGAGCGGAGGAAGTTCTGAGGCTGTCAGCCTTGCAGGAGCTGGAGGACTTGCTTGTTGAAGCGAGGACCTTGTGGCCGGCACATCCGGCGTTGATCCCCGGCTTCGAGGCGTGGATCGAGCGGTCTTGCGCCCTTGTGGAGGACCTCCCGTACTACGAGGCGAAACGAAGTGAGCTACGCGCCCTGGCGCGGCCGCGTACGCAGAAGGAGCATCAGCAGGAACGGGAGACCCATCCTGACTACGGTCAGTGGCAAGAGGTGGTGGCCTCGTTGAGCGAGAGGACGGTGGCACTAGCACACGCCGGCAACGCGGAGGAGGAGCGCGCGATCGAGCATGAGGTTGCGCGACTGAAGGCCGAACGAATCGAGCTCGACCTGCGCCTGAATGAGCGCCGCGAGTGGCACTTCACTGAACAGGAGGGGGATGCGCGTTGGCGGGAGAAGCAACTCTCGAAGTTGATTGCTGGCCTTCGCGTCTTTGAATCGGACCTACTGGCCGAGGGCGAAGTCACCGAGGAGCACGGGTGGAGCGTCACGCGACGGCTTGAGTTCGCTCGAACGATCAGCAGCGCCGAAGGTAACGAGAGTCGGGCGCGCTGGTCGGAGGCGATCGCCACGGTTTCTTCGTCGACAGCGTATGGCGATCTCGAACTCTCGCCGCAAGTAGGTCTCTGGCCGATCGGTGAGGACCCTCGATCGGGGCTCATGGAATTCGGTCACCTGCCTACGGGGGAGCCTCCAGGGCGGGACGAAGATGGCCGGCTAGTATTGACCCCGGAAACGGGGCTGGTACTCGTGCTGATCCCCGGCGGGACTTTTCGAATGGGGGCACAGGCTTCGAATCCCGCCGCCCCCAACTACGACCCGAGGGCACGGAGCAGCGAGGGTCCCGTGCACGAAGTAAGCCTCTCGCCGTACTTCTTGTCGAAGTATGAGATGACGCAGGAGCAGTGGACCCGTATCTGCGGCGTGAATCCCAGCCGCTTCTCGGCAACTGAATACGATCCGCTTTTCTCTCTCGGCGACAATGAGCACTCCCCTCTGTTACCCGTGGAAGAGGTCAACTGGTACGAGTGCCAAGAAGTGCTTCGGCGGGTTGCTCTTGCGTTTCCATCCGAGGCACAGTGGGAGTTTGCGGCCGCGGGAGCAGACCGAACTCACTGGCCGTTCCCTCCAGACGAAGTTGTTGAGAAGGTCGCCAACTTCGCCGATGCGCGGACGTCCAAGTTCTTCCCGGCCCTCACATGTGACCCGTGGGACGACGGATGGGCGGCAACGGCGCCGGTGGGCAGCCTTCTTCCCAATGGGCTCGGCTTGCATGACATGTTCGGAAACGTGTTCGAGTGGTGCCTCGACGGATACGATCCGGGTTTCTACTCTCGCTTTCCCGCCGTCGATCCTGTCGGTCCCAACTCTGCCCAGGACCGGATCCGACGTGGCGGAGCTTGGGACTACTCCAGGGACTTCGCACAGGTCTTTCATCGAAATCACGGGAACCCGGCCGACGCCGACCTCGATATGGGCCTTCGTCCCGCTCGTGCGGTCGCTGCGGACTGAGGACCTGCATCGCCGCCGCCTCCCCTCCCTGCGCCCAGCGGACTATGGTTCCGCTGCGGGTACATCCACGCGGACGACCCAAGCTCCCTCGAGACAACATGATCTGTCCGTAGTCACTTGCGGCCACAGAGCGTCTGGGCGCCTTGCTGGGCTGACGTGCGAGACCTCCCGATCTCGACTCTCCTGCTGAGTCGGAGGAGTGCGAGCGAGCGCCGGCAGCGGAAATGTCTCTGCGTCCTGCTGGGCGTCCAACCCACCGAACCCCGCACTTCTATGCCCGGAGGCGACGCCCTCGTCCCACCTCGCGCTACTGAGAACGCGCCCCGACCCTGGTAGCGGTGGAGGGACTCGAACCCCCGACACGCGGATTATGATTCCGCTGCTCTAACCAGCTGAGCTACACCGCCAGGTGGGGCGGGGACTCTAGCGGGGGCGGCGGGGGCCGGTCAAGCGGGCGCGGGGCGCCCCCCGGCTCACGCGTCGGCGGCCTGCAGGACTCCGCGCACCGAGTGGTAGGTCAACGGCGTTCGCGTGACCTTGCCCGTGACCTCGCAGTAGCAGTTGCACTGGCCGTAGGGCTTCGCATAGAGGTGCAGGGAGGCCGCCGCACGGCCGTCCACGGCACGGACCTGGTGCAACGCGATCTCGTCCTTGATGAAGGCCACCTCGCCCCGCGCGAAAGTGCGCACCGGGCCGGCGTCGAGCGGGCCCGGGGCCTTCGGGAACGGGAAGTGCACCTCCTCGATCGGACCGTCGAGGACGGCCATCCAGCAGTCCTGACCCTCGTGGTTGTGGACCGGGCTCCGCTGGCCACTCCCCCAGCACAGGAGCAAGAGCTCGTACTCGTCGTTGAGCTCGAGCAGGTTGCGCGTGTACCCCTCGTCCTCCGCGAACGCGTAGTCGCGCCAGTCGTCGTGCGCCTTCGCGTACTCGCCCAGCAAGGAGGCGATGCGACGACCCGTATCCTCGGCTCGGATCGCCGCCAGGAGGTCGCCGGTCAGGGCGGTGAGGTGAGGAGAGAGGTCGCTCATGAGAGGCATGGATTGAAGGGACAAGGGAGCAGTATACCGCGCCCGTCTCAACCGTCCCCGACGAGCTCGACCCCGTCGCGCGCCACCGCGAAGAGCACGCAGGCCGGGTTCTCCGCCGAGACCTGCCGCGACGCGTCGCCGAGGGCCACGGGAGCGTGCGTGCTCCCCTCAGGATAGCGGACGTACTCACCGGTCGCGTAGGTCCCGCGCTCGTCGGTGTAGCCGCCGGCCAGCACCAGGACCTCCTCGACACCGACGTGGCGGTGCGCCGGATACCCGCAGCCCGGGTCCATCCGGATCAGCACGGTCGCGTCGCCGCGATCGCCCTCTCCCCCACTGCGGCCGCCGGCCTCCGCCTCCAGGAAGAGCGGGATCCACGAGACGCCGCGCTCGCGCGTCGCCCGCCACTCCAGGCCGGCGGCGAGCGCGAGGTCGAGGTCGAAAGCGAGGCCGGGGATGCGCATGGACCGGCGAGCCTAGCTCTCCTCACGCATTCCCGCGAGAGCGCCGATACAGACTCGGGATGCCGCCCCCCGCCGAGAGCCACGAGGTCCCGAGGACGCGCGAGTCCGGACTCAGCGACGCGGCCGATGCATGCGCGGCATGCGCGCGCTGGATGGAGCTCCTCGTTCGCCGGACCACAGCGCGCCGCGTCGACCGGATCGTCGTCGAGGCCGTGGCGGCGATGGTCGCCTCCCCGCCCGGCAGAGCGGCGGAGCTCCGGTCGACTGAGGCGTTGCTCGATCACTGGCGCAGCGCGACGACGGTCGAGCGGAGCGATGTCGATCGCATCCCCGCCGCGCTCCCGCGCAGCGACCTGGATCCGGAGGAGCGACGCGCCCGCCACGACATGAACAACCACCTCGCGGCCCTCGCGACGACGCACGAGGTGCTCGAGCTCGACCTCGAGGAGGAGGAGCGCGGACACTACGCGGCGGTCCTCGAGCGCGAGTACGCCCGCGCCGGGGAGCTCCTCGCGAACGCCATCACCGCCGAGCGCGCGCGGGAGGCCACGGACGGGGAGCGGATCGTGCTCGTGCTGCGCGATGTCGCGCGCTCCGAGGAGTCGGCGTTTCGCGCCGAGGGGATCGCGTTCGAGACGAAGGTCGAAGCGGAGCTCGGTCGTGCGCACTACGCCGTGTCCGAGACGGAGCTCGGCCGCATCGCGCGCAACCTGCTGATCAACGCCCGCGAGGCCTGCGCCGCCGCTTCGACGGGAAGCGTGCGCCTCACGGCGAGCCCGGCCGAGGCCGACCGCCCGGGGCTCGTCCTGACCGTGGACGACGACGGTCCCGGGATCGCGCCGGACGTCCTTGCGCGGCTCTTCGAGGACGGAGTCAGTACGCGCCGGCGAGAGGACGCAGGCGAGCGCCAGGGCGGCCTGGGCCTCGGCTCCGTGCGCCAGCTCGTCGAACGTGCAGGCGGGAGCGTGGGAGCCGAGAACCGGTCCCGGGGAGGCGCGCGGTTCCGCGTCTGGCTCCCGTCGTCCGCGTCTTCCCGCTTTTGATACCGATGCGCACCCGTGCAGGCCGGCACGGCTTCGGGGCGAAAGACCACGGCTATAGTCCGGGTCGGGGGGCAACCCCGAGGGAGCTCGATGCCCGGTAGATCTCTCCGGAAATTTAGGGGGCCGGTGACTCGCGTGAACGAATCACCGGCCCGAGGGAGAGAGGAGGATCTGCCGGGCTTCCCGGGCACAAGCGCCGCTCGCAAAGCGCCATGCACCTCCCGACAGATCAGTACTCAATGTAGCGGTCGTCGCGTCCGTTCGACACCGCGAGACGGATTTTTTTGGCGCCGAAACGTGGGCAATTAACCCCATGAACGCTGTGCGTTTGCGCGCAACTTATCAGGAAGCGCGCGGACGCGAATCCGTTCAGTTGACCGTGAGGGTCACGGACCCTACGTCGTTCGACGCAGTCGGATCGTTCTGATCGGCCGTCAGGGCGGATGTCTGGTTGGTGATCATCTGCCCGGTCGTTCCGGTGTCCACGGTGACCGTGATGTCGAGCGTGGCGTTGGAGCCGCTGTTGATGGTCCCCACGGTCCAGACCCCCGTCCCGCTGACGAAACTGCCCTGACTCGGGTTGTCGGAGGAGTACGTCACGCCCGTCGGCAGGACGTCCGTGATGGAGACGTTCGTCGCCTGGGCTCCCCCGCTCGTGTTGGTCACGGTGATCGTGTAGACGATCGTGTCGGTCTCGTCCGGGGTCGAGTCGTCGACGACCTTCGAGACGGAGATGTCCGCGTCGTCCTCGACGTCGATCTGCGCCGTGTCCGAGTCGTTGCCGGCCGTCGGATCGTTCTGGTCGAGCGTCAAGCCGTTCGCCGTGTTCACGATCGCGTCACCACCGGTTCCGACGTCCACCGTCGCGGTGATCTCTAGCGTCTCGTTCGAGTTGGCGTCGACCGTTCCGACCGTCCAGACGCCGGTGCCCGAAACGTAGGAGCCCTGGCTCGGGTTGTCGGAGACGTAGGTAACGCCGCTCGGCAGGAGATCCGTGAGCGAGACGTTCGTGGCCTGTGCCGCTCCCGCAGGGCTCGCGACGGTGATCGTGTAGACGACCGTCCCCTGCTCGATCGGCGTCGCGTCGTCCACGGTCTTGGTCACCGACAGGTCTGCGTCGTCCTCGACGTCGATCTGGGCCGTGTCCGAGTCGTTCCCGGCGGCCGGATCGTTCTGGTCGAGCGTCAGACCGTTCGCCGTGTTGACGATCGCGTCCCCGCCGGTCGCCACGTCGACCGTCGCGGTGATCTCGAGCGTCTCGTTCGAGCTCGCGTCGACCGTCCCGACGGTCCAGACCCCCGTGCCCGGGACATAGGTCCCCTGGCTCGGGTTGTCGGAGACGTAGGTCACGCCGCTCGGCAGGAGGTCCGTCAGCGACACGTTCGTCGCCTGCGCCGCGCCCACCGGGCTCGCGACCGTGATCGTGTAGACGACCGTCCCCTGCTCGGTCGGCGTCGCGTCGTCCACGACCTTCGTCACCGACAGGTCCGCGTCGTTCTCGACGTCGATCTGGGCCGTGTCCGAGTCGTTGGTCGCGTTGGAGTCGGTCTGATCGAGCGTCAGACCGTTCGCCGTGTTGACGATCGCCGTCCCACCGGTCGCCACGTCGACCGTGGCGGTGATCGCGAGCGTCTCGTTCGAGTTCGCGTCCACCGTACCGACGGTCCACACGCCCGTGCCCGGGACGTAGCTGCCCTGGCTCGGGACGTCCGAGACGTAGGTCACCCCGCTCGGCAGGAGGTCCGTCAGCGAGACGTTCGTCGCCTGCGCCGCGCCCACCGGGCTCGCGACCGTGATCGTGTAGACGACCGTCCCCTGCTCGGTCGGCGTCGCGTCGTCCACGACCTTCGTAACCGACAGGTCCGCGTCGTTCTCGACGTCGATCTGGGCCGTGTCCGAGTCGTTGGTCGCGTTGGGGTCGGTCTGATCGAGCGTCAGACCGTTCGCCGTGTTGACGATTGCCGTCCCGCCGGTCGCCACGTCCACCGTGGCGGTGATCGCGAGCGTTTCGTTCGAGTTGGCGTCCACCGTACCGACGGTCCACACGCCCGTGCCCGGGACGTAGCTGCCCTGGCTCGGGACGTCCGAGACGTAGGTCACGCCGCTCGGCAGGAGGTCCGTCAGCGACACGTTCGTCGCCTGCGCCGCGCCGACCGGGCTCGCGACCGTGATCGTGTAGACGACCGTCCCCTGCTCGGTCGGCGTCGCGTCGTCCACGACCTTCGTAACCGACAGGTCCGCGTCGTCCTCGACCGTGATCGACGCCTGGTCCGAATCGTTGGCGGAGGTGGAGTCCGTCTGGTCCAGCGCGGTAACCGTCGCCGTGTTCGCGATGACGTCGCCGCCGGATCCGACGTCGACGGAGGCCGTGATGCCCAGCGTCGCGTTGTTGCCGGTGTCGACCGTCCCGACCGTCCAGACGCCCGTCCCCGGGACGTAGCTGCCCTGGCTCGGGTTGTCGGACACGTAGGTCACGCCGCTCGGTAGCAGGTCGGTCAGCGAGACGTTCGTCGCCTGCGCCCCGCCGGCCGTGTTCTCGAGAGTAATCGTGTAGACGACCTGCTGCTGCTCGGCCGGCGTCGCGTCGTCGACGATCTTCATGACCGAGAGGTCGGCCTCGTCGTCCACGTCGATCTGGGCCGTATCCGAATCATTCGTCGCGTTCGGGTCGGTCTGGTCGAGCGCGGTGAGCGTCGCCGTGTTCACGATCGCGGAGCCGCCGGTCGCGACGTCGACCGTGGCGGTGATGTCGAGCGTCGCGTCCGAGCCGGCGTCGATCGTTCCGATCGTCCACACGCCCGTGCCCGAGACGTAGCCGCCCTGGCTCGGCACGTCGCTGACGTAGGTCACGCCGCTCGGCAGGAGGTCCGTGAGCGATACGTTGGTGGCGCGCGCCCCGCCGACCGGGTTCGCGACGGTCACGGTGTAGATCACCGTGTCGGACTCCAGGGGCGCCGGGACGTCCACGACCTTCGTGACGGCGAGGTCGGCATCGTTCTCGACGTCGATCTGAGCCGTGTCCGAGTCGTTCGTCGCGTTCGGATCGGTCTGGTCGAGCGCCAGGCCGTTCGCGGTGTTCACGATCGCCGAACCGCCCGTCGCCACGTCGACCGTGGCCGTGATGGCGAGCGTCTCGTTCGAGCTCGCGTCGACCGTACCGATCGTCCACACGCCCGTGCCCGGGACGTAGCTCCCCTGGCTCGGCACGTCGCTGACGTAGGTCACGCCGGTCGGCAGGAGATCCGTCAGCGACACGTTCGTCGCCTGCGCCGCACCGGCCGGGCTCGCGACCGTGATCGTGTAGACGACCGTCCCCTGCTCGGCGGGCACCGCGTCGTCGACGACCTTCGTCACCGACAGGTCCGCGTCGTTCTCGACGTCGATCTGCGCCGTGTCCGAGTCGTTCCCGGCCGCGGGATCGTCTTGATCCAACGTCAGACCGTTCGCCGTGTTGACGATCGCGTCGCCGCCGGTCGCAACGTCGACCGTCGCCGTGATCTCGAGCGTCTCGTTCGAGCTCGCGTCGACCGTCCCGATCGTCCACACGCCCGTGCCCGGGACGTAGGTCCCCTGGCTCGGGTTGTCGGAGACGTAGGTCACTCCGCTCGGCAGGAGGTCCGTCAGCGACACGTTCGTCGCCTGCGCCGCCCCGACCGGGCTCGCGACCGTGATCGTGTAGACGATCGTCTGCTGCTCGGTCGGCGTCGCGTCGTCCACGACCTTCGTGACCGACAGGTCCGCGTCGTTCTCGACGTCGATCTGGACGCTGTCCGAGTCGTTGGTCGCGTTCGGGTCGGGCTGGTCGAGGCCCGTGATCGAGGCCGAGTCGATGATCGACGTGCCGCCGGTCGCGACGTCGACCGAGACCGTGATGTCGAGCGTCGCGTCCGCGAGCCCCGCGATCGTGCCCACCGTCCAGACGCCGGTCCCGTCGACGTAGGAGCCCTGGCTCGGCACGTCGCTGACGTAGGTCACGCCGGCCGGCAAGAGGTCGCTCACGGTCACGTTCGTCGCGGACGCCGTCGCGTGCGTGTTCGTCACGGTGATCGTGTAGACGACGCTCGACTGCTCCGTGGGTGTCACGTCGTCGGCCACGACGACGATGGACAGGTCGATGTCATCGACGACGAGCAGCGAGGCCGAGTCGCTGTCGTTCGTGGCGTTCGGATCGGTCTGATCGAGCGCCAGACCGTTCGCCGTGTTGACGATCGTCTGTCCGATCGTGGCGACGTCGACCGTGGCCGTGATGTCGAGCGTCGCGTTGGAACCCGTGTCGATCGTCCCGACCGTCCATGCGCCCGTCCCCGGGACGTAGCTGCCCTGGCTCGGGTTGTCGGAGAAGTACGTGAGCCCGGTCGGAAGCAGGTCGGTGAGCGACACGTTCGAGGCCTGGGCGCCGCCCGACGCGTTGGCGACGGTGATCGTGAAGACGACCTGCTCGGTCTCCTTGGGCTTGTCGTCGTCGACGGTCTTGGTGACGGAGAGGTCCGCGTTGTCGTCGACGTCGATCTGCGCCGTGTCGGAATCGTTCGTCCCGTTCGGATCGGGCTGATCGGCGGCAGTGATCGAGCCGGAGTTGACGATCGCCTGCCCGCCCGTACCGACGTCGACCGAGGCCGTGATGGCCAGCGTCGCGTTCGAGCCGGCGTTCAGCGCGCCGACCGTCCAGACCCCGGTGCCGTCCACGTAGGAGCCCTGGCTCGGGACGTCGGAGACGTACGTGACCCCGGCGGGCAGCAGGTCCGTGACGACGACGCTGGTCGCCTGTGCCCCGCCGACCGGGTTCGAGATCGTGAGCGTGTAGACGACCTGGTCCTGCTCGAGCGGCGTGGCGTCGTCGACGACGACCGTGAGCGCCAGGTCGGCGTCGGGATCGACGTCGATCTGCGCCGAGTCGGAGTCGTTGGTCGCGTTCGGGTCGGGCTGGTCGGAGCCGGTGATCGAGGCCGAGTTGACGATCGCCGAGCCACCGGTCCCTTCGTCCGCGGTCGCGGTGATGTCGAGGGTCGCGTTGCCGAGCGCGGCGAGCATGCCGACGTTCCAGACCCCCGTCTGGAAGATGTACTGGCCCTGGCTGGGCGAGCCGTTGACGAACGTCACGCCCGCGGGGAGGAGGTCGGTGACCTGGATGCTCGACCCGAGCAGGGTCGCGCTCGTGTTCGTGATGGTCAGGGTGTAGACGACGGTCCCCTGCTCGACGGGTGTCGCGTCGTCGACGATCTTGGTCAGCGAGAAGTCGATGTCATCGACCACCAGGAGCGCCTGGGTACCGGTGTTGTTCGCGCCGTTCCGGTCCAGCTGGTCGACCTGCAGGTTCGAGGTCGTGTTGATGATCGTGTTCCCGACGGTCCCGAGGTCCACGCTGGCGGTGAGCTGGAGCGTCTCCACCTGGTCGCTGTCGAGCGTCCCGATCGTCCAGATCCCGGTTCCGGAGGCGTAGCTCCCCTGGGTCGGGTTGTCCGAGACGTAGGTCAAGCCGCTCGGCAAGACGTCGGTGAGGGAGACGTTCGTCGCCTGCGCACTGGGATCGATGTTCCTGACGCCGATCGAGAAGACCACCTGCTCGCCCTCCTTCGGGCGGTCGTTGTCCACGGTCTTCGCGACGGCGATGTCGACCTTGTCGTCGACGACGATGGAGACGGTGTCGCTGTCGTTGGTGGCGTCGGAGTCCAGCTGGGTCGCGCTCGCGGTCGCCGTGTTGAGGATCGTCGCTCCCCCCGAAGCGACGTCGGTCGTCAGCGCGAGGACGAGCGTCTCGCGCGCCGCCCACGCCATGGCGCCCACGGTCCAGATCCCGGTCTGGTCGTCATACGTCCCCTGGCTGGGAGTCGCGCTCAGGAACGTGAGTCCCGCGGGAACCAGGTCCGTCACCTGCACGCCGGTAGCCTCGACGGGACCGCCGTTCGTGAGCGTGATCCTGTAGGAGACCGTCTGGTTCTCGAGCGGAACGGTGTCGTCGACGCTCATGCGGACCCCCAGGTCCGCGGTGGCCTCCTCGGCGTAGACCTTCCACGTGTTGACCGCCGGGTCCGTGTCCGTGAGGGTCAGCCGCCCGGTCTGCGCATCGTGCGACCAGGACGCCGTGGTGACGTCGTCCAGGAGCACCTCGACGGGCGGGTCCCAGAAGTCCTCCACGATGAAGAGGTCGGTCGTCGCGTCCCCCGACGCCAGGTCGAAACGCAGGATGCGCGTGTAGTCGAGCCCCGCATCGAGAGGACTGAGCGCGAGGCTCGTGAGGTTGCTCGTGGTGTCGACGTTCACCCGGTTGCCGCGCGTGCCGATGGACCACGTGAAGGGCGAGAACGCCCCGCCGGCGTCCTGCACGACGTCGAAGTGGAAGAAGCGCGCATCCCGGTCCGCCAGCGTCCTGCCCGACGTCGGCATCTCGAGCCTGTGCTGCTCGAGGAAGTCGAGGGCGTCCCGCTCGTGGAGCGTCGACCAGTTGTGGACCGCCTGGGTCTTGATCTCGGTGGTGATGTCGGCGCCGAGCGTCGCCATGAAGGTCTCGAAGATCTCGTTCTGCTCGATCAGGGTGGCCTGCGGATCGTTCTCGGACCGAACGTCGTAGATCGGCATGTAGACGAGGTTCCTGCACATGCTCTCGTCGGGGAACACGATCTTGGTCCCCAGCGTGTAGTCGATCACCGAGGAGCGCCGGTAGTTGAACGCCTCGTCGATCGGCCCGCCGCCGAACCAGAACTCCAGGATGGTCCGGATCGTCGGGCTCGCTGTCGCGTACGTGTGCCGCAGAGCGACCCCGCCCGTGTGGTTGACGAACGCCGCGAACATGAGACCCGCCGGGTCCACGTGACGCGCGGCGAAGTTCATTCCCGTGGCCGCGCCCATCGAGAACCCGACGCCGTAGACCCGCTCCCGGTCGATGTAGTTCCCGAAGGTGTTCATCACGAGGTCCAGGACGAACTCGGTGTTGAGCTGGGAATCGATCGAGGCGAAGTTCTCGTCCGCTGCCCCGAGGGGCGCGAGGAAGAACCACCCGCGGGCGTGCACCGTGTTGACGAAGTTCGTCTGGCCCAGGAGCTCGCCGGGCCCGGAAGCGAAGCTGTGGAAGCCGACGAAGAGCGGGGCCGGTCCGTCGCCGAGCGTCGCGGGAGCCCGCAGGATGAACTCCTCGGCCCAGGCGGTGGGCGTTGCCCTCTCGCCGATCAGGATGACGAAGACATCGTCCGGCAGATCGATCGGATCGGGGTTGGACTTCGGCGCCAGGAAGGGCCCCGAGAAGATCTGGTAGCGATCGTTCTGGACGAGCGGAACGCCCAGGATGGGGTTCCCGTCGACGTGGAAGGGCGCGTGAGCGTCGAGCGAGGTGAGCCCGAAGTCGCCCGGGACCTCGGTCACGACCTCCTGCCGGCCCCCCCTGCCGGTCGGCCCCGGGGGAGTCGCCGGGGGTCCAGCAGCAGGCCCTTGCGGCGGGGCGACCTTCGGAGAGCCGGGGACGACCGCCACTCCGCCGCCGGTCTTCCCATGTCCGCCGGTACCGGTCTTGCCCAGACCGCCGCCAGGGAGCTGAACGGGCGCGAGCACGGCCAGAGCCCCTGACAGAGCCAGAGACCCCGCCAGGTGGAGAGTGGACGGTCCGAGGAGCATGCGTCGAGGAGGAGTTGGACGGCCAATCACTATCCAAGGTTCCCCCCCGAAGACCAATGTCGCCCTAAGACATTGCGGGTGGAGAGCTGTCAGGAAGCGATTTCCCCCTGCGGTGGGAGACGCCTCGGCCGCCACGCAACAATACCCCGTAGGGCGGATTTAGGGGGGGGACGATCAGAGGTCCTCGAAGGCCCCGTAGCAGCGGCCCTCGAGGTTGAAGACCTGGATCCGCCCTCCGTCCCGGTCGAGCACGAAGAGACGGCTCTCGCGGTCGCTCACGCCTTCCGCCAGCGCGAGGTCGCCGGGTTCCTCGATCCCGCCGTCCCCGGCCCCGGGGCCGGCCAGCACCTCCCGCGGCCGCCCACCCCGGTCGAAGACGACCAGCCGCGAGGCGGGCCCGGCCGAGGCCACGACCAGCCGCCCATCCGAGGTCGGCGCCGCCGCCACGGGCCGGAAGGCGCGCTCGCCGGCCCCCAGCGCGAAGTGGAAGTCGAGGTCCCGGAACACCTGGACCCGCCCGGCGGTCGCCTCGCAGACGTAGGCGAAGCGCCCTCCGGCCGCGACGCCGCGGACGTCGTGGAAGCTGCCCTGCGGATCGCCGAGCGGGCGCAGCGAGGTGACCAGCGGCCCGGCCGCCTCCAGGACGCGTGCGGCGTGGCGCCGACGCCCGCCGGACCCCACCAGGACGAACGGTTCGTCGAGGTCGTCGCCGACCAGACAGACGTCCGTCGGATCGGAGATCGGGAGCGGCCGATCCCTGTCAGTCCCGGATTCCAGGGCTCCGTGGCTCGCGACCTCCGCGCCGAACAAGGTGAAGACCCGCACGCGCGACGCGGGTCGATCCGCGACCCAGATCCTGTGGTCGGGGTCGACGGCGAGGCCCGTCACGGCCGTATGCGGGAAGCGCTCGTCGCGGAACGAGAACCCGCGCCCGAGCGAGCGGCCGTCGAGGTCGAAGGCGCGCACGTGAGCCGTCTTCTCATGGCTCCCCACCCACAAGACGCCGCTCGCGAGCGCGAGGCTACCGTGCACGGTTCAGTGCACCCGGGTCACTCATCCGGATGAGTCTCGTCGCCGTCCTCTTCCTGCTCGGCGTCCTCCCCCATCATGTCCTCGATCGTGTAGCCGAGCGCGCCGAGGTCGCGCTCGACGTCCTCGAGGCTGAGGGGTTCCGCGTCCCAGTCGATGTCCTCGTGTGCCGCGAGCCAGGCCTCGATCCGGGCGCCGAGCTCGCGCTCGCGCTCGGCGTCCTGGAGCCGCTCGAGCTCGGCGGGGTCGGCCCCGAGGTCGTAGAGCTCCGGAGCGATCCCCTTCTTCAGCCGGTAGTCGCGCGGCTGGTGCAGGCGGAAGCGCCCATCGGCCTTGACCGTCGTGCCCCGCGAGCAGATCGAGAAGATCGAGCGCCCCGACGGAGGCAGCTCGGGGAGGAGCGCCTCGCCCACCATCGCACCCGGCCGCGGGAGGTCCAGGAGGGAGAGCATCGTCGGAGCCACGTCGAGCAACGAGACGTCGTCGTCCACCCGCAGGCCGTTCGGCACGCCCGGACCGCGCAGGACCAGCGGCACGTGCACCTGCTCCTCGTAGAGCTGGGTGCCGTGCTCGAAGTAGAGGAACGGGAAGAACCCCTCCTTGAGCTTGTCGTCCTTGTTGACGGCCCGCTGCCAGAGCCCCTCGCCGTGGTCGGCCGTCACGATCACGAGCGTGTTGTCGGCGAGGCCCTCGCGGTCGAGCCGGGTCATGAGCTCCGCGAACGCTTCGTCGACCTGCCGCACCTCGGCGTCGTAGAGCGCGATCCGGTCCTCGATCCCCGCGTAGGCCGCGTCGTCCAGTCGCCCGGCATGCTCGGCGGCCATGGCATCCCGGAAGGCGCGCCGGCGGTCGGGGCGATTCCAGGGGTCGAAGCGGTGCTCTCCGATCGGCCGGTAGGGGTTGTGCGGATCGAAGTAGTGGAGGAAGAGGAAGAAGGGCTCGCGGCCGCGATCGAGGAACTCGAAGGCCCGCGCGTTGACCTGCGGTGCGAGCCAGTGCGCAACCGGTTGCCCCTTCACCTTCGGCTCGAGGACGCGGTAGTCGTCGAAGCCGCTCGAGAAGCCGCGCTCGTCGGTGAGCAGCCGGTTCGCGACCACGGCACCGGTGCGGTAGCCGCGCTCGCGGAAGACCTCGGCCAGGCTCGTCTGCACGGGGAAGATGCGCCCCTCGTTCTTCACCTGGACCTGGCCCGTGAGGATCATGCTCATCGCGGGCAGGGTCCACGAGCTCGGGGAGTAGGCCCTCTCGAAGACCGTCCCGCCGCGTGCCCACTCCGCCAGGAAGGGAGTCGTGTCGCGCTCGTAGCCGTGGAGGCTCGTGTGGTCCGCACGCAGGGTGTCGATCGTGATCAGCACCACGTTCGGCGGGCGCGGATCGCCGCACGCGGGGACCACGATGCCGAGCACACACGCGCTCGCCGCGATCCACGCACTGCCTCGGGAAACCATCGCGGACCACGATACGGACTGCCGATCGGGCCGTGAAGGCGAGCTTCACTTCAGTGCGAGCGGTGGATCGCCGGGGCCGAGACGATGGCGCACCTCGGCGTTGTGGACGGCGAGCTTGCCGCCCAGGCTGCGCACGACGAGCTCGCGGTCGCGGTAGGCGACCTCGCCGCTCCCGCTCTCGACGGAGACGACCCCGAGCGGCGTGGTGACCTCGCACGACCCATCCACGGTCAGGCTCCCCCTCCTCAGGAGGAGGCGCGGTCCCCTCTGGTCCTCGAGGAGCAGCTGGGTATCGGAGTCGAGCGCGACCTCGACACCTCCACCCTCGATGCGGGCAGCCCCGTCGGCGCCGGTCCAGCACCACTGGCCCCCGATCATCTGCGCCTCGGTGTGGTATCGACTCAGGTCGCTGTCGGCGACGTTCACCGAGCCGCTCTTCCACGAGACGTCGAAGGGCCGCGGCGGCTGCTGGATGCCCGCGATCTGGGTGATGAGGAAGACGATTGCCGCGGGCAGGAGCGCGAGGCGCAGGAACGCACCTCGATGCACCCCGCGCTTGCTCTTGGATGCGGCCTCGATGGCGAGCCTGCGGTGGCGCTCGCGCAGGCCCTCGCGCTCTTCCGTGACGCGCTCCTCGCGCGCCGCTCGCACGTTCGCTCCGAGCTTGCCCGCGGTCTCGAGGTTCGCGCGGTAGGCCGTCCGGCAGGGCTCGCAGCTCCCGACGTGCCGCACGAGGAGCTGTCGCCCCGGCGCGGAGAGACCGCCGTCGACGAAGGCCGAGAGAAGTCGTCGCGCGTCCTCGCAGCTCACGCCGCGGGCGGCGGATGCTCGATCGGGCGTCTGCATACCGAATCCCGTATGAACATCGGCGCGAACGGGCGAGACCTTGACCCGCCCCCGCCGGCGGGGTCAGCCGAGGCGCTCGAGGCCGGCCCCGACGCGGGCCAGCGTCCGCTCGGGACCGAGCAGCGCGATCACCTCGAAGAGGTCGGGGCCTCCCGGCGCGCCCGTCAAGGCGCAGCGCAGGGGCGCGAAGAGCGCGGGCATCTTGTCCCCGCGTTCGGCGACCCAGGCCTTCGTCGCATCGCGCAGCTCGTCCGCCGAGGCCCGCTGTGCGAGCCGATCGGTGAGCCACGGAAGGTAGGCGGAGAGCGCATCGTTTCCCTGCTTCCGCGCGTTCTTCTCGCCCTTCTCCGAGTACTCGACCGCGTCGTCGGGGACGAACAGGTACGCGAGCTGCTCCGCGACCTCCGCGTAGGTCCGCGAGCGCTCCTGAACGGTCGCAACGGCAGCGCGTACGAACTCCGCGCGGTCTGCGAGCTCGGACTCCGCGAGGTATCCCGCTCGGACGAGGAACGGCCCCGCCCGCTCCACCAGGTGGTCGAGGTCCTCGTCGCGCAGGTACTGACCCGCGAGCCACAAGAGCTTCTCCGCGTCGAAGATGGACCCGCCCTTCGAGACGTCCACGACGTCGAAGTGCGAAGCGAGCTGGTCGATCGAGAAGACCTCGGTCTCGCCGTCGAGCGCCCAGCCCTGGAGGCTGAGGAAGTTGAGCACGGCCTCCGGAGGGAAGCCCTTGTCCTTGTAGTCGTCGAGCGCCGTGTCGCCAGTGCGCTTGCTGAGCTTCTTCTTGTCCTGGCCGAGGATCAGCGGGAGGTGTGCGAACTCCGGGACCTCGAGCTCCAGCGCGCGATAGAGCAGGACCTGCTTCGGCGTGTTGGTCAGGTGCTCCTCGCCGCGGATCACGTGTGTGATCGCCATGTGAGCGTCGTCGCAGACCACGACGAAGTTGTAGGTCGGCGAGCCGTCGGCGCGCACCGTGACCCAGTCGTCGACCTCGCGGTTCTGGAACGCGACGTCGCCGCGGATCAGGTCGGAGAAGCGCGTCTCGCCGGCCGGCACCCGGAAGCGCAGGACGGGCGCCTCGCCCGCATTCACACGGCCGTCGCACTCCTCCGCGGTGAGCTCCCGGCAGCGTCCGTCGTAGGCGGCGGTCTCCTTCCGCGCGATCTGCTCCTCGCGTAGGGAGGCGAGGCGCTCCGGACTGCAGAAACAGCGGTACAACCAGCCCGCCTCGGCCAGCTTCCCCGCCGTGGCGAGGTGCGCCTCGCGACGCTCGGACTGCCGGTACGGTCCGCGGTCGCCACCGACGATCGGCCCCTCGTCCCAGTCGATTCCGAGCCAGCTGAGGCCGTCGAGGATCGCCTGTTCGAATTCGGGAGTCGAGCGCTGGCGATCCGTGTCCTCGACTCGCAGCACGAACCGGCCGCCGCGGCGGCGGGCGTAGGCCCAGTTGAAGAGCGCCGTGCGGGCACCGCCGATGTGCAGGCGGCCCGTCGGGCTCGGAGCGAAACGCACGCGGACGTCGTCGGACATGGCGCGCGAGGGTACGGCGGGCACCGGCCCGGCTCAATCGCCCTTCCCGCGAGGGCTCCGCGGAGCGAGAATCTCCCGCGGAGGATGCAATGAACCGGACGCAGGCGATGAAGCGGCTGAAGGCCTACGGGACCGCGCAGAACCGAAAGGTGTACGCGCGGCACGGGGTTCCGAAAGACATGTTCGGCGTGAGCCACGCGAACCTCGGCAAGCTCGCGCGCGAGATCAAGACGGACCAGGGCCTCGCGCTCGAGCTGTTCGACACGAGCAACCACGACGCGCGCGTGCTCGCGACCATGATCGCCGATCCGGCAGAGATGAAGGCGAAGACGCTCGACGCCTGGGCCAGGGCCTGCGACCACGGACTCTCCTGGGCTGTGGCGGAAGTCGCCGGGAAGTCGCCCTCCGCTCGAGCGCGTGCGGAGAAGTGGACGAAGGCGAAGAACGAGTTCCAGGCGTCGGCGGGCTGGAAGCTCGTGGCAGTCCTGGCCGGCGGCGACGAGGTCTCGGACGCGTGGTGCACCGATCACCTCGAGACGATCGAGGCGGACATCCACTCGAGCAAGAACCACGTGCGCTACTCGATGAACACGGCGCTGATCGCGCTCGGCTGCCGGGCGAAGCTCACGAAGGCCGCGCTGGCGGCCGCGAAGCGCATCGGCGTCGTGGAAGTCGATCACGGAGAGACCTCGTGCACGACCCCCGATGCGGCCTCCCACATCGCGAAGAGGGTCGCCAAGAAGAAGAAGGCACGCAAGAAGCCCGCTCGCACCTGACCCGGCCGGGCGGTACCGTGCCGCCCATGAGCGATCTCGCCACCCGGCCCACACGCGAGCTCGTGGCGCGCGTGCCCAAGGTCCTCCTCCACGAGCACCTCGACGGCGGACTGCGGCCGGAGACGGTGATCGAGCTCGCGGAGACCGCGGGCTACGAGCTCCCCCGTAAAGAGCCCGGTCCGCTCGCGGAGTGGTTCTTCGCCGGAGCCTCGCGCGGGAGCCTGTCCCAGTACCTCGAGGGGTTCCGCCACACGATCGCGGTGATGCAGACCGCCGATGCGCTCGAGCGCGTGGCCTACGAGTTCGTTGAGGACATGGCGCGCGAGAACGTGGTCTACGCCGAGGTTCGCTTCGCCCCTCATTTGCACACGACAGAGGGGCTCGGCCTGGACGCGGTCATGCTCGCCGCCCTGCGCGGCCTGAGGCGCGGGAGCGAGGACTTCAATGTCGGCACGGGGCTCATCGTGTGCGCGCTGCGGAACCAGGAGCCCGAGCTGTCGACCCAGCTCGTCGAGCTCGCCCTCGCCTATCGCGAGCAGGGTTGCGTCGGCTTCGACCTGGCGGGCGAGGAGGCCGGCAACCCGGCCAAGGAGCACCTCGAGGCGTTCCAGCTCGCCAAGCGCATGAACTTCTCGATCACCATCCACGCCGGCGAGAGCTTCGGGCCCGACAGCATCTGGCAGGCGCTGCAGTACTGCGGCGCGCACCGCATCGGGCACGGCACGCGACTCGTCGAGGACGTCGTGATCTACGACGGGAAGGTCATCAAGGTGGGTTCGCTCGCCCAGTACGTGCTCGACCACCGGATCCCGCTCGAGATCTGCCTGTCGTCCAACGTCCACACGGGCGCCGTGACGTCCCTCGCCGAGCACCCGTTCCCGCTGTTCCGCGACCTCGGGTTCCGGGTCACGCTCAACACCGACAACCGGTTGATGAGCCGGACGACCATGACCGAGGAGTACACGCTCGCGGTCGAGGAGTTCGGCTGCACGTTCGACGACCTCGAGATCATCTCGATCAACGGGATGAAGTCCGCCTTCGCGCACTACGACGAGCGCTGCGAGGCGATCTTCGACCGTCTCAAGTCCGGGTTCCGGGCTCTGCGCGATGAGCACGGAATCCCTCCGCGGCTCTCCTACGGAGAGCGGCGCCAGTGAGACGCGAGATCGGACTGCGCGACCCGCTCGCCTTCGCCGGGCGGGTCGAGCTCCATCCGATCGAGAGCGACGTCCTGCGCGGGAACGCCCTCGGAGATCCCCACCAGCGCGAGCTCCCGGTGTACCTCCCGCCGGGCGCCGAGGCCGGTGACCGGCGATACCCGGTGATCTTCGTGCTCGCGGGCCTCACCGGACGCGGGCACAAGATGCTCGGCACGGAGCGCTGGAAGCCCGGCCTCGTGCTCCGTTACGACCGCCTGGTCGACGCGGGCGAGGCGGCGCCGGCGATCCTGGTCCTGCCGGACTGCTTCACGCGCTACGGGGGCAGTCAGTACGTGAACTCGAGCGCGGTCGGGCGCTACGAGGACCACGTCGTGCAGGAGCTCGTACCGTACGTGGATCGCACCTTCCGCGTACTGGACGGACGACGTGGAGTCGTCGGCAAGTCCTCCGGCGGTTTCGGCGCCCTGCACCTCGCGATGCACCACCCCGGCTTGTTCGCGGCGTGCGCGTCGATCAGCGGCGACTGCTGCTTCGAGTACTGCTTCGGAAGCGAGCTCCTGCCGGCCCTGCGCGGGCTCGTGGCCCACGACATGGACCCCCTGAAGTTCTGGACCGCCTTCGAGGAGTCCCACGAGCTCTCGGGGGACGACCACGCTGTGGTCAACGTCCTCTGCATGTCGGCCTGCTACTCCCCCAACCCCGACTCCGCTCTGGGCTTCGACCTCCCCATGGACCTCGACACGGGCGCGCGAAAGGGAGGGGTCTGGAAGCGCTGGCTGGCCTTCGATCCCGTGCACGCCTGCGAGGAACACGCCGCCGCGCTGCGCACCCTCGAGTGGCTGCACCTAGAGTGCGGCCTCGCCGACCAGTTCCATCTCCAGTGGGGCCTCCGGGTGCTCGCCCGGAGGCTCGACGAGCTCGGCGTTCCGTTCGCGCACGAGGAACACGAGGGCAGCCACTTCGGCCTCGACGACAGGCAACTCGCGGTGATCGCCGGCGCAGCGGAACGGCTGGCGGACGGGTAGACGCAGGGGGGGGGGCGCGGGGGTCGTGGAATGCGCATGGAGGGTACGTGGACAGACACTTCCGCTCGGCGAAGCTTTGCCTGCGATGAGAGCGCGCTCGCTTCGCCGCGCAGCTGCCTGTCCACGAACCCTCCACACGCATACCACGACAAGCTATCCGAGTACTTCGCACCGACGTCTGCACACCCACCAGACGCTTGAACACGATGCAAGTCGCGAGTGTTTTCGCGTGAGTTGCTGATACGAATCGCCCCCTCGTTCGTCCTGTGAATAGGTGCGCATTCAAGCGCGCGCGCCGAGGAGGACGAGTGGCACGCAAGAAGAAGTGTTCGCGACAGGAGCTCTTCGAGTTCAAGAGCTGGGGCGGTGCGCGGAAGGGAGCGGGGCGGAAGAGGCAAGGTGAACGTGCGCGCGTTTCGCACCGCACGCGCGAGAGGCTCGCTTCGCGCTTTCCGGTGCATGTCACTACGCGCTTGCGCGCGGGCTTGCCGAGTCTCAGGCGCGTACGGGAACGCAGGGTGCTGGAGCGTGCTTTCGGTGCCGGTTCCGATCGTTTCGGTTTCCGGCTGACCGAGTACTCGATCCAGAGCAACCACCTCCACTTGCTCGTCGAGGCCAGGGACAGGAACGCGCTGACGCGCGGGATGCAGGGCCTCTCGATCCGGGTCGCGAAGGCGCTGAGCAAGCTCTGGGGGCGAAAGGGCAAGGTGTTCGCGGACCGCTATCACGATCGAATCCTGCGCTCGCCTCGAGAGGTGCGGAACGCGCTCGTCTACGTGCTGAAGAACCACGCGCGCCACGGCATCCGTTTGCTCGGTGTGGATGCGTGGTCGTCGGGGCGGTGGTTCGAGGGCTGGAAAGAGAGCCGTGGAGTCCCCCCCACGCTCGCTCCGCGAGCGATCGCACGGGCCCGCACCTGGCTCCTGAACGTCGGCTGGCGCCGTCGGGGCCGCATCGCCCTCACCGATTCCCCCGCACGCTGACAGGTCGGTGTGTGCAACCGGTGGTCAGCCGCCTGCGCGTCCGAAGCGCGCGCGCGTTCAGCCGCTGGCAAGCTTCGGTACGCGCAGAGAGCGGCTGTCCACGGGTTGTGCACACCCCCCGTGTCCCTGCCTACTCCTCCCTCGACCCCAACCGCCCGATCCGCCGCCCGTGCGCGCGCGCCACCGCGACCCCATCCACGAGCAGATCGAGGTGCCACGCGACCGGCCCCCCCGTATCCCGCACGAAGCTCCGCACGCGGGCGGCGGCGTCCTGCACGAGCACGGTGCCCGAGGGGAGGACCGTGCCGTCGATCTGCACGTACTCGAAGCTGTAGAGGTCGAGCAGACCGACGCGCCAGGCGGCGCGGTCACGCGAGGCGAGGACCCGGCTCGCGAGCGGCTCCTCGAGCTCCATCCCGAAGTACCAGTCGCCACCATCGGGCTCGGGCCGGAACGCCGGGCCCAGCGGCATGAGCTCCTCGAGGAGCTCGACCTGACCCAGCGTCGCCGGTCCCGACTCGAACCACGCCCGACGCACACGGTCCGAGAGACGCCAGGCGAGCGAGGACGACAGGTCGAACTCGACGACCGGCACCGGCTCGTCGCTCCACCAGGTCCCCTCGCACGAGAGCGGGAGAGCGATCGGCGCCGTCGCGCGCCACTCGACCCGGAGAACTCCGTCCCTCGTCGCCGTTCCGACGGGCGCTGTCGCGCGGAGCGCATCGATCGAGAGCGCCTCGACGTCGAGATCCGGTGACCGGGACTCCCGCCGCCAGCCCTTGATGCCACGGGTCGGCTGGGCAGGCCCGAGGAGGACCGATCGCCGCGTCGGACCGACGCCGCGCACGCGGCGTTCGTTCGTCGGAAAAACGACCAGCAACGAGTCCGCGCGCAGCTCGTCGAACTCGCGCTCCCGGGTGAGCGCCAGGAACGCCGGCTCCGTCAGGACCGTGAGCTCGAGCTCGGCAGGGTGGAGGAGCGCGGCGACCTCGGGGCCGAGCGGATCCACGCCGCGCACGGGCTCCCGCGAGTCGATCATCAGGATCGCCGCGTCGCGCCCGTGCCTCTGCCGAGCCTCGACGAGGTCGCGCTTGACCTCCCCGGCGTAGCGCGCCGACTCGGCCAGTGGGCGTGCGTTTCCGTGCGCGAGCACTGCAAAGCCCACGGCAAGGACGGCCGGCCGCACCTGACGCACCACACCCGATACCGCGGTCGCCGCCACTCCGAGCCCGACGCACATGACGGCACTCGCGGCGAACAGCACGCCGGCCGGTCCCAGGTGCCCCGGATTCACGCGCAGTTCCGCACCGCGGAAGCCGGCGACGACGAGGGCAGCGAGCCACCCGAAGAGCAGCCAACCCCACAGTCGCGGAGCCGTTCGCGCGGCGACCAGAGCCGGCTGCAGCGCGAACAGGAAGAGGAGGCCCCCGAGCGCCGTCCCGAAGACGCCCGTGCTGTGCACGTTGGACGGCAGGATCAAGACGCCGAGCTTCTCGACGGCCAGGAGCGCGACGCCGGCCGCGGCCTCCGGATCGTCGAGGGCGCGGACGGTCGCGACGAGCCCGGGCGCCGGGAGCGCACCGGTCTCCGCCACACGCAGGAACGCGGTCAGTGCGACGGCGCCGCCGTAGACGAGCACCGTCGTGACGGTCGTGCGCAGCCGCTCGCGACGTTTGCGGTAGCGGTGCGCGGAGATGTACTCGGAGAAGCCCAGGACGACGGGTAGAAGCAGCCCGAGCTCGCCGGACAGACCCGCGAGGAGCGCGAGTCCGAACGCGATCACGGTGAGCACACCCTTGCGGTCCTGCCGCCCCCTGAGGAACGCCGCCGCGGCCCACACCAGGAACAGGACCGAGAGCAGGTCCGATCGTGCGGAGAGTGAGAACACGATCGCGGGCGCGAGGGGATGGAGCAGGAACAGAGCTGCGGCAGTGCGCGAAGCCTCGGTCGTCTGCTCGTTCCCGATCCAGGGCTGGAGCAGCCGCCTCAGGAAACGGTGCAGACCGATCGCCGCCAGCGCGAGCAGCACGAGGTTCTGCAGGCGATAGGGCCACGGACCCTTGCCGCCCTCGAGCCCGCCGATGCCGAACAGGCGCCGCGAGATCGCGAGCGAGAGACCGGACAGGGGCCATCCGGGCTCGTCCCCCACCGTGTCTACCCGGAACAGGTCCGCGGTGGAGAGCTCGAGGAGCGGCGCCGGAGCGGTCGAGTCCGCGAGTCCGGCCCGGGCAAGGATGCCGTGATCCCCCACCGAGGCCTCGGCGACCAGCACGGGGCCGTGAGCCAGAGCCGCGAGTCCCCCCAGGATGAGGAGCAAGAGTGCTCTTCGAAACCAGACCGGCATAGCGGCTAGCCCGGACTATTCATGAGCCGCGAGGCAGAACGCCTCGATTCGGTTCCTGCCGGTACCTTGCGCGTGCCGGCCCCGCAGGCGACCTTGATGGGTCATCGAGGACGCCGGTGCGTGCAAGGTGCCGGCAGGGGCCGAAAGGCCGGCGAAAGCCGGCCGTTCGTGGTGTTCGGTCCGCGTGGTCATGAATAGTCCGGGCTAGGGCGCGCCCGCCGGGCGCCTCACTAGTCCTCGCTCTCGCGCTCGGAACGCTCGGAGCGCTCCTCGCTCGCCGACTCCCACGCGTCGAGGAGCCAGTTCGGGAGCTGCTCGCAGCGCTCCACCACGGCGCGCGCCGGCGAGTAAGCAACGTGCGGTTCGAGCAGAGTGCGCACGATCACGCGCTCCGACTGACCGACGACGGGACAGACGAGGTCCGGTGCGCGACAGATGTCGTCGCGGTCGGTGAGGTAGATCGGGAGGAAGTGTCCGCGCCCGCCACCGTGGATCTGGCGCACCGCGAGCCCGCGAAAGAGCGCCCAGTGAACGGCTCCCGCGATTGCGCTCACGAGCGCGGTGGACGGCGCCCCGTCGATGTGGGGAACACGCACCTTGCGCTCGGGGTCCGCGGGGTCGCAGGCCACGACGATCTCCGTTCCCGCTTTGAGCTCGGGCCACTCGCCGAGGTCGGGCGGTTCGGGCAACACGCCGGAGCTGGGCCGCTCTCCGACCCAGTTCAGGACCCAGGGGTTGTCCTCGGGTGTGCTGTTCGCGACCACGCCGACGTAGATCGGCGCGCCGCCGCGACTGAGGAGGCGGCCGGCGGTCATCACGATCTGATCGCCGTTCCACACGTAGGCACCCTGCTCCACCGCCAGCCGCAGGTGCACGGCCAGATACTTGAGCAGGACGAAGTTGTTGACGCCCCACTCCTCGTCGAGCGCCAAGTCCTTCAGGAGCCCGAGGCGCCCGCTGGGCACGAAGCAGAAGCGGAACAGGGATTGGATGGAGAGGTACTCCTCACCGAAATCGGCGAGGAGCTCTTCGCGCGTCGGGTGGACCCGTTGCGCGGTCTCGGCCTCGGCGGTCGTCATCGCTTCGATAAGAAAGAGGTCGTAGGGAAAAGAGGGTGTCGTCGCGGCACGCGACGAGCAGGAGAGTATAGGGATCGCCGGCACCGCGTCCCACCGACGGTCGCTTCGTGCATAATCCGGGCAGGAGACGAATCATGGAGGAGACCTTTCTGCCGCTGATCGAGGCCGCGTACGGCCTCGACCTGTCCGATGCCGCCGCTGCGGAGGCCGAGCTCACGCGTCGGCTCCCCCCCGACGGCGAAAAGGCCCGAGAGATCAACGCGGGCCTGGCCGCCTTGCTCGAACAGGGCGTGATCGCCGGAGAGGGCGAGCTCCCGGTGCGCTACAGTCGCATCGCGAAGGCCGGCCCCGAGACCTCGGGCTTCTCGGTCGACGTGGTCGTCATGAACGGTCCGGGACCGCTCCACCGACACCCGCTGGGCGAGGTCGACTGGTGCGTGCCGCTGGAGGGCAGTCCGACGTTCGACGGACGGCCGCCCGGGTGGGTCGTCTGCCCGACGGACTCGGTCCACGTGCCGACGGTGGCCGACGGGACGATGCTGGTCGTGTTCCTGCTCCCCGAGGGCTCGATCGAGTTCATGGAGTAGGCTTCACCCGTAGGGGTCCGCCTGCGTAGCGACCCACCTCAACCCGCGCGCCCGATAGCGCCGAAGAGGCTCTCCGGGGGTCCGAGGGCGGCCCCTTGCCGCGGGCAGCCGGCGCTGCTACTCCATATAGACACGTGTCTCTTCGAGCCCAAGCCCACCGTCGACCGGCCCTGCGGGCCTTGATCGCGGCCCTGATCCTCGGGTCGCAGGTGCAGATCGCGGTCGCGAGCGCAGCGCCGTGCGTTCCCGCGCCGCCGGTGGTCGAGACGGCGTGCTGCTGCGGTCCCGAGTCATCCGGGTCGCCCTGCGCTCCCACCGAGGAACCCGCCGGGACCTGCGACTGCGAGCTCTCGACGGACTCCTCGCCGGAGACGCCCGAGCTCTCGCCGAGTCCGGATGCGGGGCGAGTCGGAGAGGACCTCTGGAGCCGACTCCTCGTCGCGGGTCGCACGCCGACTCACGTGGCGAGCACCCCGACGCGCGTCCCGGAAGGGGCGCTCGACCCACCAGGTCGCGATCCGGCACGCGAGCCCACGGGCTCGCCGACGAGCGCGACCCGGCTGGCGCAGGGCGGTACGTCGCGTCTCTGCGCGTCGCTGTCGCTCCTCCTCTGCTGATTCGACGGCACCGTTCCCGCCGCCCGAGCCAACGGTCCGGGTGCGGGAGGAACCGTCCGACGAATCGCCTCGAGGAGTGTCCGCATGTGGACTCCGTCACGCGCGCGCTCGCCGCGCCTCTCCAGAACAGAATCGACTCACCGCCCCGGAAGACGACTCACCGGCTCCCTGAGCACGGTGTCGCTCGCCGTGCTCGCCGCCTGCGCGTCGCAGGAGCGTCCGCAGAGGCTGGCCGAGGTCCGGGCACTGCTCGACCGCACGTCCGTCGCGACGGCCGGAGCATCGAGTCGGGCGGACGAGCCCGCCGCGCTCACCGCCGACTCCGGTCCTGACGACTACATCCTCTACGCGCTCCTGAGCAATCCGGGGCTCGAAGCGGCCTACGCCGAGTACCACGCCGCGACGGAGGAAGTCGCACAGGCGACGGCCCTCCCCGATCCGCGCCTCGCCTACCGGTACTACGTCGAGGAGGTCGAGACGCGCGTGGGTCCGCAGCGCCAGGCGTTCGGCCTCACCCAGGCCCTGCCCTGGTTCGGGACGCTGTCCCTCAGGGGTGAGGTCGCCGAACAGGCCGCGCTCGCGCTCCGCGAGCGCTTCGAGTCGCGGAAGCTCTCGCTCGTGCTCGAAGTGCGCGACGCCTTCCACGAGTACTACTACCTCGCGCGTGCGATCGAAGTCGTGCGCGAGAACCGGGACCTCGTGCGCTACCTCGAGGGAGTCGCCCGCGTGCGCTACAGCGCGGGAAGCGTCGATTACCCCGACGTGATCCGCGCGCAGGTCGAGCTCGGCAAGCTCGAGGACCGGTTGACGTCGCTCGAGGACCGGCGCGCTCCCGTGCGGGCCCGGCTGAACGCGGCGCTCAACCGTCCGTCGACGGCCGAGCTCCCCTTCCCGCGCACGATCGTCCGCCAGACCCTCGACGTCGACGAGGCCCGGGTGGTCGCGTGGATGGAAGAGAACAATCCCGAGCTCCTCGCACTGCACCACGAGGTCGAGGGCGCCGAACGCTCCATCGACCTCGCGAAGAAGCAGTTCTTCCCCGATCTCGCGGTCGGCGTGGATCTGGTGGACACCGGAGATGCCCGGATGCCCGGGATCTCCGGGAGCGGAGACGACGCGCTCATGTTCGGGGTGACGCTCTCGCTACCCGTTCAGCGGAAGAAGTACGGCGGCGCGGTGCGCGAGGCCGAGTCGCGGCTCCGGGCGGCGACGATGCGTCGCGAGGACCTCGCGAACACGCTCGCCGCCCGCGTGGCGAGCGCGCTCTACGGCCTGCGCGACTCCGAGCGGAAGATCGACCTCTTCGGGACGACGCTCTTGCCGCGCGCCGAGCAATCGCTCGCGGCGACCGAGACGGCCTACCGCGGCGGGTCGGCGACGTTCTCGGACCTGGTGGACGCAGAACGCGTCCTGCTCGAGTTCGAGCTCTCCTACGAACGAGCGCTCGCCGACCAGGGGCGAGCGCGCGCGGAGCTCGAGCGGCTCGTGGGTCGCCCGCTCCCCTTCAGGACGATCGAAGACGACGACACGACGACGGAGACCGACGGATGAAGAAGACGACCAGCAGACTCAAGGGCCTGAGAGTGATCGCGATCCTGATCCTGGGCCTCGCGATCGGGTACGCACTCGGGGGTGGCGACGCCACCGAGCACCGGAGCCCCGATGACGCCGCCAGTGCGGAGTCCGGCGAGCCCGAGGTCTGGACCTGCTCGATGCACCCTCAGATCCAGCTCCCGAACCCGGGCCAGTGCCCCCTCTGCGGGATGGACCTGATCCCGGTTCGGACAAAGAGCGGCGGGGGGCTCCGGCGCCTCGTCGTCAGCCCCGAGGACCGCCAGCTGATGCGCGTCCGGACCGTCCCCGTCGAGCGGCGTTTCGCGGAGGCCGAGATCCGCATGGTCGGCAAGGTCGCGTACGACGAGACCCGACTGTCGTACATCACGGCCTGGGTCGGAGGGCGGATCGACCGCCTGTACGTCGACTTCACGGGGATCACGGTTCGGGCGGGCGACCACATGGTCTACCTCTTCAGCCCGGAGCTCTTCGGCGCCCAGGAGGAGCTCCTGCAGGTGAAGCGGTCCCTCGGAGAGATCGAGGGTCACGAGGTCGGCGCGTTGCGCGGCTCGGCGCGTGCGACGCTCGACGCGGCGCGCGAGAGGTTGCGCCTGGCCGGCCTGACCGAGGCCCAGATCCGCGAGGTCGAGGAGCGCGGGACCGCAGACGAGCACGTGACGATCAACGCACCGATCGGCGGGCTCGTGATCCACAAGAACGCCCAGGAAGGAATGTACGTCGAGACGGGGACGCGCATCTTCACGATCGCGGACCTGAGCCGCGTCTGGATCCAGCTCGACGCCTACGAGTCGGACCTGACCTGGCTGCGCTACGGCCAGCGCGTCACCTTCGAGACCGCCGCGCACGCGGGCGAGGAGTTCACCGGCGTGATCTCCTTCATCGACCCCGTGCTCGATCCCCGGACGCGGACCGTGAAAGTCCGCGTGATCGTGGACAACACCGAGGGTCGCCTGAAGCCCGAGATGTTCGTGAACGCCGTCGTCCGCGCCCACGTGGCCGGCGGAGGGAGGGTCATGGACCCGAGCCTGTCGGGGAAGTGGGTCTCCCCCATGCACCCGGAGATCGTGAAGGACGAGGCCGGCTCCTGCGACGTGTGCGGGATGGCGCTCGTCCCGGCCGAGGAGCTCGGGTACCTGCCTGCCGAGGGGCTCGAGAAGCCACTCGTGATCCCGGTCTCCGCTGCGCTGGTGACCGGGACGAGAGCGATCGTGTACGTGGAGCTTCCCGACACAGTGGAGCCGACATATGAGGGACGCGAGGTGGTACTCGGTCCACGGGCCGGCAACCACTACCTCGTACGTCACGGCCTGGACGAAGGCGATCTGGTGGTCGTCGAGGGCAACTTCAAGATCGACAGTGCGCTGCAGATCCAGGCACGGCCGAGCATGATGAGCTCCAAGGGCGGGGCAGCAGGAAGCGGGCATGCCCACCATCACGGGGGCGAGGCCGAGGAGACCGAGGCTCCCTCCTCCTCCAAGATGCCGGACGTGTCACCGGCTGCCGCCCACAGACTGCAACGCATCGAGAGAGACTTTGCCGCGGTATCCCGTGCCCGCGAGGAGCACGACGAGAGAGAGCTCCGGGCCACGCTTGCGCAGCTCGAGTCGAGCCTGGCGCAGACCGACATGAGCCTCTTCGAGGGCGACGCCCACGCCATGTGGATGGAGCTCTCCATGCGGCTCGGGAACGACACGTTCGAGGCCCGCGAGGCGGGAACCCACGAGGAACGAGAGCGCGCGCTGGACCTGCTCCATGGGACGATTCGCGAGATACGCGCACAGCTGGGCTCGAGACCGGAAGAGCCGCAAGCCCGACCGTCGGCCGTGCCGGATGGTCTGGCCCGCGCCCTCGAGGTCGTCTGGGACCGGTACCTCGTGCTCCACGGCTCACTCGCCGAGGACGACGAGATCGGAGCCCGCACGGCTCTCGAGGCGCTGAGCGACGCGTGGGGCGACGTTCCGATGGACGGCCTCGACGTGGCCGCGCATGCACGCTGGATGCCGCTCTCGAAAGGGCTCGCGCAGGCGATTGCAGGGTTCGACGCCGCGAGCGGTATCGACACCATGCGAGCTGGCTTCGAGTCCGTCTCCGAGAAGCTCGAGGAGACTCTCCGAGCCTTCGGATCCGAGCACGCGGGCCCCGTGCTCATCATGCGATGTCCGATGGCCTTCGGAGGGCGGGGTGCGACCTGGCTCCAGAACGGTCCCGAGGTCGTGAACCCCTACTTCGGCAGCTCGATGCTCGAGTGCGGAGCCGTGATCGAGACGCTGGTCGCAGCGGCGGAGGAAGACCGTGGCGAGTAGCCCTGCGGAGCGCACGTCGTTTCTCGACGGCCTGATCCGCTTCTGCCTCGAGCGGAAGCTCGTCGTGTGCCTGGTCGTCCTGGCCGTGATCGGCTGGGGTCTCCTCGTCGCACCGTTCGACTGGAACGTGGGCGGGCTCCCGCGCGATCCGGTCCCGGTCGACGCGATCCCCGACATCGGCGAGAACCAGCAGATCGTCTTCACCGAGTGGATGGGGAGATCGCCTCAGGACGTCGAGGACCAGGTCAGCTACCCGCTCACCGTCGCCCTGCTCGGGATCCCCAACGTCAAGACGGTCCGAAGCTACTCGTTCTTCGGCTTCTCGAGCATCTACATCATCTTCGACGAGGACGTGGACTTCTACTGGTCGCGGAGTCGAGTCCTGGAGAAGCTCGCGAGCCTCGCAGCCGGGACGCTGCCGTCCAACGTGCAGCCGGCGCTCGGTCCGGACGCGACGGCCCTGGGACAGGTGTTCTGGTACACACTCGAGGGACGCGACCCCGACGGCAACCCGACCGGCGGGTGGGGCCTGCACGAGTTGCGCACCATTCAGGACTGGTACGTGCGCTACGCGCTCCTCTCCGCGACGGGCGTTAGCGAGGTCGCCTCGATCGGTGGATTCGTCCAGGAGTACCAGATCGACGTGGACCCGGACGCAATGCGCGCGCACGGCGTGAGCCTGAATCAGATCTTCAACGCGACGCGAATGTCCAACCTGGACGTCGGCGCGCGCACGATCGAGGTGAATCGTGTCGAGTACGTCGTCCGCGGTCTGGGCTTCATCGAGGAGCTCTCCGACATCGAGGACACGGTGGTCGCGGTCACCGAGAACGTCCCCATCACGATCCGTGACGTCGCGCACGTCTCTCGAGGGCCTGCGTTGCGGCGAGGAGCCCTCGACAAGGGGGGCGCGGAAGCGGTGGGCGGAGTCGCGGTCGTTCGTTACGGCTTCAACCCGCTCGAGGCGATCAAGAACATCAAGGCGAAGATCGCCGAGATTGCGTCGGGACTCCCGGCGCGTGCGCTCGCGGACTACCAGGTGACGTCGCGCTCCGCTCTTGCCTCATTCGCGGTGCGCCAGGGCATCCCCGCCTTCGCGGAGGACGACCTCGACCAGGAGGCCTGGGTTCCCTGGCTGCGAACGCACGAGCGCGCGGACTGGCCCGCCGGAGTCACCCTGAGCCAGGTCGAGGTGGTCCCGTTCTACGACCGCTCGAAGTTGATCCACGAAACCCTCGGGACGCTGAACTCCGCGCTCATCGAGGAGATCCTCGTCACGGTGATCGTCGTGATCGTGATGCTCCTGCACCTGCGAAGTTCGGTGCTGATCAGCGCCCTCCTCCCGCTCGCCGTCCTCATCTGCTTCATCGCGATGCGCGCGTTCGGCGTCCAGGCAAACATCGTCGCCCTCTCCGGTATCGCCATCGCGATCGGGACGATGGTCGACATGGGTGTGATCGTCTGCGAGAACATCCTGCGACACCTCGACGCGGCGGGTGACGGCGACGATCCTCTGGAGACGATCTACGAAGCCACGCGCGAGGTGGGGAGCGCGGTGGTCACGGCCGTCTCGACCACGATCGTCAGCTTCCTCCCCGTGTTCACGATGACCGCCGCCGAGGGGAAGCTCTTTCGGCCACTCGCCTTCACGAAGACCTTCGCGCTGGTCGCGTCGGTCATCGTGGCGCTGACCATCATCCCCCCCGCCGCGCACGTACTCTTCACCGGCCGGATCCGGGCGCCGCGTCTGCGCGTTCTCTTCTACGTCGGGCTCGGAATCGGCGGAGGCTTCGTCGCAGCATCGCTATCCCTCTGGGCCGGCGCGCTCCTGCTCGGGTTCAGCGTCTACCGGCTGCTCGAGTCGCGCCTCTCCGCTCGCGTAGTGCGCGCCGCTCCCTGGCTCCTCTCAGCGCTCGTCGTGTGCACCGTCCTCGTGGCCCTCAGCGACCACTGGCTGCCCATGGGACCGGGTCGCGGGCTCCTCGTGAACGTCCTCTTCGTCGGCCTGTTGATCGGCGGCCTTCTCCTCGCATTTCTCGTCTTCCAGCGCGCGTACCCGCGGATCCTCCGCTGGTGCCTGGACCACAAGGGGACCTTCCTCCTGGTGCCGTTCTCCGTCGTCGTCTTCGGGACCTGCGTCTGGCTGGGATTCGGGACGGTGTTCGCGTTCGTTCCCCGAGGTCTGGAGTCCGTCGGCCTATCCGGCGACGCCGTGCGGGAGAGCGCTGCGTGGAAGCGTGGGGTGGCTCTCTTGCCGGGGCTGGGGAAGGAGTTCATGCCCCCTCTCGACGAGGGCTCCTACCTGTTCATGCCCACCACGATGCCGCACGCGTCGATCGGCGAGGCCATGGACGTGCTCCAGCTCCAGGACCGAGCCATCGGGAACATCCCCGAGGTCGAGTCGGTGGTCGGCAAGCTCGGGCGCGCCGAGACCTCCCTGGACCCGGCGCCGATCTCGATGATCGAGACGGTCGTCAACTACGCTTCCGAGTACGCCACGGACGAGAGCGGTCGACGCACCGAGTTCCGCTTCGACGAAGAACTCCAGGAGTTCGCACGCGACGGTGAGGGCAAGCTGATCCCCGAGGAAGGCGGTAGGCCCTTTCGCCAGTGGCGGGATCACATCGAGTCCGCCGACGACATCTGGGACGAGATCGTTGCGGCCGCCCAGGTCCCGGGGACGACCTCCGCGCCGAGGCTGCAACCGATCGCGGCACGCATCGTGATGCTGCAGAGCGGCATGCGTGCCCCGATGGGCATCAAGGTGAAGGGTCCCGACCTCGAGACGATCGAGGCGGTCGGGATCGAGCTCGAGCGTCTCCTCAAGCAGGTCCCGAGCGTGCAGCCCGCGTCCGTCATCGCGGACCGCCTGGTCGGCAAACCCTACCTCGAGATCGACATCGACCGGCGCGCCCTCGCTCGTTACGGCCTGCACGTCGAGGACGTGCAGCGCGTGATCGAGGTCGCCATCGGGGGAAAGCAAATCACGACCACGGTGGAGGGCCGCGAGCGCTACCCCGTCCGCGTGCGGTACTTGCGTGAGCTCCGCGACGACATCGAGAGCCTGGGCGAGATCCTCGTTCCGACACCTCAGGGGGCCCAGATTCCACTCGAGGAGCTCGCGGATATCCGCTACACGCGCGGCCCCCAGGCCATCAAGAGCGAGGACACGTTCTTGGTGGGCTATGTCGTGTTCGACAAGCGGCCTGGCTTCGCGGAGGTCGACGTCGTCGAGGAGTGCCAGCGCTACCTGGAGGAGCGGCGCAGTGCAGGCGACTTCGAGGTCCCGGCCGGAATCAGCTACGCCTTCACCGGGAGCTACGAGAATCAGGTTCGCTCCCAGAAGACGCTGGCGATCGTCCTCCCGCTCGCCCTGTTCGTGATCTTCCTCATCCTCTATCTCCAGTTCAACTCGGTACCGACGGCGCTCCTCGTCTTCGCGGGCGTCATCATCGCCTGGTCCGGGGGGTTCCTGCTCATCTGGCTCTACGGCCGGCCGGGCTTCCTGGACTTCGAGGTGCTCGGAGCCAATCTGCGCGACCTGTTCCAGGTGCACCCCATCAACTTGAGCGTGGCCATCTGGGTCGGCTTTCTCGCGCTGTTCGGGATCGCGACCGACGACGGCGTCGTCATCGCGACCTATCTCAACCAGACCTTCGCCGCGCGGGACCCGAAGTCGATCGCCGAGGTCCGCGACATGGTCGTCGAGGGTGCGCGGCGCCGGATCCGACCCGCACTCATGACTGTGGCAACGACCACTCTCGCGCTCGTGCCGGTCCTCACCTCCACCGGGCGCGGCTCCGACATCATGGTCCCGATGGCCATCCCATCCTTCGGCGGCATGCTCGTCGTGGTCCTCTCGGTGTTCGTCGTGCCCGTGCTCTACGGGGCGATCGCAGAGCGGCGCTTGCTCGCGGCCCGGTCGAGCGGAGAATGATCCGGTCGTGCCTCGCCCCGTCTCGAACCCGCCGAACCCCTGGGACGCCTACACCGTCGAGTGGATCGGCCCTCCCCCGGACGCGGAGCTCACCGTGCTCGAAGAAGAGGCGAAGTCGATGCTCTCGACGAACGAGAGCCCCGACGTCCCCTTCCGCTTCAGCGTCAATCCCTATCGCGGCTGCACGCACGCCTGCGGTTACTGCTACGCGCGCCGGACGCACCCCTACCTCGGCTACGGAGCCGGGACCGACTTCGACCGCGTGATCGTGGTCAAGACGAACGCGCCGGACGTCCTCGCCCGCGAGCTCGCGCGACCCTCGTGGAAGCGCGAGCAGGTCGTCTTCTCGGGCAACACCGACTGCTACCAGCCGCTCGAGGCGCGCTACGAGCTGACGCGGCGCTGCCTCGAGGCCTGTCGTCGCTTCGAGACGCCCGTGGGCGTGATCACCAAGGGCGTCCTCGTGCGGCGGGACGCGGAGCTCCTGGCCGACCTCGCGGCGGGGCCCGGCGCCGAGGCGCACGTCAGCGTGGCCTTCACGGACGCCGACGCGAGCCGGCGCATGGAACCCGGCTGTCCGACGCCCGCGGAACGCTTCGAGACGATCCGCATCCTCGCCGCGGCGGGCGTCCCGACCTCCGTCGCGGTCTCCCCCGTCATCCCCGGGCTCAACGACAGTGCCGTGCCGGGCGTGCTCGAGCGCGCGGCCGAGGCCGGTGCGCAGCGCGCGTTCCTGACGCTGCTCCGACTGCCCGGCGAGGTGCGACCCGTGTTCGAGGAGCGCCTCCGCGAGGGGTTCCCGGGACGCGCGTCCAAGGTGCTCTCGACGCTCGCCGGACTGCGAGCGAAGCAGGCCGGCGCGGGTGATTTCGGCGAGCGCATGCGCGGAGGGGGCCCGCGCTGGGAAGCGATCACGCGCATGTTCGAGGTCGCCTGCCGGCGCTTCGGCCTCGACGCGCAGGGGAGCCCCACACCGTCGCCGCTCCCGACCACGCCCGACCCCGTCCAGGGCTCGCTCTTCGACGCATGAGGTGGCTCATCGCAGCGGCGCTCGTCTCGGCGGGCTGCGGCGACGTCGCAACGCGCGCCGATTCCCTGCGGCGCGAGCTCGCGGGCGCGAGCGTCGTGGTGGTGGCCGTCGACTCCCTCGCCGCCTTGCACACGACACCCTGGGGGCACGCGCGCGACACGACTCCGTACCTCGCGCGGCTCGCGGCACGCGGCGTGCGGTTCACGGACACGAACGCGGCATCGCCGTCGGCCATCGCTTCGCTGGCGTCGCTCTTGTCGGGAGAGGCGGTGGACGTCCACCGCGTGCGCATGCCCGGCCAGCGGATCCCCGACGACGTCGCGGCGGCTCCGGAGGCCTTCCGCGCCCTCGGGTACCGCACGCTCGGCATCTCGACGCATCCGGGCGCGGTCGCGGACGCGGGCTTCGGGCGGGGCTTCGACACGTTCCGGACCGTGGAGCGCGGAGACGCCGGTCGCGCACCCGATGCAGTCCACGACTTCGTCGCGAGCGCGCTCGACGGAGAGCGCCCCTTCCTCGCGCTCGTGCACCTCACGCTCCTCACGCCTCCGCGTCGGGCGGACGCCGAGGCGGCCGACGACCTCCTCGGCTACCTCCCCGATCCGGAGCTGGGTCGCCCCGAGACCCTCGCCGCGCAGGGCCGGCGACGCGACGAGGGGACCGTCCTCGCGCTCGTCGACCACTACGACGCCGGCGTCCGCGCTCTGGACGCCGAGCTCGCGCGCATCGGCGAGCTCGTCGAGCGCAACGATCGCGGCGACACGATCCTGGTCGTGGTCGGCACATGCGGCCAGGCCTTCGGACAGCACGGCCGCTACGGCGCCGGTTCGGACGTCCACCAGGAGCAGCTCGCCGTCCCGCTCGTCCTGGCACTGCCCGACGACTTCATGGCGGGAACGGCGCTGGCCGATCCGGTCGGTGTC
>JAJDET010000065.1 GCA_029259655.1 Planctomycetota bacterium
GCGCGCTGAGGGGCAGGGCGGCCTTGCAGGACCTGCGCGAGGTCGTCCCGGTCGATGGCCTCGCCGTCGGCGAAGACGTGCGCGCCCTCGATGAGGTTGCGCAGCTCGCGCACGTTGCCCGGGTAGTCCAGCGACTTCAGGAAGTCGAGGCCCTCGGTCGTGATGCGGCGGCGGGGACGGCCCTCGCGTTCGGCGATGGCGGTGAGGAAGGTCTCGGCGAAGAGGGGGACGTCCTCGAGGCGCTCGCGCAAGGGCGGGACACGCAGCGGGACGACGTTCAGGCGGTAGTACAGGTCGAGCCGGAAGCGCTTCTCCTCGACCCCCTTCTCCAGGTTGGCGTTGGTCGCGGCCACGACGCGCAGGTCGACCTGGATCGGACGCGCGCCGCCGACGCGCGTGATCTCGTGGGTCTCGAGCGCGCGCAGCACCTTCGCCTGCGCGGCGAGCGGCATGTCGCCGACCTCGTCGAGGAACAGGGTCCCGCCGCTGGCTGCCTCGAAGTGTCCGACACGGCGCTCGTGCGCACCCGTGAAGCTGCCCTTCTCGTGGCCGAAGAGCTCGGATTCGATCAGCTCGGCCGGGATCGCGGCGCAGTTCACCGCCACGAAGTCGCCCGCCACACGCGGCGAAAGGAGGTGCAGGTTCCGCGCGACCACCTCCTTGCCCGTTCCGTTCTCTCCCGTGATCAGGACCGGCGCATCCGCCCGCGCCGCGCGTTCGACCTGGTCGCGCAGGCTGGAGATGGACGGGCTCGTCCCCCGGATCTCCCACTGGCGCGAGAGCTCGCGCCGCAGGCTCGTGTTCTCCGCGGTGAGCTTCTGCTGGCGGAGCGCCGACCTGATGCTCACCAGGACCCGGTTCTGGTCCAGCGGCTTCTCCAGGAAGTCGACCGCCCCGCGCCGCACGGCATCCACCGCCATGGCCACGTCCGCGTGGCCCGAGATCATCACCACCGGCGGCGGAGCCGGGAGCTCGCGGATCTTCTCGAGGAGCCCCAACCCGTCGAGACCCGGCATCTTCACGTCGCACAGGACCAGAGCCGGCGGTTGGCCTTCCGCCATCTCCCGCTCCAGGCGCTGCAGGGCCTCGCGGCCATCGCGCGCCGTCTGCACGGCGTACCCCTCGTATTGAAGGAGCATCTCGAGGGCGACGCGGATGTCTCCGTCGTCGTCCACTACGAGGATCGGACGTCCCGATGAACTGTCTTCCGTGGAGGACGCCATGGTGTCCGAATCCTGACACGCTGCAGTCTGTTCTGCCATACTCGCGCTCCGTGGGGCCGGGGGGGCGAAATCGCCCCCGAGATGCCCGTTCCGAGTGCAAAGCCCAGGCCACCCGCCCGATCCCCTCGCTCGATTGCGGGTCGCTCTGGCCGGAGACGAGGCGGTGGTCGCCGGCGTCCTCTCGGGCACCTCGGCCGACGGCATCGACGTCGCGCTCGTGAGATTCGAGACGGGTTCCGGTCGCCCGCGCGCTCTCGCGTTCGAGACCCTTCCCTTCGAGAACGCGCTCGCCGAGCGATTGCGGGCCGTGCTCGACGGCCACGCGCAACCCGGCCTCGGCGAGCTCGCACGCCTCGACCGCGACCTCGGCCGCGCCTTCGGCCGCGCGGCGCGCGCGCTCGCGCTCGACACCGCCGTCGACCTCCATCTCGTCGCGTCGCACGGGCAGACGGTCTGGCACCACGACGGGGCGGGAGTGCCCGCGACGCTCCAGCTCGGCGACGGGTGCCACGTGGCCGGGGCGGCCGGTGTGCCCGCGGCGACCGACTTCCGACAAGCGGACATCGCGGCCGGCGGAGAGGGAGCGCCGCTCTCCGCGCTCGCCGACGAGTGCGTCTTCGCCGGTACCGAGCGGCCCCTCCTCGTCCTGAACCTCGGCGGAATCTCGAACGTCACGCGGCTCCCGGAGCCCGGCGGGGAGCTCGTCGCCTTCGATACCGGACCGGCGGGATCCCTGCTCGACGGATTCGCGAGGCAGCTGCTCGGCCGGCCCCTCGATCGCGATGGGGCGGTCGCTGCTCGTGGGCGGGTGCGCGAGGACCTCCTCGCGAGCTGGCTCCCGCGCGCCTTCCTCGAGTCGTCGCCGCCGAGGAGCACCGGGCGCGACACCTTCGGCCGGGCCTGGATCGACGGCCTCCTGGCGGAGACCGACGGGGTCCCCGTCGCGGACCTCCTGCGCACGGCCGTGGAGCTCGTGGCGGCGTGCGTTGCCGATGGAATGCGCCGTTTCCTGCCGCCCACCCCCGGGGCTCCGCTCGTCCTGTGCGGCGGCGGCGTCCACCACCCCGGGCTGGTCCGCGCTCTCTCCGAAAGGGGCGAGGTCGTCTCCTCGGCCGAGCTGGGTGTCGATCCCGACGCCCGCGAGGCCCTGGTCTTCGCGGTCCTGGGGGCTCGTTGCGCCCTCGGGATCCCGTCCACGGCGCCCGCGGCCACCGGTGCGGACCCCGGACGCGTCCTCGGCAAGCTCTCGCTCGGCCGCGGTTCGGCTCCGGAGGAGTAGCCGACCCCGAGCGGCGCGGATAGTTCCCGCGAAGCGCAGGGAGAGAGCCCGAGGACCCCACTTCCTTGACCCCCTGCCGCACCTCGCTATCATCCCGCAACCTTCGTTCCGGCAAGGGTTTCAGGTGTCCAGGAGGACCCCGACCGATCGCCGGAGCAAGACCCATAGGGGAAGCCTCCACCGGAGTCCGGCATGACCTCCTCCCGCCTGTTCTCGGGTCGTCTCGTCGCGGCCGTCGCGGCGCTTGCTTGCGCACCGACCCTCATCAGCGCCCAGTCCGACCTGCGCGAGACGTTCGACCGCGGTATCGAGCTCCTTCGAGACGGCGATCGGGAGGGAGCGCTGGCACAGTTCCAGCGCGTACTCGCCGAGGACCCGGGCCACGAGGCCGCCTATCAACTCTGGAAGGAGACCGACCACCGCGCGTGGCTGGACCTCCTCACGGAGCGCGGTGAGTTCGAGCTCATCGGCAAGCGGCTCATGGACCTGGCGCGCCTCGGCCGCGAGGACAAGAGCGACGATTCCGCAGAGATCAGCGCCCTCGTCCAGGAGGTCTTCGGCGGCGACGTCGTCGCGCGGCGGCGTGCAGTCATCGCGCTGGGCTCCCGGCACGGAGAGTTCGCCGTCCCGAGATTCCTCGGCGCGCTCGCCGACGAGTCGTCCGGCGACAAGCGGGTGCTCGCCATTCACGCCCTGACCGAGATGGGGCCGACCGTCGTGCTCCCTCTGGTCCAGGCCCTGCGAAGTGACGACGCGTTCCTGCGCACCCAGGTAGCCTTCACCCTGGGCCACATCGGCGATCGTCGCTCCGCGCCCGTTCTGGCATGGCACGCCGGCGGCGATCCCAACTCCGGTGTCGCCTCGGCCTGTGCCGACGCGATCGCGCGCATGGGCGCGAGCAGCGACGCGCTCGCCGGCTTCCTGGCCCTAGGCGACGCCTACCGGTCCGGGGATCCGAGCGCACTGGCTCCGGGGCTGCGCTCTCGCGTGGTCTGGAGCTGGGACGGCAAGCTGAAGAAGCGCGCCGTTCCGTCCGGTCTCTACGCCGATGAGCTGGCCAAGGGGGCGTACTACGACGCCCTGGCGATCGACCCGTCGAGCGTCCCTGCCCTCGCGGGCATCGCGGCAGCCTCGGCCTCTCAGATCGGTGTGCTCGAAGCGCGGGCGCGCGGCGGCGCCGACGTGTCCGACCTGCTCGACCAGGCTCGCGCCGGGCTCCTCGCCGTGAGCGCCGCCGGGACAGAGGCCGTCGACTCCGCACTCCAGCACGCTCTCGATCTGGGGGATCAGGTGGGCGCAGCCGCGCTCGCGCGCGTCCTCGGCGACATCGCCGGCGGACCGACCCGGGGTCTCGAGCGCGCGCGCGAGGCGGGCGGAGCCGTCCGCGCCGAGGCTGCCCTGGCGCTCGCTCACACCGCGCTGCGCGGTGGCGGCGGGGCCGGTGCTCCGGTCATCGACGCGCTCGCGACGGCGGCGTCGCGGGAGATCTTCCGGGTTGCGGGCATCATCGACGCCGACGTGCAGCGCACATCCGTCGTCCGCGGTGAGCTCGAGGGACGCGGCGTGCTCGTGCGGTCCTGGGACAAGGGCGCCGTGGCGCTCGCCTCCATGCGCCGCGCGCCGGGCTTCGACGTCCTGATCGTCGGCGAGAGCCTGCCGGACCTGACCGTGCACCAGGTGATCGGCGAGATCCAGGGCGACGACCGCATCTCCAAGACGCCGCTCCTGATGTCCGCCACGGATGGCGACACGGCGGACGAGCTCTACGGAAACCGCGTCGCAGGCATCATCACCACCAGCGATCTCTCGGCGCTCGACGCGGCGCTGTCCGGTGAGCTCACCGGCGAGCGCGCAGCGGCCGCCGAGCTCGCGGCGAGAGCCGCTCACGCGCTCGCGAGGCTCTCGGCCCTTCGCGTGGATCTGATTCCCGTGCAGGGACTCCTCATCGGAGCGCTCGACCGCGAAGACAGGATCGCGATGCCGATCGCCCATGCGCTCGGACGTGCGGGCGACCAGAACGCGGTCACCGGCCTGGTCGGGATCGTCGCAGACGACGCTCGCTCGACCGAGGTCCGCGTGGCCGCCGCAGACGCGCTGGCCGGCATCTTCACGCGCCAGCCGGGCTCGGGCCTGGCGGTGGCCGACACGCTCGCCGGCGTCGCGACCGGAGACGGTGAGCATGCCGTCCGCTTCGCCGCCACCCGCGCCCTCGGTCAGCTCGACCTCGACCCGAGCTGGCGTGCGGGCCTGATGAACGACGTCCGCTCGGCCCTGGGAGAGTAGACTCCGCCGCGCGTACGAGAACGACGAGCCAGAGTAGCTCAACGGTAGAGCACTGCTTTCGTAAAGCAGGGGTTGCGAGTTCGATTCTCGCCTCTGGCTCCATCCTTCTCGTCGGAAGGGTCGGCACTTAGAGCGCCACCGTCGTTTGCGGGATCCTGCGCGCTCGCACCCGGTGCCAGATTGCTGCCAGGAATGTGTGTGCCCTCCGCGCCAGCGGCCTTCGCCGGCGCGTCGTTCTGACGCACGGGCTCGAGCGACGGGAGGCTCTCGACGTCCTCTCGGAGGTCGTCGCCCTCGATGTGCGAGTAGGTCGACGCGGTCAGCTTCGGGTCGCTGTGGCCGAGGAGTTTCTGCGTGTTCTGGAGCGGCCGGCGCTGCCGGGCGTGCCTCGTCCCGCAGGTGTGCCGAAGGGCGTGGATGTCCACGGTGCGCCCGCGCTCGTTCCCCCCCTCACCGGCATCGAGGGTGCGTGGTTCCGTCACTCAAAGCACTCTTCGCCGCGGATTCCCTCCAGCCCCTCTCGCACGAGCCACGGCACCATCAGCAACGCCGCGACGGGATCGGCCCACCACCAGCCGGCGAGGGCGTTGGCGCCGAGGCCGAGGAGTAGCGTGAACGAGAGGTAGGAACAGGCGAGCGTCTCCTTCGCCTCAGCCCTCAGCGCCGCGCTGCCGATCTCCTTCGCGGCCCTGAGCTTCCCCCAGGAGACCAGCGGCATGATCGCGAGGGACAGCGCCGCCATCGCGATCCCGAGGCGGCTCTCCTCGGGCGCGTCCCCCGCGATCAGGGTCCAGAGCGAGATGAGCGTCACGTAGGCCGCGAGGATCACGAGCGTCCAGCCCACGAATCGGTGGACCTGGTGCTCGGTGTCCTCGAGCTCTTCCGGGTCGACGTTCCGTGACTCGAGCCTCAGGCGACGGAAGACGAGAACCGCGGCTGCGGTCTCGATGAGGCTGTCCAGCCCGAATCCTGCGAGCGCAACGCTGCTCGCGAGGATGGCAGCCGTCAGCGTAATCGCGGCCTCGGCTACGTTGTAGACGAGCGTCGCACCGACGAGCCAGAGAGCGATCGTCGGCCAGTCGCGTTCTCCTCGAGGCATCAGGAGCCGTCCACCCGGTGAGCCGCGAACCACCGATACACGGCGGGGAGCACGAACAGCGTGAGCAGCATCGAGGTGACGAGACCGCCGATGACCACGGTCGCGAGGGGGCGCTGCACCTCGGCGCCGGCGCTCGCCGCGATGGCCATCGGGAAGAATCCGATGATGTCGGTGAACGCCGTCATGAGCACCGGCCGGAGCCGCGAGTGCGCGGCGTCCCGCGCGGCGTCGTTCACGCCTGCGCCTTCCTCCCGACGCTGCACGATGGTCGAGACAAGGACGACCCCGTTCATGACGGCGATCCCGAAGAGCGCGATGAACCCGACGCCGGCGGAGATCGAGAACGGATAGCCGCGCAGGAGCAGCGCCGCGACACCGCCCGTGAGCGCCAGGGGCACGTTCAGGAAGATCAGGAGCGAGAGCCTCGTCGACTGGAACGTCGAGAAGAGCAGGACGAAGATCAGCAGCAGAGCCAACGGCACGAGCAGTGCGAGCCGCTTGGACGCCGCCGACAGGTTCTCGAACAGTCCACCCCACTCGAAGAACCATCCGGGGGGCAAGTCGACTTCCGCCTCGACGAGCTGTTTCGCCTCGGCCACGGCCGAAGCGAGGTCGCGCCCGCGGACGTTCAGCTCGACCGTGATCTTGCGCTGGATCTTCTCGCGGCTGATCTGGGCTGGGCCCGTGCGGATGTCCACGTCGGCCACTTGCTCGAGCGGCACCCATGGCGACGGACCGTCGTCAGTGGGCGGCAGCGCGATCGGCAAGTGCCGGAGCGCCTCCAGGCTCTCGCGAACCGCGGCGTCGAACCTCACTTGTAGGCCGTAGCGCCGCTGGCCCTCCACGACCGTTCCCACCTGGGTCCCGCCGATCGCCTCGATCACGGCGAGCACGTCCTGTGCGTTGACGCCGAGGCGCGCGATGGCCTCACGGTCGATGTCGAGCGTGAGGGTCGGGAGGCCCGTCGTCTGCTCGACCTTGACCTCTTCCATCCCCGGAACCCTTCGGACGACCGCGGCCACGTCGTCGGCCACGTCGCGCATCTCCTCGAGGGTCCCGCTCGCGGCGAACACCTTGATCCCGACCTCCGAGCGAACGCCGCTGATCAGCTCGTCGACCCGCAGCTCGATGGGCTGCGAGTAGCTGAAGACGACACCCGGCAGTGCCTCCTGGAGGGCCTCGTCGATCTCCTCGATGAGCTCGTCCTTGGTGTCGAAGCGCCAGGTGTCGGGCGGGTTCAGGATCAGGTAGGTGTCGCTGATCTCGACTCCCATGGGATCGGTGGCGATCTCGGCACGTCCCGTGCGTGACACGACCGTCCGCACCTCGGGGAAGGCCATGACGACCTGCTCCGCCTTGGAGCTGATCTCGTTCGAGCTCTCCAGCGACACGCTCGGGAGGCGCCACACCTGCATGGCGATCGCGCCCTCGTCGAGCTTGGGCACGAATTCCGCACCCAGGAACGGTACGGCGACAAGGCTCGCCGCGAACACGCCGAACGCCGTCGCACCCATGCGAAACGGTCGCGCCATCGCGTGCGCGAGCAGCGGCGTGTAGAGCCGACGCATCAACCGGAAGAGGATGGGCTCCTTCTCGAGCGGCCGTTCCAGGAAGAGTGACGCCAAGACTGGCATGAGCGTCAGCGCGCACACCAGAGACCCGCCCATGGCGAACACCACGGTGAGCGCCATCGGCCGGAACATCTTCCCCTCGATCCCCCGCAGCGCGAGGATCGGAAGGTAGACGATCATGATGATCCCGACCGCGAACAGTACCGGGCGCGCGACCTGATGACACGCGGCGCGAACCTTCTCGAGGTGCGAGCGGCTCGAGTCGTCTCGCGTCAGGAAGACGTAGGCGACAATGCTCTCGACGACGACGACGGCGCCGTCGACGATGATCCCGAAGTCGATCGCACCCAGGGACATCAGGTTCCCGGAGATGCCCATCCACTGCATCAGGATGATGGCGACGAGCATCGAAAGGGGGATGGCCGACGCGACGATGAGGCCACCTCGGAAGCTCCCGAGCAGGAGCAGCAGCACGACGACGACCAGGATGCCGCCCTCGAGGAGGTTCATCGCGACCGTCCGGATCGTCCGCTGGACGAGCTCGGTGCGGTTGTAGAAGGTGTCGATCGAGACGCCGTCCGGGAGCGTCTTCTCGATCTCGAGCACCTTCGCGTGGACGTCCTCGGCGACCGTGCGCGAGTTGGCGCCCATGAGCATCATCACGATGCCGACGACCGCCTCGCCCTTGCCGTCGCGGGTGACCGCGCCCTGACGGATCATCGGAGCGAACTCGATGGTCCCC
>JAJDET010000066.1 GCA_029259655.1 Planctomycetota bacterium
GCCCGGACTATTCATGAGCCGCGAGGCCGAACGCCTCGATTCGGTTCCTGCCGGTACTTTGCGCGTGCCGGCCCCGCAGGCGACCTTGACAGGTCGTCGAGGACGCCGGTGCGTGCAAAGTACCGGCAGGGGCCGAAAGGACGGTGAAGCCGGCCGTTCGTGGTGTTCGGTCCGCGTGGTCATGAATCGTCCGGGCTAGAGGGCCGGCCGAGAAGGGGCCAGCTCGACCTTGTACGCCTCCTTGCGAAGGCCGAGGCGCTTCATCTTGTCGTAGAGCGCTCGCGACGTGATGCCGGCGCGCGTCGCGGCATCGCCGACTCGCCCGCCACATTCGCGAAGGAGGGCGTCGAAGTAGTTGCGGTCGAAGAGCTCGAGGACCTCGTCCCGCACCTGGCGGTAGGGTCGATCCGTCGAGACCACGGCGCCTCCAGGCGTCGACGACGGATGAGCCGGCGCAGCGCCGAGCGTCTTGATCTCCTCGGGCAGGTCGAAGGGAGTGACCTCGTCTTCCGTGGAGAGGAGGACTGCCCGCTCCACGACGTTGATCAGCTCCCGCACGTTGCCCGGCCATCGGTAGCGCATCAAGAGGTCCAGCGCGTCCGCCCGGATCCCGAAGACCGGTCGGCCCAAGGAGCGCTGGAAGTGCTCGATGTGACTCTCCACGAGCGCGGGGATGTCCTCCCTGCGTTCGCGAAGCGGAGGGACGGTGAGCGAGACGACGCCCAGGCGGTAGTAGAGGTCGGAGCGGAAGCGCTTCTCCTCGATCTCCAGCTTGAGGTTCTTGTTGGTGGCAGCGACCACGCGGACGTCGATGGCGATCACGCGCTCCGACCCGACAGGCTGGATCTTCCTGTCCTGGAGGACGCGCAGAATCTTGACCTGAAGGTGGAGCGGCAGCTCCCCGATCTCGTCGAGGAAGATCGTCCCGCCGCTGGCCGCCTCGAAGTAGCCCCGGTGTGCCCGACCCGCCCCCGTGAATGCTCCCTCGGCGTGTCCGAAGAGCTCCGACTCCAGGAGGGACTCGGCGATCGCCGCGCAGTTCAGCGCGACGAAGGGGCCGCTCGACCGATGGCTCTCCTCGTGGATGGCGGTCGCGAGGTACTCCTTGCCGACCCCCGTCTCCCCGAGAATGAGGAGCGAGCTGTCGGCATCGACGACGCGGCGTGCCGTCTTCAGGAACTTGCGCATCGCCGGGCTGCCGGATGCAAAGTCGGAGAGCCGCCCCCGTTTGTCCTCGGCTTGCTCGAGCTGGAACTTCTGGACGGCGCGCTCGTGGCGCTGCCGGACGAGCGTGCCCAGGGCTTCCGCCAGGAGCTCGCGCTCGAGGTCCGCCCCCACGACGGCCAGCGCTCCCGCAGCGACGAGCTCGGCGCGGCCCTCCGGCCCGGAGCTCCCGACCAGGACGATGACCTCGGGAGAGTCGGGGAGTGCCTGCACCTGACGCACGAGCTCGGGGCTGCGACCTTCGAAGAGCGCCTGGTCCACGAGCAACAGGTCGAACGGCTCGACTTTCAGGTTCCGCCACAGTCCGGACTCGCTGTCGGTCTCGGTGAAGAGGACGTCGACGTCCGCCTCGTCCAGGATGCTCTGGATGGTCTCGGCGATCCGGCGGTCGGAGGAGGAGAGGAGGGCTCGGAGGATCACGGTCGGGGTCCGGAGGAAGTCGGGTTCCGGAATTCTAGGGCCCTTCCTTCCGATTCGGCTCCATGGAAACGGGTCGCCGAGAGTCGTTCCGGGTCACCAACCGCCTGCCCGACAGCGGATTAGGCGCGGTCGTCCAGTCGGACGGTGCGTGGGGGTACGTGGGTTGATCTGGGACCGGCCCCCCGGACGTCTGCCCCGCTGGGGTCCCCTCCCACCTCGACCAGCGCGCATCTCGAGGTCGCCCGCGCCCGTGCCATGCGGCATGGCGGCGCCACATCGCGTGGCGATACCCTATCCACCCTCACCCCGACGATGCCGTTCATGCTCCGAATCGCACTCCCGGCCTTCCTTCTCGTTCTCTCGGTGGGATGCAGGACCGTTGGCCGAAACGGGGCTCCCGTGACGCCCCAGCGCCCCTCGTTCTCGTCCGACACGTCGACGACCGCTCCCGGAACCGTCGAGATCGAGACCGGCGTCACCGTGGACGTGCGGGATTCCACGGACACTCCGACCTCGATCAAGTACGGCCTGTACGACAGGGGAGAGCTCTTCCTGAACCTCTCGCCGTTCCAGCACCTCGGAGATGCCGGGCAGGACGGGGAGGGATTCGGAGACATGGGGATCGGAGTTCGGCACCGCCTGTGGGAGGACACCGAACGAAGGGCCTCCGCTGCGCTGCAGCTCTTGACGAAGCTCCCCACCGGAGACGAGGACGAGGGTCTGAGCACCGGCGAGGTCGACTTCTTCGCCGCGGGAATCGCGACGCGCGAGTACTCGTTGGCGACGGTGACCGCCTTCTACCAGCTCGGTGTCCTGGGTGAGCAGAACGACAACGATGTCGACCTCGAGCACGGCCTCGCCCTGGCCGCCGGGCGCTCCCTCACGAACGACCTCGGCATCTTCGGGGAGGTCGCGGCCACGGTCGCTCCCGAGCAGCCGGATACTGCGTTCGTCACCCTCGGCTCCGCGTACGCTCTGTCCCCGAGCCTCGTTCTCGACGCCGGCTTCGCGGTCGGCCTCGACTCGGACGCGCCCGACTTCCAGTTCCTGCTGGGCCTGACGACCAACCTCGGAAGGATCCGATGACCGAGAACACGCAACCCGGCTCGCTCTGGAAGCGCATTCGCGTGTGGGGGATCGTGGTCGCGAGCTTGCTGGCGGGCGTCCTCATCCTCCAGAACACGGAGAGCGTCGACACACGCCTCCTGTTCGTCACGGTGTCGATGCCCCGAGCCGCGCTGCTCCTGGCGACGCTCCTCGCGGGCTTCGCTCTGGGAGTCCTCGTCGGCTTTCGCTGGAGACGTTCGGCTCAACGGGACGACTGAGGGACAGGCGTGAGCGAGCCCCGCGAAATGAACGCGCCGGAGACGGAGGTCGAGCCGGCCACCGACGCGAGCGCCCTGGACCGGGTGCAGGTCGTGGTCGCCAACCTCGAGCGGTACCTTGCAGAGGCACGTCCGGCCCAGGTGGCTCTCGACCCGCGGTCGCCGATCTCCCCCGGCGCGCGGCTGGACGCGGGGACGGCCGTCGAGCTCTTCGGAGACCAGGCCCTCAGCCGGGAGGTCGACCTGGCCGCGCGCTCGCTGAAGCGGAGCGGCGAGGCCTTCTACACGATCTCGAGCGCCGGGCACGAGCAGAACGTCGTGCTGGGCGCGCTCCTCCGCCGTGACGACCCCTGTTTCCTGCACTACCGCTCCGGCGCCCTGATGATGGCTCGCGCTCGCCTGGGCGGAGCGGGAGACCCGGTGCTCGACTCGCTCCTCGGCATCGTCGCGTCGGCGGACGATCCGATCTCCGGGGGCCGGCACAAGGTCTTCGGGAGCCGCGACCTGTGGGTTCCGCCGCAGACGAGCACGATCGCGTCGCACGTCCCCAAGGCCGTCGGCGTGGCGTTCGCCCTCTCGCGCGCACGTCGCATCGGCATCCCCCTGCCGGTCTCCAACGACGCCATCGTGTGCTGTTCGTTCGGCGACGCATCTACGAGCCACGCGAGCGCGCTGACCGGACTCAACGCCGCGCGTTACGCGTTTCGCCGAGGTCATCCCACGCCGATCCTCTTCGTCTGCGAGGACAACCGCGTGGGCATCTCGGTCGACACGCCGGCGGGCTGGGTCCCGGAGCGTTTCCGGGACATGGCCTACCTCTCGTACTTCGACGCGTCCGGTACGCTCGACGAGATCTTCGCCGTGGTCGAGCGCGCGGTGTTCACCTGTCGGCAGCGCCGTGCCCCCGTGTTCTTGCGGATCGATTGCGTGCGGCTGTGGGGACACGCGGGGAGTGACGTCGAGCACGCCTACCGCTCGCTGGAGGAGATCGCCGCGGTCGAGGCGAACGACCCCCTCCTCCACAACGCGCGCCGTCTGGTCGAGACCGGAGCGGCGTCGCCCGAAGGTCTGCGCGCCGTGATCGAGGACGCGCGAAGACGCGTTCGCGAGGCCGTCGAGGTCGCGCTCGCGGGGCCGAAGCTCACGACCCGTGAGCAGGTCATGGAACCGCTCGCGCCCTACGACGAGGAGCTCGTGCGCGGCGAGCTGCAGAGGGAAGTGGACGAGGGACGCCGGAGCGCGGTCTTCGAGGGCTCGCTACCGGAGCGGGCGAAGAGTCCCGGCCGGCGCACGCTCGCCGCGCACGTCGGCCAGGCCCTGGCCGACGAGATGGTGCTTCGGCCGGAGGTCATCGTCTTCGGCGAGGACGTCGCCAGGAAGGGCGGCGTGTACGGCGTGACGGCCAAGCTCGAGCGCCGGTTCGGCCGCGCCCGCGTCTTCGACACGCTCCTCGACGAGACCACGATCCTCGGACTCGCACAGGGCGCGGCGCACCTGAACCTGCTCTCGGTACCGGAGATCCAGTACCTCGCCTACGTGCACAACGCCGTGGATCAGTTGCGAGGCGAAGCCTGCTCGCTGTCGTTCTTCTCGAACGGGCAGTTCCGCAATCCGATGGTGGTCCGGATTCCGGGCCTCGCCTATCAGAAGGGGTTCGGCGGCCACTTCCACAACGACGACTCGATCGGCGGACTGCGCGACATCCCCGGTCTCGTCATGGCGGTTCCCGCACGCGGCGACGACGCAGCGCGCCTTCTCCGGGGAGCGCTGGCGGTGGCGAAGGCGTGCGGGCGAGTGGTCGTCTTCCTCGAGCCGATCGCCCTCTACCACGAGCGCGACCTGTTCGAGGAGGGCGACGGCCTGTGGCTCTCGGACTATCCCGCACCGTGCGGCACCGACTCCGACGGGATCCTCCCGGGAGAGGTCGGCCTCTATCGAGAAGACTCCAGCGACGTCCTGATCGCCACCTACGGCAACGGCCTTCGCATGTCGCTCCGCGCGGCGCGCCGCCTCGAGCGGGACCACGGTGTTCGCGCGCGAGTCCTGGACCTGCGCTGGCTCGCTCCGCTCCCGTTCGAGGCGTTCGAGCGCCACGCGGCCGAGTGCGCTGCGGTCCTCGTCGCAGACGAGTGCCGTGCCACGGGCGGCGGAGTGGCGGACGCGCTGATCGCCCGGCTGGCCGAGCGGGAGTACCGCGGCCGCCTCGGCTCGGCGCGCTCCGCGGACAGCTACGTCCCCCTGGGCCCCGCCGCCGACACCGTGCTCCTGTCGGAGCAGGACATCGTCGAGGAAGCGCGCAGACTCGTGCCCTGACGCGAGACCATCTCGACTCGGGCAAGACGGAGGGGAATGTGCCGCATCAACGCCAGTCGCCGTCGAGGACGAAGGCGCCCCACGTGGAGGGGAGCGCGTGGCCATGGATGCGGACGTTCTCGTGCAGCATGGCGAGCTGTGCGCTGCGCAGGGCATCGTGCGTGCCCATGCCCTCGCGCCACAGGTTCTCGTAGAACCTCTGCATCAGACGCGACGTGCTCTCGTCCTTCACCTGCCAGAGCGACGAGACGACCGTGTCGGCCCCCGCCATCCGGAACGACCGCCGGAGTCCGAGCAGGCCTTCCCCGCTCCTGGCGCGCCCCAGCCCCGTCTCGCACGCGCTGAGGACGACGAGCTCCGCGCCGTCGAGATCCAGCCAGCCCACCTCCTCCGCAGTGAGCAAGCCGTCGTCGACCCGACCCGTCGCGTCCCCGTTCGCTCCGGAGCAAACCAAGCCGGACAGCAAGCCGGGGTGGTTGCCGATGATCCGGCGCTCCTGCTCGCGCAGAACTCCCCCGGTCTCGGACACGGCGTTCAGGGCGCTCTCCCACATCGACGGCAGCCCGTCGGGGTTGAAGAAACCATGGGTGGCGATGTGAAGGACGCCGAAGCGCCCGAGCTCTCGCTTGAGCCGCTCCTCCGTGGGCGCCGTCCCGAAGAGCACGATGCGCTGGGTATCGGGTCTTGCGTTCCCGTGCAGCCCGTGGATCGCGCGCACTTCCGAGACCGTGCCGGGCAGGGGGGCCCAGCCGTCCCCGAACGCGGTACGCGAGGCGCCATGCGCCGCCCCGCCCTCGACGCCGGTCCGGTCCTCCGCCGACCCGAAGTCCACGCCTCCGACCGCTAGCAGGCTCGAGGTGCCCCCACTGCGCTTCCCCGGCACTCTCTCCGCGAGCGACCCCAGATCGTGCACGTACGAAACCGCGAAGCGTTCGATCAGGAACGCGCCGTCGAAGCTCAGTGTCTCGAAGGGGAGCGTGGCGAGGAACGAGTCCGGCGCGATGATCAGCCGTTCCGCGCCTCGGATGTAGGGAGCGATCGGGGCCCACAACGCTCTCGCCAGCTCGGCGCCGGCGTCGGCCTCGTTCGCCCGCGGAACCTCCCGTGTCAAACCCCGCACCGCGTCACCCGACTCGATGATCGACGCCAGGTGAGCGCGAACGAGCCGCTCGATCCCCTCCGCCTCTCCGAGGTCCACCCGCACCGGCGCCGCCTCACTGCGGCGCATCACCCAAGCCTGCACGTGCGGGGCGGTCCACCGCCCCTTCTCGACGGGGACGCCGCCCTCCCATCGCGCCGGCACGTAGCGCTCCTCGATGAAGAACCCCAAGGTCGCCGCATTCGACGGGATCGACCTCGAGAGCTCGGCGCAGTCGGCCACACGCACGCCGCCGGCGTTCTCGAGCGATCGCTGGAGATCCAGCTCGAGGCGGTTGCGCCGCTCGCGCAACTCCGTCAGCCGCTCCTGGCGTTCCCTCGAAGGCTCATCGTCGTAGAGCTGCTTCGAGATCTGCGCCTGCACCGCGCGCAACTCCTCGATCCAGGACTCCTGCTCGGGCGTCAGCGACTCCTGCAGCTTCTTGCGCCCCGCCGATACCGTCCGTGCCACCGCTCCCTGCCATGCGAGCAGCGCGTCGTACGCTTCCGCCGTGACCTCGGGCTCGCCGAGCAGATCCGATATCACGAGCGCCGTGCGCACTCCCTGGCGCGCAGAGGCGAGGAACTCGAATCGCTCGTGCTCGCTCTGCGCCCGCAACTCGCGACTCACGAACCGCGCGTGTCCCGCGAGGGCGCGGGCCGCGACCTCCCAGGCTCCCCGTGCATCTCCGAGATCGGCGAGGACGATCGCCAGGTTGTTCCGCGCTCGAACGGTCTCCGGATGGTCAGGCCCGAACAGGCTCTGGCGACTCGCCACCGCGCGCTCGCACAGATCGCGGGCGCGCTCGTAGTCGCCGGTCCTCCGGAGCAGGACGGCGAGGTTGTTCAAGCTCGTCGCCGTCAACGAGTGTTCGGAGCCGAGGGTCGTCTCGCGGGCCACGAGCGCGCGCTCGTGGAGCCGGAGGGCCGCGTCGAGCTCCCCGGACCGCTCCAGCACCAACGCGAGGTTGTTCATGCTCGTGACCGTGCTCGGGTGCGCCTCGCCGAAGATCTCTTCTCGACTCGCGACGACACGCTCGAGGACCGGGCGCGCGGAGTCATGGTCGCCTGCGTCGAGGAGGAGGACTCCGTACATGTGGAGTGTGTCCACCGTAGCCACATGGTCGGGACCCAGCACACGCTCGCGAATCGCCAGCGCGCGCTCGCACAGGGGACGAGCCGCCTCGAAGTCCCCCATGGTCGAGAGCAACCCCGCGAGATCGTTCAGGCTCCCCGCCGTGCGCGGATCCTCCGCCCCCAGGACGGCCTCGCGGATCCGGAGCGCGCGCTCGAACAGCTCTCTCGCCGCGCCGAGCTCCCCGAGCTGGAACAGGACGGACGCGAGCTGGCCGAGCGCCGAGGCCGTGCGAGGGTGGTCCGGACCGAGAGATCGTTCGTTGGCGGCCAGGGCCCGCTCGAAGAGCGGGCGTGCCGCTTCGTAGTCGCCCGTGTCCCGCAGGAGAGCCGCCAGCTGGCCCAGGGTCTCCGCGGTGCGCGGGTGCTCGGGGCCGAACGCGTGCTCGCGAATGGTCAACGCTCGCTCGAAGAGCGGACGCGCGACCTCGTAGTCTCCCAACCGCGAGTGGAGCGCGGCGAGCGCATTCAGGCTGCCCGACGTGTCCGGGTGCATGGGTCCGAGCGAACGCTCCCGGATCGCCAGCGCGCGCTCGAGCATGGGGAGGGCGGCCTCGTAGTCCGATAGTCCATCGAGGATGGAGGCCAGCGTCGTCAGGCTCGCCACCGTTCCGACGTGGTCCGGACCGAGGGACTCCTCGTTGATCGCGAGCGCGCGTTCCGCCGGCGGGAGCGCTGCGGACAGATCGCCCATCTCCTCGAGCACCACCGCGAGATTGCTGAGCGCCGTCGCGGTCGCGGGATGGCCCGGCCCCAGGGCCTTCTCCTGGATCGCGAGCGCACGCTCGAGCAGGACCCTGGCCGAGTCGAAGTCAGCCGTCTTCCAGTACACGCCCGACAGGTTGTTCAGGCTCTGAGACGTGGCCGGGTGCTCGGGTCCGAACACCCGCTCGCGAACGGCAAGGGCGCGCTCGAGCAGCGGACGGGCTTTGTCGTAGTTGCCGAGGCGGGAGTGGATCAGTCCCAGGTCGTTCGCGTTCTCGGCGGTGATCGCGTGTTCGAGCCCGTGCACCTCCTCGTTGATGGACATCGCACGCAATAGGAGCGGCAGCGCCGAGCGGAGATCGCCGTCGGCGTAGTGGCGGTAAGCGAGCCGCGTCAAGGCTCCCGCCATCTCCGGGCTCCGCTCTCCGTGCTCCTCTCCTGCAGTGCGAACGGCGTGCTCCAGGTCGGTCGTCGCCGTCGCGCCCTCCTGTGAGCCGATGCCGGCCCCGACCAGGACGAGGCAAGCCACCACCGAGCAGAGCCGCGCTCGCGGGATCATGCATCCATTCTCGCAGGTGGCCCCGAATAGCGCGAAGGATGGAGCCAGAGGCGAGAATCGAGCTCGCAACCCCTGCTTTACGAAACCGGCTGGGGGTGAAAGGGACGGCGAGGACTCCGGCCGACAATCGGAGACAAGTGACGGGCCGGCGCCAGGTTGCGACGGGACGGACGACTTCCCGGGGCTCTGGTGATGGGACTCCCGGAGACACTCGCGGACCGACGTCCCGGCAGCAATCCGGCACCGCTCGCGAGCTCGCTCGAAGTCGCACCCGTCTGGACGGATCGTCGGAGTCCGCCTCCCCATCCGGCGTGTCGTCGTCGATGACGACGATTCCCGAGACCCGCCCCGTCCGGAGCCCGAGGTTACGTCGGCGAGAGGGATCTCGTCCGGAGAGATCGGGGAGCTGCCCACCGCGACCTCGATCCGAAGCAAGAGCGTCCGGAGGAGCGGAGCTTCGAGATCGACCTGCACGACTACGTGCCCCGACACCGCGCCGAGCTGGTCCCTGCCGCCCTCACGATTCTCCACGCCTACGACGTGGCCGGCCGACCGGACCTGGGACTGCGTCGCTTCGGCCGCTTCGAGGAGTGGTCGGACCTCGTCAGGAGCGCCCTCGTCTGGTGCGGCGAGGCCGATCCGTGTGGCGGTCGCGCGCGCATGGCGGCGTCCGATCCGGTTCGGCAACGGCTCGCCACGTGCTCCTGCAATGGAGCCGCGTCCTGGGCTCGAGCCGGTTGACCGCCCACGATGCGATCCGGACGGCGGCCACGGAACGGCGCGCCGACGAACCGGACTTCCACGGGATCCTGTGCGAGATCGCCGGGGACCGAGCGGGGAATCCGGACGCCCGCCGACTGGGGATCTGGCTCGCGCGGAACGAGAGCCGGCGGGAGCGCGTCTCGTGGGGTGTCCGCGGACCCACTCTCAAGAAACGCTGCGATTCCTCGCGTCCTGTACGCCGGACTCCCACCAGACCCACGGGTCCCACGGTCACTCGCTGGGAGCGAGTGCCGGAATCGTCTTCCTGGTCTCAAGAACGGGGCGGCTCCTGGCCGACTGGCGGGTCGGGCCACGAGGCTTCCAACGGTCGCCGACCCGCGGCCGTAGTTGCCCCGACTCTCGCCTCGACCTACGCTTCCTCCCCGTGACGCAGACCCTCCGCCGCTTCCTGTTCCTCCTCGTGCTGCTGCCGCAACTCGCGGTCGCGAGCCTGGGGGACGGTTTCGTGCTGTGCGTGGCGCCTGGGGACCATCTCCAGGTCGAGCTCGCCGCGAGCGGCTGCTGCTCGGACGAGCTCGGAATGGACGGTCTGCCCGGGGACGAGGAGCTCGACAGCGAGCGGCCCGCGGACGCGCCGGAGTGCCCGTCGTGCGAGGACGTCGACCTCCTGGTCGAGCCGACCCGTCCGGATCGGCAGACCGCGGAAGCTCCGGCTCCGCCGCCGAGCCTGGCGATGCCCGCGATCGCCACGATCCCCCATCTGGGGGTCCTCCTCCGCGGTCAGCCCGACCGTGCCCGCGCCGGGACGCATCTGACGCACCTGCGCACGATCGTCCTACGCTGCTAGAGCCGCGCCTCCGCCTGTGAGGAAGGCCGACGACGGCCTCCTCTCGTCAGTGTGAGAGCTCCCCGACACCCCCGGTCCAGGAACCGGGTCCATGGGGAGCACGGTCTCTAGCGGAGGTGCTTCGATGGCCCACTACTCTCCCCGCGACCTCGGGCCCGCGGACAAGAACACGACTGGTCGCCGGAACGCGGTGTGGCGCACGTGCCCCGCCCTCGCTCTGGCTCTCGCGAGTTGCGTCTCCTACGAGCCGGCGCCGCTGGACGTCTCGGAGGTCCTTCGCGCCCTGGAAGTCCGGGCGTGGGCGCCCAGCGAGGCGCCCGACTCGCCGGCCTCGGACGTCGGCTTCCGCCCCGAAGAGCTCGCCGCGTTCGCGGTCACGGCAAACCCCGGGCTGTCCGCTCGGCGGGCCGAGGTCGGCGTCGGTCGCGCGCTTCTGGTCGAGGCGGGGCTCCTGCCCGATCCGGAGCTCGGCTGGGATGCGATGGACGTGCTCGCGTCGCGGATCGTCGACGGGACCTCGGACTCGGTCGACGTCCTCTCCGGTCTCGGCCTGATGTTCCCCCTACCGCGTCCGGGCGAGCGCGATGCTCGTGTCGGGGCGGCGGAGTGGCGCGTCGAAGAGACTCGCCGTCGGATCGCCCGGGCCGAGTGGAACCTGACCCGGGACGTCTACCTCGCCTGCGAGGAGGTCCACGCTGCGCATCAGCTCCTGGCGCAGACACGCACCCTCGTCGAGGTCGCGGAATCGACGAACGACTACTTCCGCCGCGCCCGGGATGCGGGCACCGCGACGGGCATCCAGGCGAACCTCGCGCTGGGCGAGCTCCAGGCCATGCGTCTCGAGGAGGTGCGGGCGGAAGCTCGCGCTCACCAGGGGCGGCAGGACCTGAACGCGCTCCTCGGCCTTCCACCGGGGTACGTCCTGGAGGTTCGCGCCGCGGCGGAAGATCCCTCGCTACACGACCTCCTCCGCCGGAGCCCCGAAGAGCTCACGCGGGACGCCGTGCTGCGCCGCCCCGACCTGGCCGAGCTCGAGGCGCGCTACCGAGGCTCAGAAGAGGGCGTGCGGCTGGCCGTGGCGCGGCAATACCCGATGGTCTCGATCGGCACCGGCATCGGCCTCGAGCTCCCCGTCTTCTCCCGCTGGGGTCGCCCCGCGATCGACACCGCACTCGCACGCCGCGAGCAGGTTGGCCGCGAGCTCGCCGCGGCGGTACACGCCGCGCGCGCGGAGATCGCCAGCGCGCACACACTCTGGCAACTCGCCGATCGCGAGCTCGCCCTTGTCGAGAACGAGCTGCTCCCGAACGCCGAGCAGAACCTCGAGCTGGCCCAGGAGTCCTTCCGCCAGGGCGAGCTCACCCTGCTGGAGACCCTGGCGCTCCAGCGCGCGCTGGTCGAGGCCCGCACGCGCCACGCCGAGGTGCGCGCGCAGAAGAGGAAGCGCGCGTGGTCTCTCCTCGCCGCGAGCGGGCTGCTGCTCGACCACGACCCCGAGAACGAAACCGACGACGAAGAGGACTCGCAATGACCCCGCTCACCAAGACCGTGCTCTCGGTCGCCACCTTCCTGCCGCTCGCTCTGCTCCTCGGCTGTTCCCCCGAAGAACACGACGACCACGGCGACGAACCCGAATCGGAAGAGACCCACGAGGAGGATGGCCACATCGAGCTGACCGAGGAGCAGTTCCTCTCAGCCGGCATCGAGGTCACGGAGGCGGGACCAGGGCGCGTCTCGGAAGCACTCACGCTCCCGGGAACCGTGGCTCCCAACGCCGACTCCGTGCTCCACGTCACGCCGCGCGTCGCGGGCCAGGTCCGGAGCGTCTTCAAGCACCTGGGCGAGCCCGTCGACGTCGGCGAGCTGCTCTGCATCATCGACAGTGTCGAACTGGGCGACGCCGTCGCCGACTACCTGCGCGACCGCGGCCACGTCGAGGCGGCCGAGGAGACACTCTCACGCGAACGCGAGCTCTACGCGACGCGGATCGCCTCCTTCATCAAGGTCCTCGACGGCGCCATCGCCGTGCACGAGCGCATCTTTCGCCGCGAGGAGGAGCTACAGGAGAAGGCTGTCTCGACCGTGCGCCCGCTGCTCGAGGCGGACAAGGCCCTTCAGGCCGCGAAGCTGGACAAGGACAAGCAGCTCACCGAGCTCGAGGCCCAGCGGGACACCCGACTGCTCGCGCTCGAGGTCGACCTCCGGGCGAAGCGCGTCGACCTGACCGCCGCCGCGAACCGCCTCCGAACGCTCGGAGTCGAGAGCGGCGTCCTCGACGGCCTGACCGACGACTCCCCCCTCCTGTCCGGCGAGTATCCCGTCCTCGCCTCCGGCACGGGAGTCGTCGTCGACCGGCACGTCTCGGCCGGCGAGTACGTGGAGGCCGGCTCGAAGCTCTTCGTCGTCGAGGATCTGTCCAACGTCTGGTTCGTGGCGTCGGCGTTCGAGGAACAACTGCGGTCGCTCCGCACCGGCCAGACGGCCTACGTCTCGCTCGACGCCTTCCCCGGGACGGTCCTGAACGGGACCGTCAGCTTCGTCGACTACCACGTCGATCCGACCAGCCGGTCCGTGGGAGTGCGGATCACGCTGGACAACCAGGAGCTCGAGAGCTGGCCCGAGGAGCTGCCGTTGCGCCCGGGGATGTTCGGGCGCGTGGACCTCGAGACCGAAGCCCGCGACGCGGCGGTCGTGCTCCCCGAGAAGGCCCTCGTCCACGACGACGGCGGCGAGTACGTCTTCGTCCAGGTCGAGCCGTTCGCCTTCGAGCGACGCGACGTGGGCGTTCGGCACGCGGCGGGTGAGATGGTGGAGATCACCAGCGGGCTCGAGGCCGGCGAACGCATCGCCGTCACCGGAACGTTCCTCCTGAAGTCCGCCGAACGCCAGGCCGAGCTCGGCGGCGGGCACAACCACTAGAGGGGGTCGATCATGGTCAACAAGCTGATCGACTTCTCTCTCGACAACCGCCTGCTGGTCGTCATCGGGTGGCTCCTCGTCGTCGTGCTCGGGATCGACTCGCTCCGGAAGCTGCCCATCGACGCGGTCCCGGACGTGACGAACATCCAGGTGCAGGTGCTCACCAACAGCCCGGGCCTGGCTCCGCAGGAAGTCGAGTCGTTCATCACTTTCCCCGTCGAGACCGCCATGAGCGGTCTACCGAAGGTCGAGCAGATCCGTTCGGTCTCGAAGTTCGGCCTGTCGGTCGTGACCGTCGTCTTCGAGGAGGGCACCGACATCTTCTGGGCGCGCCAGCTCGTGTCGGAGCGCCTATCGGAGGCGCGCGAGTCGATTCCGGCCGGCTACGGGGAGCCCGGGATGGGTCCCATCTCGACCGGGCTCGGCGAGATCTACCAGTTCGAGGTGCGCGGCGAGGGCAAGACGCCCATGGAGCTGCGCGACATCCTCGACTGGACGGTCGCCTACCAGCTCCGCTCCGTGCCGGGCGTCGTCGAGGTCAACTCCTTCGGCGGCGAGCTGCGCACCTACCAGGCGACGCTCGACCCGCGGAAACTCCGCTCCCACGGCGTCTCCCTGGCAACCATCTTCGAGGCGCTCGAGCAGAACAACCGCAACGTCGGAGGCGGCTACATCGTTCACGCGGACGAGCAGTATCTCATCCGCGGCGAGGGGCTGATCGAGGATCTCGCGGACCTCGCCCGGGTCGTGGTCACGAAGGACCGGCGCGGGACGCCCGTCTACCTGGAAAACCTGGGGACCATCGAGTTCGCTCCGATGATCCGTCAGG
>JAJDET010000067.1 GCA_029259655.1 Planctomycetota bacterium
GACGCGCGAGCTCCAGTCGGTGGACGCGCTGGAGCTCGCTCTCGACGCGGGTACGGGGATAGCCGGTACCCCCGACGTGAACATTGCCGAGCTTCATCAAGCTTGCTCCTTCCGCTCGCTCGCGCGCTCGGGAGTCCCGAGCTTCGCCAGCGCCGCCCCGAGGGCGCGGCGAGCGCGGCTCGCGATCTCGGTGGCGCTCCCGCCCCGGGCCAGCTCGTCCAGCGATCGCCCCTCGACGAGCAGCGCAAAGCAGGCGCGGCGGTCCTCGGGATCGCACTCGTTGAACGCCGCGGCCGCCTCGCGCGCCTCCTGAGCGTCGAGCCCGAGGTGCGGTGCAAGGGCCTCGAACAGGTCCCGCGCGCGACCGCCGGAGGGACGGGATCCGGCAGCGCGGCTCTCGCGCACCGCCTCGCGCACGGCGCGCTCCGCCGCGCGGTCCAGGAGGTCTCCCGACCGTCGCGCATCGACCGACCCTCGTGCGAGAGCCGCCGCGCGCGCAGTGTGCACGAGTGCCCGCAGGTGCACGCGATCGGCGTCCAGGAGGAGCGCCTCCCGGGCCAGGACGCGCGCGACTCGAGGCCGAACCTCGAGCGGGTCTCCCTCGGAGATCCTGGCCAGAACCTCACGCGGCGTTCCGCGAAGGAGCGCGGGTGCACGGCCTTCCGGGCGGATTGCGGGGGTGGCGCCCGACCCGATACTCGCGGCACCGGACGCCGCACTGCGATCTCGAATCTTCTCCATGAGAAGGGTCCTCCTTGGCCGCGCCTCGCGACCGGGGCCAGTCTAGGTCCGCTTCCGGGAGGGTCGGGGGAGCGGGCGACCCAGCGGCCGACAGGGGGCTTCTCGGGCCCTTGCCGGCCGATCGGGGGTCCGATTGCACCGCTCGCGACCCGATCGAGACGCCCGATTCCCCGAAACGCGCGACGGCGGCGCCCTCCGTTGTCCGGGACCTCGATGGCCCCTACCATCCCGGCCTCCTGCTCGCGCGCGCCGAAGGCGCGGGGCGAGGTCTCGCATCCCGGAGGTCGACGTGAGTGGATTCCTAGCGAACAAGACGGGCGTGATCCTCGGGGTCGCCAACAAGCGCTCGATCGCCTGGGCGTGCGCCCGGGCGCTCGCGGACCAGGGCATGCGACTCGCGTTCACCTATGCGGGTGAGCGGCTCGAGAAGTCCGTGCGCAGCCTGGCGGAGGAGATCGAGGGCTCACTGGTCCTGCCCTGTGACGTCACGAAGCCCGCCGAGATCGACGCCGCTTTCGAGCGGATCGGGGAGGAGTTCGGCTACCTGGACACGGTCGTGCACGCCGTGGCCTTCGCGCCGAGGGAGGAGCTCCAGGGCGACTTCTATCACACCACGAAGGAGGGCTACATGCTCTCCCACGAGGTGTCGGCTTACTCGTTGACCGCGGTCGCGCGACGCTCTCTGGCACTGATGGAAGGCCGCCAGGGCTCCATCGTCACGCTGACCTACATCGGGTCGGAGCGCGTCGTCGAGAACTACAACGTGATGGGGATCGCGAAGGCGGCCCTCGAGGCCAGCGTCCGCTACCTCGCGGCCGACCTGGGGCCGCGCGGAATCCGCGTCAACGCGATCTCCGCGGGCCCGATCCGCACGCTCTCCGCCTCCGGCGTCCAGGGCTTCTCGGAGATCCTCGATCACATCGCGAAGAAGTCACCGCTGAAGCGCAACATCACGGCCGAGGAGGTCGGGTCGGTGTGCTCGTTCCTCGCGGGCCCGATGTCGAGCGGGATCACGGGGACGACGATCTACGTGGATGCCGGCTTCCACGTGATGGGCATCTGAGCGCGCCGGTACCGCCGGTACGGAGCCGCGACACTTTGCAGCAGATTCGCCCGCCAGCAGCACTGCACTCTCGAAATCGCTGACGGGCGAATCTGCTGCAAAGTGTCGCGGCTCCGTACCGGCGCTCGGTCCGCTAGTACTCCCAGCCGAGCGAGAGGATCCAGAGGTTGTCGGTACTGCCGGTACCGGGCGGCGCGTTGTTGTTGTACTTGGTGATCCACTGGATCTGCATGTACGTCGCGTCCGTCATGTTGATCTTGAGGCGCGAGTCGACGATCGAGTTGAACTCGCTGAAATCGAGGCTCGGGTACAGCTCGGCGGTCTGCAGGAACTTGGTGTTCTCGCTGACCTGGTAGTCCAGGTCCGAGGCCAGTCGCAGAGCGAAGTACTCGTCGTCGGCGGCCTTGCCGACGTAGTTCTCGTCGACGAAGGCAAGACCCACCTCGCCGTCCAGCTTCAGGTCTTCCTCGTTCTTGAACTTGCGACCGACGCCGACCGAGTAGATCGACCGCAGGTTGAGGAAGGCGATGTCGTCGTTCTCCAGGGTCAGGGAGCCGAACCCGTAGTCCCTCTCGTCGAAGAACCGGTCGTACTTGGCCATGCCGCGCCACTGGCGCTGCGTGACGTCCGTGCCGCCGGTGGTGGTGTCTTCCTGCTGGGCGAAGCTCCAGCTGCCCTTGAGGGTCACTCGGTTCGAATCCCACTCCTTCTTCCCACCGGCGGACGCCGAGGCCGTGACGATGTCGGAGTTACCGCTGGTGATCGTCGCGCCCAGCCCGACCGTGCCGTGCCAGTCCTCGTCGGGCTCGTCCTGAGCGCGGTAGAGGGGGGCGGCGAGGGACGCCGGAGGTTCCGCGACCGGAGCCGTGAGGGGGTCAGCCTCGACAACGGGTGCGGGGGAGACCGGCTCCACCGGGGGGGCGGAGGCGAGCAGGAGGACAGCACAGGTCGTGAACATTGGATTGCTGGGGGGTTGCGGGGAAATGAGGGCGCGGATTCTAGGATCCTGCCCCGGACCCGCGACCTGAACATTCGTTTAGGTGAACATGGCTGGACGCCAACGCCCACAGGAGGCTTCCGTACCGGCCCGGCCCCGGGCCGGAGGAGAGGCGCCTTGCGACTTCTCAGGCCCGGCGCTTCAATCTCTGCCCCTTCCGGCGCTCCGGGCCACCCCCCGGAGCCCCGCAGCCCGACCGGGAGATTCCGGGCGGTGGCCCTCGCTCGCCCCGCCCCCTCCGGCACTCCAGATCGAGAATCATGGACACGCTGATCGAGATAACGAACCTGTCGAAGCACTTCGGCTCCTTGACCGCCGTGGACGGGATCTCGTTCTCCGTCCGCCGCGGAGAGGTGCTCGGCTTCCTCGGCCCGAACGGGGCCGGGAAGTCCACGACCATGAAGATGGTCACGGGGTTCCTCACGCCGTCCGGCGGCGAGATGAAGGTCTGTGGACACAACGTCCTCGAGGAAACGATCCAGGCGCAGAAGCGGATCGGCTACCTCCCCGAGGGAGCGCCGCTCTACCCCGACATGACACCGGAGGGGTTGTTCGCCTTCGTGGCCCAGATCCGAGGCCTCTACGGAGCGGAGCAGGCGGACCGCATCGCGGACGTCGTCGAGAAGGTCCACGTGGCGAACGTCCTGCGCCAGCCCATCGAGACCTTGTCGAAGGGCTACAAGCGCCGGGTCGGCCTCGCGCTGGCGATCCTCCACGACCCCGAGGTGCTGGTGCTCGACGAGCCGACCGACGGGCTGGACCCCAACCAGAAGGCAGAAGTCCGCTCGCTGATCCAGCAGATGGCATCGGAGAAGGCCATCCTGCTCTCGACGCACATCCTCGAAGAGGTCGAGGCGGTCTGCACGCGTGCGATCATCATCGACCGCGGCAAGATCGTCGTCGACGGCACGCCCGAGGAGCTCGAGGCGCGGTCGCGCTTCCACAACACCGTTCGCCTCAGCCTGAGCAACGCCCCCGGCGGCGTGGTCGAACGGCTGCGGAGCATCACGGGGGTGGCTTCCGTGGAGGAGAAGGTGCACTCGAACGGGAACCACGGATTCCGGGTGATCCCGAAGGGCGGTGAGAACCTCGTCGCGTCCGTCAGCGAGTGCATCCGCGAGAACGGCTGGAAGCTCGACGAGCTCTCCGTCGAGCGCGGCCGCCTCGACGACGTCTTCCGAATGATGACCAAGAGCGACGTGGAGACGACCGACGTGGTCCAGCCCGTGAACGCGGCGTCCGGATCCCAGACGTCCGACGAGAAGGAAGAGGTGCCCGCATGAAGAACACGATCAGCATCTTCAAGCGCGAGCTCTCGGGCTACTTCGCGACTCCCGTCGCCTACGTATTCATCGCCGTGTTCCTGTTCCTCGCGGGGCTCTTCACCTTCAACCTGGGGAGCTTCTACGAGCGGGGGCAGGCCGACCTCCGCCCGTTCTTCCAGTTCCTGCCCTGGCTCTTCCTGTTCCTGATCCCCGCCATCTCGATGCGCCTGTGGGCCGAGGAGCGCAAGCAGGGCACCATCGAGCTCCTCTTCACGCTGCCGATCACGATGTGGCAGGCCGTGCTGGGCAAGTTCTTCGCGGCCTGGGCATTCGCGGTCCTCGCGCTCGCGCTCACCTTCCCGATGTGGCTCACGGTCAACTACCTGGGGACGCCCGACAACGGCGTCATCGCAGCGAGCTACATCGGCGGTGCGCTCCTGGGCGGCGGGTTCCTCGCCGTCGGCTCGTTCGTCTCGTCCATCACCAAGAACCAGGTGATCGCGTTCGTCGTGAGCGTGGTCGTCTGCTTCCTCTTCATGCTCACGGCTCTGCCGCCGGTCATGAGCATGCTCAGCGGCTGGATGCCGGCCGCGATGCTCGACGCCGTCGCCGGGATCAGCTTCTGGGCGCACTTCGAGGCGATCACCAAGGGCGTCATCGACATCCGCGACGGTGTGTTCTTCGCCTCGCTGATCGTGTTCTTCCTGTTCGCGAACGCGCTCGTCCTGGACATCAAGAAGGCGAGCTGAGGAACGGCACCATGGACAAGAAGAAGACGTACCTCGTCGGGTTCTCGATCGCTCTCGTGCTCTTCCTGGCGGTCAACGTGCTCGCGTCGGCGACGCTGCGCTCCGCACGGGTGGATCTGACCGAGAACGGTCTCTACTCCCTCTCCGAAGGCACGCGGAACATCCTGGCCAAGCTCGAGGAGCCGGTCAGCCTGACCTTCTACTACTCGGAAGGAGTCGCGAACGACGTGCCCCAGGTGAAGACCTACGGGACGCGCGTCCGCGAGCTGCTCGAGGAGTACAAGCTCCTCTCGAAGGGCATGGTGACGCTCACCATGGTCGATCCCGAGCCCTTCTCGGAGGCGGAGGACGACGCCGTGGCCGCCGGAGTCGCGGGGATCCCCGTCAGCGGCAACGAGAAGATCTACCTCGGGCTCGCCGGCACGAACTCCACCGACGACGAGGCCGCGATCCCCTTCTTCGACCCCTCGACGGAACCCCTGCTCGAGCACGACATCACCAAGCTGATCTACGGCCTGGCGAACCCCGAGCGCGCCGCGGTCGGGATCCTCACCTCCCTCGACCTGGAGGGGCAGCCGGGCAACCCGATGCTCGGCCAGCAGGGCACGCCCCCGTGGGCGGTCCTGAGCCAGCTCCAGGAGTCGTTCGAGGTGCGCATGCTGGGTGAGCACGTCCGGAACGTGCCCGAGGAGATCGACGTGCTCCTCGTCATCCACCCGAAGCAGTTCACGGACATGACGAAGTACGCCATCGACCAGTTCGTTCTGGGCGGCGGGCGCGTGATGGCCTTCGTCGACCCCTGGTCGCAGGAAGATTCGCCGCCGAACCCGAACGACCGCATGGCGGTGATGTCCTACCAGCGGCACTCGGAGCTCGACCCCTTGCTCGAGGCCTGGGGCCTGCGGCTTCCCGACGGCAGGGTCGCCGCCGACCGCTCGCGCTCGACCCCCGTCACGGTCGGCGGCCAGGGCGTCGACTACGTTGCCTACCTCAGTCTCGACGGCGAGAACTGCAACGCCGACGAGCCGGTGGTGAGCCTGCTCAACCGGATCCTCATGCCGACGGCCGGAATCCTGGAAGAGGTCGAGGACACCGAGCTCGTCGTGACGCCGCTCATCACGACCTCGCGCGACGCGATGCAGATCGACCGCGGCCAGGTCCAGTTCGAGCCGAACCCGCTGGATCTACTGCGCAACTTCGTCCCCGAGGACCAGGAGTTCATGCTCGCCGCACGGGTGACCGGTCGTTCGCGGACGGCGTTCCCCGGCGGGCGACCCAACATTCCCAAGGACGAGGAGCCGCCGGCCGAGGAGGTCGAGGGCTCGGGTGGAATGGACCCGCTCCACGAGGAGGCCTCGGCGGGCGACATCAACGTGGTCGTCGTGGCCGACGTCGACCTCCTGCACGAGCGGTACTGGCTCCAGCGCCAGCAGCTCGGGCCGATGTTCCTCGGCTATCGCAAGACTGCGGACAACTGCGACTTCGTCATCAACTGCGTCGACACGCTGTCCGGCAGCGACGACCTGATCAGCATCCGCGGGCGGATGAAGTTCGAGCGTCCCTTCAGCCGCGTCGACGAGATCCGCACGGCCGCGGAACAGAACACGCTGCGTCGTGTCCAGGACCTGCAGGACAAGATCAACGAGACCGAGCGCCGCCTCGCCGAGCTCCAGGGCGAGCGCGCCGAGGAGAGCAGCCTGATCCTCTCCGCCGACCAGCAGGTCGAGCTCGAGAAGCTGCGCGACGAACGCCTCGAGACGCGCAGAGAGCTGCGCGCCGTCCAGCACGAGATGCGCAAGGAGATCGAGAACCTCGGCATGTTCCTCAAGGTAGTCCACATCGCGGCAGTTCCGCTCCTGTTCAGCCTCGGGGCACTCGCCTTCGGAATCCTCCGCACGAAGCGCCGCGAGATCGCGTAATTCCCGAACCGGACAGCTCGACCGATGAAGCAGAAGAATCTGATCGTCCTCGCGGCACTGACCGTCGTCGTCGTATTCGCAGCCATGCAGGCGCGGAAGCCGGGAACGTCCGCGGCACCCGCGGAGGGTTCCGGCGAGCGCTTCTTCGAGGGGCTCCGCGATCGCATCAACGACATCGCGCGGATCGAGGTCAGCCAGGGCGGCGAGACGATCACGGCGATCAAGAGCGGCGAGGAGTGGGGCATCGAGGAAGTCGGCGGCTACCCCGCGGAGTTCAAGCCCGTGAAGGAAGCCCTCATGGCGATCAGTGACCTCGAGATCGTCGAGGCGAAGACCGCGGATCCGGCGCGCCATGCCGAGCTCGGCGTCAGCGATCCCACGGACGCCGTGGAGAGCTCGACGATGGTCGTCTTGAAGGACGATGCGGGCGGCGTGCTCGCGTCTTTCATCGCCGGAACCGCGAAGCCCGGCCGCAACCCCAAGCTGTACGCGCGCCGCACCGGCGAAGATCAGTCCTGGCTCTTGAAGGGCTCGCTGAACCTCAAGAGCAACGCCACGGCCTGGATGGACAAGCAGATCGCGAACGTCACGGCCGACCGCGTGGCGCGAGTGACCGTCACGCACGCCGACGGCGAGGTTCTCGACGTCCACAAGGACCGCCCGGACGACGCGAACTTCAGCGTGTCGAGCATCCCCGAGGGCCGCGAGCTGACCGCGGAGACGATCGCGAACAGCATGGGCTCGGCCCTCAGCTACCTGCGCTTCGAGGAGGTCCGCCCCGTCGGCGAGCTCGACCTCGAGAGCCTCCCCGTGGCGACGGCCGAGATCCGCACCTGGGAGGGCGTCGTCGTCATGGCGCGCATCGCCGAGGACGGCGACCGGACGTGGGTGACCTTCGAGAGCCGGTACGAGGACCCGCCCGTTCCGGCGCCGCTGCCGGAGGACGAGCCCGAGGACGGCGTGGAGGCCGAGGACGAAGGCCACGACGACGAGCACGACCACGCGGGACACGACCACGAAGGCGACGAGGCGGAGGAGGACGACGATCTGCCCGACCCCGAGGTCGTGAAGGCCGAGATCCTCGCGCTCAACGAGAAGATGACCCCCTGGGCCTACTCGTTCCCGACCTGGAAGCAGTCGAACTTCACGAAGCGGATGGACGAGCTCCTCAAGCCCCCGGCCCCGGTCGAGGACGAGGAGACGCTGGACCCTTCCACGGGGGAGTTCTTCGAGGCGCTCGACGTCCCCGGTGACGACGAAGCCGGCAGCGACTCTCAGTAGCCGATGTCTTCGAGCCGCTCGCGGTTCTCGGCGCTGAGCTCGCCGGCCGCGGCCGGATCGCGCGGAGCCCAGTCGGACCAGTAGAGAGCGGCGAGCCTGCGCATGCGCTGGAGCGCCTGGGGGGCTTCGCGCGACGCGTCGAGGGTCTCGCCGGGGTCGCGAACCAGGTCGAAGAGCTGCTCCTGCTCCGGCACGCGCCACAGGTCGTCCCAGTGGGCGGCGGTGCGCACGTACTTGTAGCGCCCGTCACGCACGGACAGCAGGTACCGCAGTCGGTCCACGCGAAAGTCGTAGGTGACCGAGTAGGAGAGTCCGGAGCCGGAATCCGCACCGGCCAGGAGCGGGAGGAGCGACGTGCCGTCGACCTCGTGATCGGCCGCGTCCAGCTCGAAGAGGTCGACGACCGTCGGGAAGAGGTCGATCAGCCGCACTGGCTCGGTGACGCGCGAGCCCGGAGGGCGACCCTGTGCGGCGAAGCGCTCGGGCAAGCGAACGACGAGCGGGACGCGCGTGCAGGTCTCGTACAGGAAGTAGCTGTGGTCGAACCAGTAGTCGTGCTCGCCGAGGCTCTCGCCGTGGTCGGACGTCACGACGACGACCGTGTCGTCACCCCGCCCCGAGGCGTCGAGCGCGTCGAGCAGCACGCCCACTTGCTCGTCGGCATGACTCACCTCGCCGCGATAGAGTGCGCGCAGGTGCTCGGCGTCGGCCTCCGTCGCGACCACCTCGCTCTTCCGCTCCGGCGGGACGCGATACCAGCTTCCGGTCAGGTTTCCGCGGTAGTCCGGGTCGTGCCGGCGCGCGTGCTCGGTCGGCGGTTCGTAGGGCAGGTGGGGATCAAACAGGTGAACCCAGAGGAAGAAGGGCCCGCTCGATCCCTCGAGCCACTCGAGGGCCGACGCGACGCAGCGCTCGGCCGGACGGTCGCCGCCGTAGCGGAACCGGCGCAGCTTCAGCCCCATCAGGTCGCCCACGCGCCGCGCGAGCTGCACGACGCCCGAGTCGACGAAGCGATCGGGAACCACGCGCAGAGGCCCGAAGGTGTCGTCGTAGACCTGGAAGCGCTGGTGCAGCCGCGCCGCGTCGCGCTTCAGCGTGAACCCGCTCACGAATGCAGCCGTCCGGTATCCACGCCGTGCGAACAACTCGGGCAGAGTCCGGATCCCCTCCGCGATCGGCCAGGGCATGTTGTTGAGGACCCCGTGGTTCCCCGGGTACACGCCCGACAAGAGGCTCGTGTGTGCCGGATAGGTCATCGGGATCGGGCTCTGCGCGTCCTCGAAGAGGACCCCCTGGTCCGCGAGGCGGTCGAGCGCGGGCGTGTCCGCCTCGTCCGCGCCGTAGCAGCGCACGGCGTCGGCGCGGAGCGTGTCCACTGTCACGAGCAGCAGGTTCGGGTCGGCCGATGCGCTCTGGGCGCCGGCCGGCGGGAGCGCTCCCACGAGGTACAAGGGCAGTGCGAACGAGACGAAGAGGGCGAGCCGGACCACGCCTCGTCCCCGCCGGAAGGCCGGGATGCACCTGAGGAAGAGCAGGAACACCACGGCGATGGGGAGCCAGCGCTCCGGGGAGTCGGCGACCCCGTGCGCGGCCGACGACGTGCCGCGCACCTTCGAGCCGAAGAAGCCTGCCAGCCAGAGACCGACCATCGTCCACAGGACAGGGTCCAGGAGCATCGGCACGGAGACCGCCGCCCGATGCAACGCGGCGACGACCACGATCGCAGTCCCCACGAGCGCGACCAGAGCGGCGCCCGACTCGAGGTCGAAGGTCCCCATCCCCACCTCGACGGCGAGGAACAAGGTCAGCGCGATCCAGCCGGGCCAGACCGACCGCCCAGCACGTGGGCCGATCCGGCGCACGAGGTCGTACGCGCCTGCCGCCAGCGCTCCGACCACCGTCCAGGCGGTCCACGTCGCGAAGACGAAGTTCACCTGGTGCTGCGCGGGCAGCGCGGCGACCCCCTCGTGACCCGCGAGCGCCTGCGCCAGGCCCGCCGCTCCCCCGACGAGCGCGCCGGCCTCCACGGCGCGCCAGTGCGACCCGAGCCTCTCTCTCGCGCTCGTCATGCGGCGGCGCAGGATACGGCCACGCCGGGCGCGGTGCTATCCGAACGCGACGCGGTAGTTGATGTAGAGGTAGGGCGCGAGCACGAGGATGCCCGCCGCGAAGGAGACGACGACCAGGGTCCGTCCGCCGTCGCCCCGCAGCTCGCCGTCGGGATCCATCTTCCCGAGACCGTGCCGCAGGTCCCAGGCCCCGTCGATCACGCTCTGCACGACGAGCGCGGGGAAAACCCCCTTCCAGAGGGTCGAGAGCTCGGGGGTCACGGCGTCGCGCCAGAAGAAGATCATGCCGGCCGCCCCGACGCCGGCCGCGATCGCCCCCAGCGCGACCTTCCAGCGCGGAACCCCGAGCGCAGTCTCCGTGTGGATCCCCCACAGCGTGAGGAGGACGAAGCTCCCGATGTAGACGGGGACGAGGAGCTGCACGCCCGGAGGATAGACGGAAGCCGCGGATCCGCGGTCAGGCCCGCTCCTTCTTGAAGATCAGCAGGTGATTGAAGCCCCGCAGGAAGAAGTTCCCCTCGGCGGCAGCGCGGTGGAAGCGCGGCTGCTCGAGCTTGCGATTGCCGCGCACCACGGCCACGTGCTCGATCGGACGGAACCGCTCGGCCAGGAGCTCGAAGCAGCGCGCTCCGATCGCCGTGAAGCCCTTCTTCTTGTCGTAGGAGTCGGACACGTAGAGCGCCAGATACCGGCGGTCGCGCAGCACGCGCTCCACTTCCGCGAAGACGAGGGCCAGCGCCTCGAAGTAAGCCGGCTCGTGGGCGGGGAGCTTCCCGATGCAGGCCGGGGAGTCCGAGTAGTCGATGTGCGTGGAGTACGGCGGATCCATGAAGACGAAGTCCGCCTTGCCGTCCTCGAGGGGCAGATCCCGCGCATCGGCGCGAAAGACGTCCTCACGCGTCGGGGCGAGGTCGTATCCGAGCGCGCGCCGTGAGAGGTCGCGCGCGACGTCGAGGGTCGTCCCCCCGCCGCAGAACGGGTCGACCACGAGATCGCCCTCGCGCGTGTAGCGCTCGAGCAGGTTCCAGATCACGAAGGCCGGCGTCCGGCCCTCGAAACGTGGATCTCCGCTCGCCCTCTCCGCGCCCGGCGAGAGCTGCTGGGTCGGGTGGTACCACAGGGTCGAGGTCTGGAGACGCGCCGGCGCGCGCCTATCCCCCCCTCTCGCGTCCGAGGAACGTCTCGTCTTTCCGTCCACGTGGCCCCTTAAACGAGGAGAGCCCGGACCCCCGCAAGCGGGGACCCGGGCAGCAGTCCACCTCACCTCAGTTGGACTGGGCACAGCGTTGCGAACCTCGAATCACCCTCCGTCCGCAGCGCTAACGTGCTCCTGAGATTCAGTACATTACTCTATCCCCCTGGAGTCAACGCCCTACGTGGCGAATCCGCCCCGGGGCGGTCTCGGCCTCCCTTCTGCGGGACACGATCCAGGGCGCCACTCCCGCAAGCCCTTGATCGAAAACGAGTTCCGTCAGTTGACGGGTTCGGCCGGAAGATCCTCAGGGATCCAGGCCGAGGCGGCCGGGACCGGCTCGCAGTCCTCGAGCGCGGCTCGCACCAGGGGGGCCACGTCGAGCGCCTCGTCCACTCGTTGACGGGCAGCTGCGGGGATCGGCCGCGCGGAGAAGGCGCCGATCCGCGGGTGGTTTCGATCGCGCGCGGTCTCGGGGACCCGGACCGGGCGCGGCATGGGTCCCACCGGGCCCAGCTCGAGGATCGTCCCCAGGTCCTGGGCCACGGTACCCCGCTGAGTATCGAGGTAGGCCGCCACCGCCAGGGCGGTGCCGGCGAGGAGGACCAGAACGGTCGCCGTCAATCGCCACATGGACATGAGGAAGCTCCTGAAGGGGGGGTGACCCGGTGACCTCTAGTCGCCGATTCCGCCGCGGGCTACGGCAACTCGAGAGGGCTATTTTTTCGTATCTCCAACCTCTCAGATGCCGCCAGCCCCCTCGACCCGCTCGGAAACCCGGAAAAACAGTCAGGACTCCGCGACGACGCGCTCGGCGTAGGCCCAGAGCGCGGCGAGCTGTGCGGAGAGCTCGTGTTCCTCCCCGGCCATGGGCGACTTGAAGAACACGCCCGTGTGCGCGAGCAGGCCGCCTTCTCGCCGTCGCGCCGCCAGGTCCGCGAGCCGGACCAGGTCGAGCACCAGCGGCGCCGCGAGTGCGGAATCGCTCCCTTGCCAGGTGAACTGCAGGCTCATCTTGACGCCGAGAAAGCCCTCGAAGTGGACGAAGTCCCAGGCCGTCTTCCAGTCCCCCAGGGAGGGCACGTAGTCGATGCCGACGTGCGTGTGCATCTCGTCGTCGGCGAGGATCGCGCGCAACGCCGTGTCCTTGTTCTCGATCTTCGCGGCCCGGTGGACGGGGTCGGAGAGGACCGCGCCGTCTCGATTGCCGAGCATGTTGTAGCCCTGCCAGGCGAGCACGCGCAGCGCGCGGGCCCGGAACATGGGTGCGAGCGCGGTCTTCACCAGCGTCTCGCCGGTCTTGCCGTCGCTGCCGCAGTGCGGAACTCCCCGCTCGTGGGCGAGCTCACAGAGGGCCGGCAGGGATGCGCCCAGGTTCGGTGTGAAGTTCACGTGCGGGCATCCCGCGGAGAGAGCCGCGTAGGCGTAGACGCACGAGGCGGGCAGGCGACCACCGGCGTCCAGCGCGCGCTCGAGCTCCGCCAGGCTCTCCCATTCCGGCCGCGGTTCGTGAGCCACCTCGGTGCTCGAGACGTTCACGACGATCACCCGGTCCAGCTCGTACTCCTCGCGGAAGGCCTCGATGTCGCCACGGACGACCTCGATCTGTTCGCGCGTCGATGCTGCGCCCAGACGCGCCGATTCGGCGAGCAGGTCGGGGACGCCGACCTCCGCCTCGTCCAGCACACCCGGTCGGATCCGCGCCTCGTAGGCCGCCGCCTCGGGGGCCGCAGCGGCCACGAGCTCGGCCGGCAGGACTCGACCGCGAACGAGCTCGCCCGCGGACCGCGTCAGGTCGCGCCGGCACACGTCGTGCCCGCCGACGATCAGCTCGTCCCAGCCGACGAGGTCGAGCCGGTCCAGGGGCTCGCGGTCCGTGATCAACCCGACCGAGTCGATCCAGCCCTCGCGCAGGCCGGCGAGGCCGTAGACGACGCAGGTGGAGATCGAGCCGCGCGCTCCCACCAGCCACAAACCGACACGTCTCGCCTCGACTCCGCTCACGGGTGCTCCCGGCGCGCCTTGCGCCTCGCCACCCACGCCGACACCACCGGGTCGAACTCCCCGGGATGCGCGGTCGCGGCGGCCCTCAAGGTCGGTTGCAGGGCAGGTGCCCCGTTGTTCACGTCACCGGGCACGGTATCCATCGGTCCGCCGCCCCCCTGTGCGAACGTCTCGCCGTCCTCCGAGGTTCCGAGGCGCATTCTTGCCGCGTCGACCAGTGTCTGCGCCTCGTGCAGGCCGCGCTCCACCTCGGTCCCGGGCGAGACGACCCGGCTCAGCTCCTCGAGCCTGCGCTGGATCCGCGCGAGCTCTCTTTCCACGCCCCCTTCCTCGAGGACGTCGAGGGCCGGGTCTTCGAGCTTCGCCGCGGCGCGCGCCAGCTCGCCGAGCTCGGTGGGAACATCGACGGCATCGGGACCGAGCTCGTCGGCGCGTCCGGACTCGAGCGTCTCGAGCGACTGCTCGCCCGTGCGCGCGAGTCCCCTCTCGAGGGCGAGCGAGAGCTCCGCCAGCGCCGGGTCGACCGGCGTCTCGGTCGTCGCGTCGCGAGCGAGCCCGAGCAGGGCCGCGCCCGCGAAGGGCGCGAGGATCGGCAGCGCGGAGAGCGGCAGGGCCGCGCGCAGCGCGCGGCGTACGGAGAGTCGCCCGGACACGCGGGCTTCGAGGAGACCCTCGAGATGGTTCCGCGACCCGGGGCGCCCGACCTCGTAGGCCGTCACCAGCGCGCCAGCGAAGCCGAGCTCGCCATCGAGCACGGACGCGGTCTCGCGAGCGTTCGTCCTGTGCGCGCGAAGGAAGCTCACCGCGACGAGGACGGCGCAGACCGAGCCGGCGACCCATGCCTGACCGTTCGCGAGCCGACCGCCCGAGAGCAGGGCGGACGCGACCGTCGTGAGGAGCGCCCCGATACCGAACAGGACGGCTTCCGTCGTGCGCACGGCGACGAGCCCCCTGTGCACGTGGGCCACGACCTCCGCGACCGTTCGAGCGGGGCTCGCGCTCATCGCTCGTCCTCTCCGGGCGAGCCGTCCTCGAGCCCTGCGACGAGGGAGTCGGGTGGTGCGGCGAGCGGGCGACGCGAAGCGACCAGCACGACCGGCCAGCCGCGCTCGGGCAGGAGCCACGAGTTCCCGACCCAGATCGTCTGGTCCACGCAGATCGGGAGCGCCGCGGTGATCAACGTGTTCGCCTTGCCGAAGAACGCCACGTTGACGAGGTTCTGCTCGCGATCCGCGACGAACACCTCCTCCGCGCCCTCCTTGACGGCCTCGAAGCGCGAGCCGAGGTAGACCCAGGGGTGACGCCGCATGGTGCGCCCCGTGGCCAGGTTGCGCAGCAGATCCTCGACGCGGAAGAAGTAGACCTCGTCTCCCTCCTTCCAGAGCGCGTGGAGGAAGATGCCGTCGCCCTCCGGCAGCGAGACGTCCCACGGCAAGACTCCGGCCCGCAGCTCTTCCTCGCTGGGTCGCGGGTCGCGTTCGAGCCAGGTCGCGTTGGACCCGGGCTCGAGGCCCAGCGCGAGGAGGGCGGTGTTCAGGAGGCTCGGCGCGGCCTCGGTGGCGAACAGGCTCTCGTGCGCCGACCCGCCAGGCCCCACGAGCAGGTACTCGAGCAGCTCCTCGCGCACGAGCACGTGGGCGCGGAAAGAGACCCGCTGTTCTTCGAGCTCCAGGCGGACGCCGTTCTCGGCGAGCGCGACCTCGAGCACGGCCCGGGGCTCGGGGCCGGGCTCCTGCGCGCCCATGGTCAGGGACAACACCGCGATCGCGAACACGCGGCACGCAACGGACCACACCGCCGACGGTTCACGAGCTCCCATCGCAACGGCGGGGTCAGTGGCCCGCGACGATCGACTCCCGGGTGACCCCGATCCGATCGAGGTCGTCCGCGACGAGCGCGAAGACGGCTTCGGCGTAGCGGCGAATCTCGAACTGCGCGTCGGAGGCCAGCCGTTGCTCGAGGAAGTGGAGGACACCCTGGAGGGAAACGGTCCAGTACGCCTGGCTGTAGAGGTTCTGGGGCAGGACCGTCCGCGCGATCTCCTTCGCCACGCCGCGCTCGATGCGCGTCTCGTAGCGCTCGAAGGCCGCGTGACACTCGGCGAGCATCTGCTCGCGCTCACCCGCGTGGTCGAAGTCCGACGGGAGATCGACGGACGCCTGCTTGCTCCCGTGCGGGGGGTTCGACCGCATCGTCTGCGGAACGTAGAACTCCGGACTCCACTTGACGTAGCGCCCCGAGACCTCGTTCCAGGAGCAACCCTTGTCCGTGTCGTAGAGCACGTCGAACACCTCGACCTCGACCGTGTGTCCTTCGACCTCGTACGTCCGCCACGTGCTCCCCACCTGGTACTTGAACGCCTGGCGGAAGACGAACAGCGGCGCCTTCCAGTGGAACGTGAAGAAGGAGTGCCGGTAGGGCGACGTGTGCCCGTGCTTCCACAGGTAGCCGCAGAGCTTCTGGTCCTTCTCGTCGAACCCGGACTTCAGCTTCTCGTAGGAGATGCGCGCCGAGTTGACGACCTTCAGCGCCGGATCCTCCCGCATCCGGTCGACGAGGGAGACGAAGCCGGTTTCGTCGTCCAGCGTCTCGATCGCACCTTCGGGAATGGAGAGCTCGAGGGCGGTCATGCATCCCACTCTACGTTTCCCGCCCCTTCCAGTCTCTCTCGAGCCCGTGCCCCTGCCCGGCGTCGAGAACCCTCAGTCCCCCAGCAGCCCTCGCAGCTCCCCCGCTTCCCGCGCAGCGGTCGCGGAGAACCCCACGCGCCCCTCCATCACCGCGAGCCACCGCGCGGCCTCCTCCTCTCGCCCCTCGTCGAGCATCGAGCGCGCTCGCGCGTAGGCCGCGAGCGCGTGCACTCTCGAGGGAGGATCGCGTTCGGCGCGCCGATCGATCCGGTCCAACCCCGCCTGCCACGACGAGTCGGAGAACCGACGCTCGCGCCAACCGCGCGTCAGGGCCTCGGCCAGGACGCCGAGCTCTTCCCACTCCTCGGCGGCGAGCGCGAGGTCGGCGGCGAGGACCAGCGACCTGACCTCGAGCTCCACGACCGGCTCGCCCGCGAGCGCGATTCGCGCGGCCCGGACCAGGCGCCGGGCGACGGCGAGTGACTCCACGCTCCGGGTGCGGGACGCGCGGTGGGCGAGCGCGAGCAAGAATCGTCCGTCGAGTCGCCACCAGGCTCCCGATGCCTCCAGGAGCTCCGTGCCGCGGCCGGCGTCGATCAAAACGCCGGCGAGCTCGAGCTCGCCCGACCAGACCGAGGTCGCGCGCGCCATCCGCTCGCCGCGCTGCCGCGCCCCGAGCCATTCGACCGCGTGCGCGTGGGGCTCGGCCAGGACCTCGCCCAGGAGCGCATCGTCGAAGACGCCCGTGCGCGCGAGCGCGAGCAAGAGCTCGAGACGGACCACGCGCCGCTCGTCCCCACCGAGGAACGCGAGCGGGACGTCTGCCGCATCGCCTGCCACGAACGCGCTCCAGAGCTCCGCCAGCCGCTCGCCCGTGACGGAGCCGCGCACTGCGAGCGCCCGGATCGCGTCGAGCCGCGTGTCCGCGTCGAGTGCTCGCTCGACCACTCTCGCGAGCAGCTCGGCGATCCCGTCCTCCTCCCGCGATGCGAGCGCGGCAAGGGCCGCGCGGCGCAGCACGACGGGCGCCCCTCGATCGAACGCTCGCTCGGCCAGCCAGTCGCGCGCGCGCGCCGGCGACAGCCGGCCGATCGCCTCGACCATCCGCGCCCCCCGATCCCAGGGCTGGTGCGGGAGCTCTTCCAGGAGCAGGTCGAGCAACATGTCGGGGCCGGGTGAGGCGAGGCCGAACGAGGCGAAGACGATCGCGACCTCGACGCGAACCGACGCCTCGACCTCCGGGTTCCCCACCAAGAGGAGAGTCCATCCATCGCGCTCGCTCGACAGCACGGCCGCTCGCTCCGCCACCGGAGTCGAGATGTCGAGGCCGCGCTCCAGAGCGGTCTGCGCAGCGCGCCGCACGGCGTCCGCGTCGTCGTGCATCTCGATCGTCCGCAGGATCCCCAGCACACGCAGCTCCGCCGCGCGGCGTCGCGGCTCGTCCCCCGCTTCCCCGGCGGCTCGCACGACGTCGAGCTCCTCGGAGAGCCAGCGCTCGAGCGCGTCGAAGACGCCGTGGTCGTCGATGAAGGGGCCGAGGAGGTCGATCGCGCGTCCGCGCGCCTCGGGACCCGTCTCGCTGAACGCGAGCAGCTCCTCGCGGAAGGGCTCGAGCGGGTAGGTCCGCGGGAGATCGCCCACCAGCTCCATCTTCTGGTCGTGCGGCTGGCTCCTCCAGTAATCCGCGAGCGCCTGCGCGTAGGGCCGCGCGTCCTCGCCTCGCGCGAGCTGACGAAACGTCTCACCCGCGAGGTCGCTCCCGCCGAGCAACGTCGTGAGCAGGTCTCCGGAATCCCGGTCGTGGCGCAACCGCCATACGCGGACGATCGCCTCGAACGCGGCGTCACGGACACGGCTGTCGCGTGCGAGAAGCTCCGCGCCCTGCGCCCAGTCCCAGCGCGAGAGCGAGCCCCCGAGCTCGTCGAGGACGACGACGGTCGCGGAGTCCGAGAGCGGTTCGACGAGCGCGAGCTCGAACGCGCGGTCGGGCCCGAGCGCGTCGCGCACGACCCTGAGCAGCCGCTCCGCGGCCGCGGTCGGTCCACCCGGACCGAGACTCCCCTCGCGCGCGAGGAGTTCCTCGATCAGGGCGACGCCGACCTCCTCGCCCGCGGTCCCTCCGATTGTCGCGATCAGCGCATCCGGTCGCAGCCGCCCGTCCTCGAAGAGCTTGAACCACCCGCGCGCGAGCACGGACGCCGTGTCGGCACCGGGCGCGGCGGCGGCGAGCAACGTCCGCACGACTGGGGGCACGTCGGGCCCGTCGAGCGCGGTCGCCGGCCCGCCGTCGAGGTGCACGCGGCGCCGGACGGAGTCCAGCGCGTCGATCAGGGCGATCGGGTCCCCCGCGCGCACGACCTCCTCGAGGAGCCGCGCCGCGTCGGTCCCCGTACGGCCACCGAGCAGCACGCGCCGCGCCTCGTCGCGCACGCGCCCGTCCTCGTCGCGGCACAGCGCGGGCAACGGATCGGGCACGAGCGGCCAGCGGCCCGCGAGACGCGCGCACCCGATGCGCACCTCCGGGAGGAGGTCCGTCGCGAGCGCGGTCACCCTCTCCTCCACCGCTCCCCCGGTGAAGGGGGGCAACTCTGCCAGCACTTCCACGGCCAGCGCCCGCACCGAGGGGTGGGCGTCGTACATGGCGACCAGCGCGATGCCGAGGGCGTGCTTCTCTTCGTCGGGCGGATACGGCCGCCCGCGAAGGGCCGCGTCGACTGCGGCCGCGCGCACGCGCCAGACCTCGTCCTCGAGGTCGTGCGGGAGCTTCCTCGCGCCGTCCACGCGGGAGAGCGCGCGCTCTCGTGTGCGCCACTCGAGCTCGAGGGCTCCCTCCTCGCCGACCGCGAGCTGCCCCGTGAGGACCGTGGCGGCGAGCGCGAGGAGGCGGCTCATGCGTCGCGTCCCGCGTCGGCGCGCTGCGCCGCCGGCAGGAACGCGACGAGGTCCGAGGCCACGACCGCGCGCTGGCCGAGCTCCGCGGCCGCGAGGTCGCCCGCGACGCCGTGCAC
>JAJDET010000068.1 GCA_029259655.1 Planctomycetota bacterium
GCGGAGAGCACGGCACTGCGACGAGATACCCGCACGACTCACCGCAGGCGTCCGAGCTCGTTACCCCGCGGTACGACACGCGCCCGCGGGGCACCACGCCCCCCTACCGCTCCTCCCACGTCCCGCCCGAGGCGTCCTTCAACCGCTTCTCGATCAACTCGCGGATCTTCTCCTCCAGCTCGCGGTTCTCCGTCTCGATCCGCTGCAGGAACTCCGTGTCCTCGAGCTTCTGGCGCGCGGCCTCCTCGTCGAGAGCCGCCTCGTAGCGGGCGAGCAGGATCTCGCGCTCGCGCAAGGCGTCGATGGCCCGTGAGAGCTCGTCGTACTTCGGCAGGCTCTGGAGAACGAGGTGACGGCTCTGTTCGAGGAGCGAGACGAACTCGCTGAAGTCCGCGTCGGCCAGCTCGCCCTCGAGCTTCTTCGACTCGGCGATCAGCTCGTCCAGCGAGTCGTTGCGGCAGTGCACGCTGCGGCGCAGGAACTCGGCGAACTGCGCGACGAGCACCGCGCGGCGATAGCCGGCGGAGGTCGCCTCGAAGCTGCCGGCCGCCTGGCTCGCCAGGATCCCGTGGGCGATCTCGGTCGCCTTCTCGGGATCCGCGACTTCGGCGCCGTGCGGCGGCTTGAAGCGCAGCCGCGCGGTCGCGAGGGGCGTCGTCGAGCTGGACGCCGGAACCCGTACGAGCTCGTAGAGCGCGGTCACCTGGTGCCCCGCACCGACCTCGCCCGCGTCGACCGCGTCGTTGCGGAAGTCCTGGTCGCGCACGGCCCGGTTCTCGTAGCCGAGCAGGCGGTAGCGCTCGACCTGGGCCGGATCGAACTCGACCTGGATCTTCACGTCGCGCGCGATCGGCTCGAAGGCCCCGGTGAAGTTGTCCACGATCGCCCGGCGCGCCTCGCGCTCGCCGTCGACGTAGTTGCAGAGCCCGTCGCCCTTGTTCGCGAGCTGCTCGAGGAACGTGTCGTTGTGGTTCCCGAGCCCGACGCCGATCGTGTTGAGGTAGATGCCGGCCTCGCGGTGCTTCGCGACCTCCGCGCAGATCTTGTCCTGATCGGTCTGGCCGACGTTCGCGACGCCGTCCGAGAGCAGGACCACGCGGTTGTTGGCGTTCGGGTGCAGCGCGGCATGCGCCAGCGCGTAGCCGAGCTTCAGCCCCGCCTCCGCGTTCGTACTGCCGTTCGCCGAGAGTCCCTGGATCGCGCTCTCGATCACGCTGCGGTTCGCGATGGAGGTCATCGGGAGCACCAGGCGCGCCTCCGACGAGAACGCGACGATCGCGAGCGAGTCGTTGTTGTCGAGCTCCCCTGATAGAAGACGCATGGCGTGCTTCACGAGCTCCATGCGGTTCTCCTTCTGCATCGAGCCCGACGTGTCGACCACGAAGGTCAGGGAGAGCGGCTTGCGCTCGTCCTTCGAGACCTCGCGGCCGCGCACGACGACGCGTAGCATCATCCGGTCGGGATCGCCCCCGAAGCGGCTCGGCGCGAGGTCGGTGTGGATCGCGAAGACGCCCTCGAGCGGCGCTTCGACGTCGGGCGCGAAATAGTTGACGAACTCCTCGGTCCGCACGGCCGCCTTGGGCGGCACGGTCCCCTGCTTGAGATAGTGCCGCGCCAAGGCGTAGCTCGCGGTGTCCACGTCGACCGCAAAGGTCGAGAGCGGATCGTGGAGCGTCGTCTCGAACGCGTTGTCGCCCCAGTAGCGGTGGAACATCGTCGAGGGCGACTCGCCCGGCAGCCGACGACACTCGCGGATCAGGAGATCCGAGAGCGAGACGTCCGTGCGATCCGCGCGCAGCTCGAGCCACAAGCGCAGGACGACGTCGTCGCGAGCGTTGGTGAAGGCGTAGAGGAGCCGGCCGACCGGGTCGCCGTCCGCACCTCCCGTGTAGGCCCGGCTGCCGCGGCCGAGACTGAAATCGGCTGACCCCGTCATGGGCCCGCCCGCGACCGGGCCCGCGGGACCCGGGGGACCCACGGGCGCACCCCCGCTGCCCACCGGTGCGCGCGACGGATAGACCGTCGGCGCCTTGGAGGCGAGCCCCAGCTCTTCGAGCCGAGGAGAGGCAGGCTGCTCGCGTCGGAGAGCGACGCCCCCGGCGCTACCGCCGGACCCGGAGCCCTTCCCGCGGATCACGGTCGGCGCCCCCCGCTCCTGGGCCGGCGGACCTGCCTCCGAGCGCCGCTTGCGCTCGACGTCGGCGGGTCGATCGTCGAGCTCTCGACGCTCCCCGAGACCGAGGGCGAAGTCGAGGCCCAACACCTCCCCCGCCGGCTCGGCGGGCTCTGCCGTCTCGAACGCAACATTGTCGAAGTCGACGTCCCCTGCCCCCGCACCCTCGTACCCGAGCGCCTCGAGCTCTTCGAGCTCATACGCTGCGAGGGGGACCCGCACGGCAGGGCGCGAAGCCCGGTCGAAGGGATCGGCCTCGGAATCCTCCCCGGGGAGCCCCGAGTAGCCGAGGTCCGCGAGCTCGTCCTTCTTCCCCGCCTTCTCGTCGTTCGAGCGCCGCGTGGTCGCACGCGCCGCCAAGGCGTCCTGGTCGATGGTCCCTGGTATCAGCGCCCCCGACTCGCCGCCTTCCTTCTGCTCGTGGTCGAGCCGGTACGCGACCTGATCCTCCGCCGCCGCTTCCGGCGCGCGAGCGAGCTCGCTCTGCTCCGACGACGGCGAGAGGAGCTGCCCCCCCGCAAGGACGCCGCCGACGATCAGCGCGAGCGCCGCCGCCATGCGGAACGCGGGCTGCGACCAGAAGGGCGGGGGTGCGAGCGTCGGCGCATTCGCCCGGCGCATCCCCGCCCTCTCGAAGAGCTCGGCCTGGGCCGAGGGCGACAGCGTCTCGTCGCCGGCGTACGACGCCTGCACGATGCCGATCGTCGCTTCGAGGCGCGCGCGCTCGGCGCGCAGCTCTTCGCTCTCGGCCAGTGCCGCCTCGACGCGGACCCGTTCTTCCGGGCTCGCCTCGTCGAGCACGTAGGCGCACAGGAGCTCGTGGATCGATTGTTCTTCTCTCATGACAGCTCTCCTCGCAGGCGCGCAGCCCGCGGTTCGGACGCAGGGGAATCGGAGAGCGCGAGGAGCGGGGCCAGGTCGCGCGAGAGGGCCTTCAGGCCCTCGCTCACGAGCCACCCGACCGTGCCGATCTTCTTGCCGGTGATCTCCGCGATCTCGCGGTAGCTCCGGCCTCCGATCAGGCGCAGCACGAGGACCTCGTTCTGGTCCGGCGGGAGCTTCTCGAGCCCCCTCTCCACGGCCGTGCGCGTGTCGCGCGCCTCGACCGTCGCGAAGCCGCCATCGATGGAAGTGGACGCCGTGCGGGCGGCCACCGTCTCTTCGCGGCTCTTGCGCCGTGTCTCCGATCTCAGTGCATCCATACAACAGTTCCTCGTCACGCGGTGGAGCCACGAGAGGAGGTGGGCCCGCTCGCGCTCGGCATCGCCCTCGACCTCCGGGGGGAGCTCGGGGGGCCTTTGCGCGAGCCGCAGAAACACCTCCTGGACGACGTCCTCGTACCCGCCGGACTCGCCCACCAGCGACCGCGCGTGGCGCAGGAGGGCGGACTGATGCCGCCCGACCAGGGCCTCGAAGGCCCGGGCCTCGCCGCGCGCCGCGGCTCGTAGTAGCTGTCCGTCGGATTCGGGGGCCATCGTCATGGCTGCGTGGGGAACGGGCCCGCCGGGCCGCTTCTTGGCGGAAAGGGCGGGCAATCTCTTCCCGGTCAGAAGGGTCACCCTGTACCAGGGTGAAGGCCGGAGGCCTACTAGAGTCCCCGCCGATGACCGATGTCGATCCCAACGCCCCCGCGCGGCCGGAGAGCGGGCTCTTCGGCCTCGAGAACGCGCTCGAGAACGCGCGCGTTCACGTGATCCCCGCACCTTTCGACGCCACGACGTCCTACCGGCGCGGGGCGGCGCGCGGGCCCGAGGCGATCCTCCGGGCGAGCCACCAGGTGGATCTCCTCGACCTCGACTTCGGGAGCCCTTGGAAGGCGGGGATCGCGATGCTCGAGGCCGACCCGCGCTTCGCGGAGTGGAACGCGGAGGCGACGGCACTCGCCGACCGCCTGCGCGAGCACGAGCTCTCGGGCGATGCGGAGGGCCTCGCGGACCTGGAGCGCCTGAACGCGATCGGCGCAGGGGTCAACGGCGTCGTGCGCGAGGCAACGGAGCGCGCCCTCGACGCCGGGAAGCTGCCGGTCGTGCTCGGCGGCGACCACGCGGTTCCGTTCGGTGCCTGGCAGGCCGCGGCCGAGCGTTTCCCCGGTCTCGGGCTGCTCCACTTCGACGCACACGCGGACCTGCGGGCGCGCTACGAGGGCTTCCACTGGTCCCACGCCTCGATCCTGTTCAACGCGCTCGAGCTCGACGGGCTCGGCCGTGTCGTCCAGGTCGGCATCCGCGACGTGTGCGACGAGGAGCTCGCGTGCATCGCGGACGACGGACGGGTCGAGACCCTCTTCGACCGCGACTGGGCGGCGGCGAAGCTCCGCGGCCGCGACCTCTCGGAGCTCGTGCAGGCGCACCTCGCGCACCTCCCCGACGACGTCTGGATCACGTTCGACGTCGACGGCCTCGACCCGTCAATGTGTCCGAACACCGGCACGCCGGTACCGGGCGGGCTCGACTGGCACGAGACGTCGCTCTGGCTCGTGGAGCTCGCGCGCTCGGGCCGTCGCATCGTCGGCGCGGACCTGGTCGAGGTGGCGCCGGGAACGGAGCGGCCGCCGGGCGAGGGCTGGGACGAGATCGTCGGCGCGCGCCTGCTCTACCGGTTGATCGGGACGGCACTCGCGCGGAGCTAGCTCACGATCGCCGCGCGGCCCGCGATGAACACCGCGAACGCCACGAGCAGGAGCAAGCCCTTCACGCGTCCTCCCATCGGGAAGAGCGGGAGGGCCACCGCCGCGGCGCTGAAGGCCAGAACGGCGGGGAAGTCGGTGCGCAGGGCCTGATCGAAGGCCATGCGGAGCTCGTCCTCGGGGCCGCCCTCCGGGACCAGCGGGTGGATCGCGCCGACGATTCCGAGAACGGCGAGCACGTTGAACACGTTGCTCCCGACGACGTTTCCGAGGCTGATGTCCGTCTCGCCCTTGAACGCGCCGCCGAGGCCCGCGGCCAGCTCGGGAAGCGAGGTGCCGATGGCCACGACCGTCAACCCGACCAGGAGCTCGTCGATGCCGAGTCGGTCCGCCCCGGCCTCCGCGCCGCGCACGGCGAGATGCGCGCCGAGCGAGATCGCGACGATTCCCAGGACGACCTTCAGGCCGGGTCTTGCAGCCGGCTTCTCGTCCGACGGGCCCGCGACACGCCCGGCCGCGCGCGCCGACAGGAAGAGGTGCAGGTTGTGGGCCGCGAACACGCCGAGCAGGACGAACGATTCCGTGCGGGTGACCGCGGAGTCGCTGCAGACGAACCACAGCGTCGCGAGCGAGCCGAAGAGCCAGAAGAGCTCGCGCGGACGCATCGCCTTCTCCAGGACGGCGGGCAGGACCGCGGCGCACGCTCCCAGGACGAGCCCGATGTTCGCGATGTTGCTGCCGAGCACGTTCCCGAGCGTGATCCCCGGGTCGCCCTGCCACGCGGCCATACCCGACACGACGACCTCGGGCGCGGAGGTTCCCCAGGCGACGATCGTGAGCCCGATCACGAGCGTGCTCACGCCGATCCGGCGCGCGAGGGTCGTGCCGCCGTCGACGAGCCAGTCCGCTCCCTTGGCGAGCAGGACGAAGCCCGCCAGCAGGAAGAACGCGATCAGGCCCCAGGAGGTCTCCACGGTCGAGATCCTACGGGCGCCCGAGGCCGGCCCCGCACGGGCGTCGGCTAGAATCCGGTGCATGGCTCCGACGGACGATGCACCCCTGATCGGGGTCAACGGGCTCCTGGTCCGGCGCGGCGACGTGCCGCGCCTCGACCTGCCCTTGCGGTACGCCGACTCGGTCATGAAGGCCGGGGGCGTGCCGGTCGCCATCGCCCCGGCCGGCGGGCCCGCCGACCTCGCGCGCGTGCTCGACCGGCTCGACGGCCTGCTCCTCACGGGCGGCGACGACTTCGACACCGAGCGTCTCGGACGGGGTCCGGTGCACGCGGCCGCGACGCCGACCCCGGCCGAGAAGCAGGACTTCGACTTCGAGCTGGTGCGGCTCGCGCTCGAGCGCGGGCTCCCGGTGCTCGGCATCTGCTACGGGATGCAGCTCCTGGCCATGTCGGCCGGAGCGGAGCTCTGCCAGCACCTCCCGGACGAGTACCCCGATGCCGGATCCCACGCGACCGGCGAGCCGGTCTCGGTGCGCGTCGAACCCGGGACGAAACTGGCGCGCATCCTCGGTGTAGAGGAGCTGGAAGTCGTCTGCCGCCACCACCAGGCACTGCGCGACGCCGGTAACGGGTGGGTCGTCTCGGCGACCTCGCTCGAGGGCTGGGTCGAGGCCGTCGAGCGGCCCGACCACGCCTTCGCCGTCGGAGTGCAGTGGCACCCGGAGCTCTCCTACGAGGGTTCGCACAACGACCGTCTGTTCCGGGGCCTGGTCGGTGCAGCGAGCTTCTTCGCCGCCGGCCGATCGAGAGTGCTCACATGAGGAAGTTCCAGAACCAGACGCAATCCACCGGGCTCTTCGCCGCTTCGGAGAAGCGCAAGCTCATCGTCATGACGGTCGGGCTGGTCCTGCTCGTCGTCGCCTTCGGCATCTCCCGGTACAAGGAGGGGCAGTACCGCGACCGGGACGACGGGGTGATCGGCGGCGGACCGATCGAGTTCTCCGAGCGGGTCGAGCTGCCCGAGATCGACGTCGCCGCGCTCGAGGCCATGGTGTCGGACGGATCGCCCGCGGACCGCGTGCTGCTCGAGCGCGAGGCGCTCGAGCACCTCTTCGAGACCGCGCGCAACCTCGGCCCCGCGCACTTCGCGGCCATGGACACGCGCGAGATCGACGCGGGCGTCGCGTCCGCGCTGCTCGACGACCCGAGCGCCGCTCGCGGCGATCCTTTCACGGCCCGCGGCTGGATCGTGTCGCTGCGGCGCCGCAACCCGGGAAGCGGGCGCCCCGCGCAGTGGCAGGGTCGGCTCGTGCTCGAAGACGAATCGAGCGTCTACTTCGTCGTCAAAGACCTCGCAGAGGGAATCCGCACCGAGCCGGGCGCCGACGAGTTCGTGCGCATCGACGGGCTCTTCCTCAAGGCGTTCAACGACGAGGATCCCGAGCAGCCCGGGTCGTGGATCCAGGGTCCGTTGCTGGTCGGACCCGAGGCGCTGCGCTCCTACACCTCGCTGGGCCCGATCGAGGAGCTCCCGTTCGGCGCGTTCGCCGACGTCACCGACGACGACTTGAGAGAGGGCTTCAGCGGCGTCCCCCACCGGCCGCTGTGGACGCTCATGGCCTACGCGCGCGACCGCGCCGAGGGATCGGTCGACTGGGAGGCCGCGCCGGAGCTCGGCCAGCCCGAGGTTACCGAGATGATGGTCGACGGCAGCCGCTGGCGCGCGCAGCCCTTCCGCCTCGGGCCGAGCCAGCTCATGGGGTTCTGGGTCCAACGCCCCGGCGAGAACGCCGCGCGGATGGAGGAGGTGACCGAGGGCTGGATCGGGAACTGGAACTGGACCGGCGAGGCCAAGGTCTTGCGCTTCGTGATGCCGGGCGCGCGGCGCGACCTCGCGGAGGGCGACCTCGTCCAGGGCCGCGGGTTCTTCCTGAAGAACCACGCCTACGAACCGCGCGACGGCGGCCTGCGGCTCGCGTCCTATGTCGTCATCGACGACCTGGAGGAGTTCGTTCCGCCCGACGATCGCTCCATCCAGCAGCTCTGGGCCGTCGTGATCGCGATGGTCGTGGGCCTGGGCGGCCTGCTCTTCTTCCTGGTGGTGCGCGACCGGAAGCGCTCCAACCGCATCCAGGAGACCCTGGCGCAGCGGCGACGCGACCGGCGACGCCTCCGCGTGGAGGGCGAGGGCGTGCCCCAGCCGGCCCCGCCGACCAGCCCTTGAGAACCGTCTCGGTCGAGACCGAGCCGCCCTACGACGTCCGGATCGGGCGCGGGGTCCTGGCGGAAGTCGCCGGCGCGGTGGGCCCGCCCCTGGCGCTCGTGTCGGATGCGAACGTGGCGCCGCTCCACGCCGCGGCCCTCGGCCTGGGCGAGCCGACCTGCATCTTGCCGGCGGGCGAGGCGGCGAAGACGTTCGCGGAGCTCGAGCGCCTGCTCGATGCCATGGCCGCGGCGGGGCTCGACCGGGAAGCGACCGTCGTGGCGCTGGGCGGCGGCACGGTCGGCGATGTCGCGGGCCTCTCGGCCTCCCTCTTCATGCGCGGCATCGACGTGGTGCAGTGCCCGACGACGCTGCTCGCCATGGTCGACGCATCGGTCGGCGGAAAGACCGCCGTGAACCTGGCGGCCGGGAAGAACCTGGCCGGGACGGTGCACCAGCCGCGGGCAGTCTTCGCGGACGTCGAGACGCTCACGACCTTGCCCGGCGAGGAGCTCGCCTCGGGGCTCGGCGAGGTCGTGAAGTCGGCCCTGATCGGCGACGCAGGGCTCCTGGACCGGCTCGAGGCGGATGCCGACGCCGTGGTCGGCGGAGACCTCGACGTCCTCGAGGAGGTCGTCTGGCGCTGTGTGCGCGTGAAGGCGCGCATCGTGGCCGAGGACGAGCGAGAGGATGACCGCCGCCGCGTCTTGAACCTCGGGCACACCTTCGCGCACGCCGTCGAGCACGTGGCGGGCTACGGCCGCGTCCCGCACGGCATGGCCGTGGCGGCCGGGCTCGTCCTGGCGCTCGAGGCGAGCAGCCGGATCGGCCTCCTGGCCGAGGCCGACCTCGCGCGCCGCGCGGCCGAGCTCCTGGGTCGGCTCGGGCTGCCCACCGGGCTCGACGACCTGCGCCGCCGGTACTCGGTCCCGCTCGCGCCGGACGAGCTCGCGAGCGCCATGGCCCTCGACAAGAAGGGCCGCTCGGGCGAGCCGCGCTTCGTGCTCGTGCGGGCCACGGGCGAGGTGGAGGTGGACGTCCCGCTGGGCGCCGGGGTGCTCGAGAGCCTGCTCGCCCCCACGTAGGGGCTGCGCGATCTCGACGGTCACCAGCGCTTTTGTTTCAATCGCGCGGTTAAGGGCTCCGGCGCGAGCCCTGAACGAGACCCCATGCCCCGTCGCGACGATCTCGAGTCCATCCTGATCATCGGAAGCGGGCCGATCGTCATCGGTCAGGCTTGCGAGTTCGACTATTCCGGTACCCAGGCCTGCAAGGCCCTGCGCGAAGAGGGGTACCGCGTGATCCTGGTCAACTCGAATCCGGCCACGATCATGACCGATCCGGAGCTGGCCGACGCGACCTACATCGAGCCGGTCGTGGCGGACGTGGTCGAGAAGATCATCGAGCGCGAGCGCCCCGACGCGCTCCTTCCGACGCTCGGCGGTCAGACGGGTCTGAACACGGCACTCGAGCTCTACGACATGGGCGTCCTCGAGCGCCACGGGGTCGAGGTCATCGGTGCGCGGCCGGACGTGATCCGCAAGGCCGAGGACCGGGACCTCTTCCGGGCCGCGATGATGAGCATCGGGCTCGGGCTGCCGAAGTCGGGCATCGCTCGCTCGATGGAGGACGCGCGGCGTTGCCTGGCGGAAGTCGGCTTCCCGGCGGTCATCCGGCCGGCGTTCACGATGGGCGGAACCGGCGGCGGCGTCGCGTACAACGTCGAGGAATTCGAGCACATCGTCGGGCGCGGTCTCGCGCTCTCGATGAACTCCGAGGTCCTGGTCGAGGAATACCTGAGCGGCTGGAAAGAGTTCGAGATGGAGGTGATGCGCGACAGCGCCGACAACAGCGTCATCATCTGTTCCATCGAGAACGTGGACCCGATGGGCGTGCACACCGGTGACTCGGTCACGGTCGCACCGGCTCAGACGCTCACCGACCGCGAATACCAGAACATGCGCAACGCGTCGCTCGCGATCATGCGCGAGATCGGCGTGGAGTGCGGCGGGTCGAACGTCCAGTTCGCGGTCGACCCGAAGGACGGGCGGATGGTCGTGATCGAGATGAACCCGCGCGTGTCGCGCTCTTCGGCGCTCGCGTCGAAGGCCACCGGGTTCCCGATCGCGAAGTTCGCGGCCAAGCTCGCGGTCGGCTACACGCTCGACGAGATCCAGAACGACATCACGCGCGAGACGCCGGCCTGCTTCGAGCCCTCGATCGACTACTGCGTCGTCAAGATCCCGCGCTTCGCGTTCGAGAAGTTCCCGGGCGCCGACACCACGCTCACGACTTCGATGAAGAGCGTGGGCGAGGTGATGAGCATCGGCAGGACCTTCAAGGAGTCGCTCCAGAAGGCGCTGCGCGGGCTCGAGGTCGGCCTGGCCGGTCTGGGATTCGATTCGGCCGACGACGTGTCGCCGATCGAGGCGGACGGCGAGGCGATCAACCGCTCGCTGCGCGTGCCCAACGACGGCCGGCTGCTCGCCGTGCGGGCCGCCTACCGCGCGGGCTGGAGCACGGACGAGATCCACGAGGCGAGCGGCTACGACCCCTGGTTCCTCGAGAACATCCGCGAGCTCGTCGAGTTCGAGGGGGAGCTCTCGGGAGCACTGCTCGACCGCGACCTCCTCACGCGGGCGAAGCGCCTGGGCTACTCGGACGTGCAGATCGCGAACGCCGTCGGGACGACGGCCGATGCGGTCCAGGCCCGGCGCGAGGAGTTCGACCTCCACGCCGTGTACCGGCTCGTGGACACGTGCGCCGCCGAGTTCGAAGCGGTGACTCCCTACTACTACTCGACCTGGGAGGACGAGAGCGAGATCCGCGACGGAGGCACGAATGGGATCATGATCCTGGGGGGAGGTCCGAACCGAATCGGGCAGGGGATCGAGTTCGACTACTGCTGCTGTCACGCGTCCTTCGCCGCGCGCGAGACCGGACGCCAGTCGGTGATGGTCAACTCGAATCCCGAAACGGTCTCGACGGACTTCGACACCTCGGACGCCCTGTTCTTCGAGCCCCTCACACACGAGGACGTGATGAGCATCGTCCGCGCAGTCAAGCCGGAGGGGATCATCGTCCAGTTCGGTGGGCAGACGCCGCTCAACCTCGCCAAGGGTCTGGAACAGGCGGGTGCACCGCTCATCGGCACGAGCGTGCAGTCCATCGACCGCGCCGAGGACCGCGAGCTCTTCACGGCCCTGCTCGAGAAGCTCGAACTCCGGCAGCCAGAGAACGGAATCGCGACCACGGCCGGGGAGGCCTTCGAGATCGCGCGCCGGATCGGGTACCCGGTGATCGTCCGTCCGAGCTACGTCCTCGGCGGCCGCGCAATGGAGATCGTCTACGACGACGAATCGCTCGACCACTACCTGACGAAGGCGGTCCACGCGTCGCCGAACCGGCCGGTTCTCGTCGACAGCTTCCTGGAGGAGGCGATCGAGGTCGACGTCGACGCGATCGCCGATGGCACGACCTGCGTGATCGGCGGAATCATGGAGCACATCGAGGAGGCCGGCATCCACTCCGGCGACTCGGCCTGCGTGCTCCCGCCGCACACCCTCGACGAGGCCATCCTCGAGGAGATCCAGCGCGCGACCAAGATGATCGCGCTGGAGCTGGAGGTGATCGGCCTGATGAACATCCAGTTCGCCGTGAAGGCCGACAGGGTCTACGTGCTCGAGGTGAACCCCCGGGCCTCGCGCACGGTGCCCTTCGTTTCCAAGGCGACGGGAGTCCCGCTCGCGAGGCTGGCGGCGAAGGTGATGTGCGGCGCGACGCTCGAAGAGCTCGAGTTCACGGAGGAGCAGCTGCCGAGCTACTTCTGCGTCAAGGTCCCGGTCTTCCCGCACGACCGGTTCGACGGAGTCGATCTCCTGCTCTCGCCGGAGATGCGCTCGACCGGTGAGGTCATGGGGATCGACCCCGACCTCGGGTTTGCCTTTGCCAAGGCGTACCGCGCGGCCGGCATGAAGCTACCGCGTCAGGGGCGGATCCTGATCACGGTCAAGTCCTCGGACAAGCGCGCGATCCTGCCGCAGGCGACGATCCTGACGAGCATGGGCTACGAGATCCTCGCGACCGAGGGAACCTGGCGTGCGATCAAGAGCCACGGGATCGCCGTGACGCGCGTGAACAAGGTGCACGAAGGCCGGCCGCACATCGTCGACCTCATCAAGAACCGCGAGATCGACCTCGTGCTCAACACGCCCTACGGCAAGCGCGAGCGCGAGGACGACAGCGCGATCCGCGCGGCCGCCGTCTCGGCCGGGATCCCCTGCATCACGACCCTGGCGGGAATCAGCGCGGTCGTGAGTGCGCTCTCCACGCTCCATCGCGGAGACGCCGGCGTGAAGAGCCTCCAGGCGTACCACCGGACGCTGGAGCGACGGATACGGAGCCGCAACAACTAGCAGCGGGTTCGCTCGTCGACGGTTCGGCACGCCCAGAGATATCGGGCGAGCGAATCCGCTGCTAGTTGTCGCGGCTCCGTATCCGTCACTCCGCGCGCTGGCGCGAGGTGATCTCGACGTCGTAGGTCCACTCGTCGTCGGGGAACTCGTGCGGCTTGAGGCGGCTCTTGGCCGGGGGCTGCATCTTCATTCTGGTCACGCGAACGCGGCGGCTGTCCGCCTCGAGCTTGTAGAGGAAGTTCGCGATGTTCTCCTTCGACCAGCCGCGGTCCTTGTTGACCGGCTTGATCGTGTACTTCATGTCGACGATCCCTTTGCCGAGCGCGTCCGGGTTGCTCGGCGACACGTCCACCTGGCCCAGGCGCACGTTGTCGTTCTGCGCGATCGCCCGCACATAGCTGCCCGGGTTCCCCTGACCCTTGTAGCCCTCGTCCGCGAGCTGCTTGTGGAGCTGGCTCAACAGGAGCGAGTGCTGCTGGATCTCGGTCACCACCCGGGGGGCTCCGGTCCGGTTCTCACCCTTGATCTCGTCGAGCTGTTGCCCGAGCGTGTAGTTGAAGTAGGCCAGCACGGCGGAACCGAGGAGGCTGGCCGCGATCACGATCCGGGGGAAGGTGATTCCGCTCATGCTCATGACTCCAGGTTCTCTGCGCGCTTCGTGTCCAGGGTGATCTGAAGCCCGTCCAGGAAGATCCCGTCCGCCGTGTCGAGCGTGTTCTGCTTGACCGGCTTGTCTTCCAGGTACCAGGGCTTTTCGCGCACCGTCTCGAGGAAGTCCTCGTAACGCCGCGTCGCCTCGATCGTGTCGCCGCCGCGGAACGTGAGGTCCAGCTTGACGACGATCTTGTCCTCGCGCGCGCCCTTGCCGGAGTAGTAGGTCGACTCGATGCGGCGGATCGAGAACTGGCCGAGGCTCTCCTTCAACTCGTCGAGGACGCCGAGCACGAGCGTCACGCCCTCCAGCGCGGAGAGGGGCTGGGTGATCGAGACGTCGCTCCCGAGCTCGCGCTGCTGCACCAGGATCTCGTCCTGCAGCATCTTGTCGATCATCTTGAGCTGGCCGTAGCGCGACTTCTGCTGGACCTCGCCCTTCTCGGCGTTGCGCGCGTAGTTGTGGATGTTCTCGGGGGGGCGCCGCAGGTTGCCCGCCTCGCCCTGCTCGGGAGTGCCGAGCATGAAGTTGTTCGAGGCCTCCAGCCACACCTTCAGGTCGCGGTCGTGCTGCTGGATCTGCTTGTGCGTGATGATCGCCTGGACGCTGAACAGCGTGAGCAGGAGGAGCCCGAGCACGGCGAGCGGGAGCTCGAGCCGCTCGAACTTGCCGAGGAAGCGCAGCTCCTCGCGCCGGAGCGACGGCTTGAGGATTCCGCCTCCGAGACGGCCGAGCGCGGAGCCCCAGGCGACGAGCAGGCGCCCCGAATTCTCGATCTCCTCGGCATCCTCGTCGGGGAGGATGTTGAGAGTCTCCACGGGCGTGTCGAGTATCGCTTCCCCGACGAGGCCCTCCACATGGTGCCCGCAGACGTAGACGGCCTCGATCGGCTGCGCCGTCGCGGCCGCCGAGATCGTCCGGAGCAGCTCCCGGCGGAGGCGCGCCACGACTTCCTCGCGGTGCGCCTCGGCGGCCGCGGGATTGACGGGGTTGGCTCCGGTCGGGAAGGCACCGCTGTGAATCGCGCGCAGCGACTTGAGCGCACCGCCATCGACGACGGCGACCGACGTGGACGTGTCTCCGAAGTGGACCAGGACGCACGCACTCTCTTCGGCGAAGAGACCGAGGTGCTGGGCGGCGTTCACCATCGCCGTCGCTTCGAGCTCGACCTCCACGGGCTCGAGTCCCGCGTCCGCGCAGGCCTCGATCTGGGGCGCGAGCGCCGCCTTCGGCACGGCGGTCACGATCAGGTTCGATTCCACTTCGCTCGAGTCGAGGACGAGGAAGTCGATGACGACGTCGTCGATGCTCCACTGCGGGAGCTGGTTCTCGACCTCGAACTTGATCACCTCCTCGATCTTGCTCCGATCGGAGAACGGCAGCCGCAGCGTCCGGAATGCGGCGAGGCCGGTGTCGACGACGAGCCCGACCGAGTCCTGAGGGATGTTCTCGCCCTTGGTCGCCTCGCGGATCGCCTCCGCCGCCTCGGCCAGCGGGTCCTCGGCGCCGTCCGGGAGCTCACCGGTGATGTGGCGGACGAGCTTGGCCTTCTTCGGGCCGCCCTCGAGGACGACGACCTCGAAGCTTCGCAGTCCTATTCGAATGCCGCAGGATCGGGCCACGCTCTGCTCCTCAGTTCGTCGGCTGGATGGGGAAGCCCGCTGCGAGACGCTCGAACCTCTGGCGTTCGTCGGCGGGCAGGACAGTGTCGCGAACGACACCGCGGAAGGTAAGCCCCAGACGCGCGAGCTCCGGCTCCAGGGCGGCGGCGTTCCGGTTCTTCAGGTTCTCGATCTGGCGCTGGTACTGGTCCAGCACGCGACGCAGGCCGCGGGCGCGGTCCGGCGAGAGCTCGAACTCCGACAGGAGCAAGGTCTCGTAGTCGGCGAAAGAGCCGCGCTCGGGCGGGTCGTTCGCGAGCTCCATCCCGAGCACGACGCCCCCGGCCGTGCCGGCCAGGAAGCTGGTCGCTGCGAGGAGGACGATCCAGAGCCGCAGGGAGCCGGTCATTCCCCGCGCGCCCCGTTCGCCTCTTCCTTCGCTTCCTCGGCGTCGTTCAGGGCGTCCAGCTCTTCGAGCACCTGGGGGTAGGTCTCTGCCGAGAGCTCGGAATCGTCGGGGAGTCGGTCCCCGCGGATCGAGAGGGCGAGCACGAGCAATACGGCGGCCGCGACAGCGGTCACCTGGATGACGAACGAGAGGACGGCTCCCTCCGTTCCGTTCGCGCGCACGGCCGGCGGGGCGTCGATCCCCTCGTCGGGGAGGACTCCGATGTCGCCGGCGAACGCGCGTCGCGCCACGCGCGACGCGAAACCCGACGGCGGGGCGACGGCTTCGGGAACGAACCAGCGCTTGAGCACCTGCTCCCCCTGGGCCGCCTCGCGGCACGAGTGGCAGGCGAGGAGGTGCCGGCGCAGCGGTGCGGCCTGCTCCTCGGAGAGCTCGGCGTCCACGTAGCTCGGGATCAGCGATTCGGCGTTCTCACATGCAATCTTCACGGCAGACCTCAACTTGTCGGGTCGAACTCGGGATGCCGGCGCAAGAGCGCTTCCTTGAAGCGCGCGCGGGCGCGGAAGAGTCGCGACTCCACGGTTCCAATCGAGATGCCCAGGATGTCGGCCATGTCCTGGTAGGCGAGCCCTTCGAACTCTCGCAGCACGAGGACCGTGCGGAAGATCTCGGGCAGCTCCTGCAGTACCTCGTGCGTGATACGGGAGATCTCCTCCCGATCCATCCGCGCGTCGGGGGCGGCCACGCGCGGCGGCTGTCCGTCGGAAGCGGCCTCGGGGTCCTCGATGGCCCGGACCGGGCTGCGACCGGAGCGCTTGAGGAAGTCGAGCGCGGTGTTCACCGCGATGCGGTAGAGCCACGTGGAGAACGAGGACTGCTGCTGGAAGCTCTCGAGCCTCCGGAAGGCCTTGAGGAAGGCCTCCTGCACGATGTCCTCGACCTCGACGGCGTTGCGCGTGTAGTGGCGCGTGAGCGAGAACAGTCGATCCTGGTAGCGCTCGACCAGGAGCTGGAAGGAGAGCTGGTTCCCCCCCAGGGTCTCTCGCACGAGCGAGAGGTCTTCCGCCGCTCTCGGTTCCATTGCCGGGCTCCGCATGGCACGCCTCCGGACGAGCGGGGCGAGCCCCTATTCCCGGAACCCTAGTGTCGGCCCTCGGACCCCCCCACGTTCTCCAGGAAGTGCCCCAGCCGGTCGCGCTTCGTGCGCAAGTACTTGATATTGCTGATGTTGGGCTCGGTCGTGAGGGGCTCCTGATCGAGCACCTCCAGCCCGTAGCCCGCCAGACCGGCGATCTTCTTGGGGTTGTTGGTGAGCAACCTCATCCGCCGCACCCCGAGGTAGTGGAGCATCTGGGCCCCGAGGCCGTACTCCCGGAGGTCGGCCGGGAAGCCCAGCGCCTGGTTGGCCTCGACCGTGTCCATCCCCTGGTCCTGGAGCTGGTAGGCCCGGAACTTGTTCGCGAGCCCGATGCCACGCCCCTCCTGGCGCATGTAGACGAGGACCCCGTGGTCGGCGGCCCCGAGCTTCGCCAGGGCCGCGTCGAGCTGCTCTCCGCAGTCGCAGCGCTGGGAGCCGAAGACGTCCCCGGTCAGGCACTCGGAGTGGACCCGAACCTGGACCGGCGCCGTGACCTCCTCGCGCGGGCCGTCCAGCCCCGGACCGGGCATGCCCTTGGTCAGGGCCACGTGTTCCTGCCCGTCTAGCTTCGACCGGAAGAGGTGTGCCTGGAACGTTCCGTGCTGCGTGGGCAACGGGATGTCCATCTCGATCGGCTCGACGAGCCGCTCGTTCTCGCGCCGGTAGGCGATGATGTCCGCGATCGTGCAGACCTTGATGCCGTGACGCTCGGCGAAGACCTCGAGCTCGGGCATCCGGGCCATGGTTCCGTCGTCGTTCATGATCTCGCACACGACGCCGGCCGCTCGGCCGCCCGCCATGCGCGCGAGGTCGACGATCCCCTCCGTCTGGCCGCCGCGGACGAGCACGCCGCCGTCCTTCGAGCGCAAGGGGAAGATGTGGCCGGGCCGCGCGAGGTCCTTGGGGGTCGTGTCGGGGGCGGCGGCGACGCGGATCGTTCGCGCGCGGTCCGCAGCGCTGATGCCCGTCGTGACACCCGTCGCGGCCTCGATGGAGACGGTGAATGCCGTCCCCATGCGGCTCGTGTTCTCGTCCACCTGGGGACCGAGGTCGAGCTGGTCGCAGATATCTCCGGCGAGCGGCATGCAGATGAGGCCGCGCGCCTCCTTCGTCATGAAGTTGATGGCCTCGGGAGTCACGTGCTCGGCGAGCATGGTGAGGTCGCCCTCGTTCTCCCGGCCGGGGTCGTCGACGAGGATGATCATGCGGCCTTGCCGCAGCTCCTCGAGGATCTCGGGGATCGCGATCGGTTCCATGGGTCCGTTTCCTTCGAGCGTCGCCTGCGGGGTCCGGGGGGGGGCCCCACGGGGGCTCCGACGAGCCTGGCGGCGCGAGGGTGCACCCGCCATAGTAGCGGAGCCCGGAGGGTGTAGACAGGTCCGCACCCGTCTCCGCGCCCGCCACGCATGGTTCAGCGACCCCCCCTCTGTCGAGAGCGCCCCCCTGTGCCGAGTGGGCGGCGCGTCGGAATACCCGGTCTCGTCGCCGCGGCGAGCCTGGCTCTCTCGTGCGCGAGCGGTGGATCCCTGCCCGAGGATCCGGGCGTCGTGTCACTCCCGGGTCCGAGTGCGCTCGGCGCGCCGATCGAGATCCCCGTGGGCGACGTCCACCAGGAGATCCGAACGCTGGAGGACATGCGGGACGCGACGGACGGACGGCTCTTCGAGCTCCTCGCGGAGGCCGAGGACGAGGGTGTTCGGGCACGCGCCGCGACGGCTCTCGGCCGCATGCCCTTCCCGGAGTACGGCACGGAGGTGACGGCCCCACTGTGTCAAGCGCTGGAGGACGCGTCGCCGAGAGTCCGCGCAGCGGTGGCGTTCGCTCTCGGCTGTCGAGAGGATCCTGACAGCGCGGACGTGCTGCTGTCCTACTGGAGCGACTCCGACCCCGAAGTTCGCGCGCGGATCGTGGAGGCGGCCGCACGCGTCGAGACGCCTCCGATTCGAACGCGCGTGCTGCGCAGCCTCCAGGATCCCGAGCTCGTCGTTCGGCTGGCGGCGCTTCGTGCCTGCGCGCTCTGGGATCGCGCTTCGCCGGACGCGAGGGACGTGGACAGCACGCTGCTCAACGCGATGAGTCCGTACTCGGATGCGACCGGTCAGCGCCTCGAACCGGATCCCGAGATCGTGTGGCTCGCGCTCTTCGCGCTCTCGCGACGATCGGCCGAGACGGGCCGCGGCGCATTCCTGGAGCACGTCGATTCCGAGGACGCGCGCGCACGCATCTTCGCCGTGCGCGGGCTCTCGCGCATCGAACCCTCGCAAGAGGGAACGCGAGCCCTGGTCGAGGCCCTCGCCGACGACGATTGGCGCGTCGCCACCGAGGCCGCGGTCGGTCTGGGCGGGAGCCGCCAGGAGACGGCCATCCCTCCCCTGCTCGCAGCGATCGAGCACGACAACCCGCACGTGAGGCGACGGGCCGTGGAAGGCCTGCGCCACTTCCCCACCCAGAGCACCGAGATCCTGCCCCTGGTCTGGCGCAGCATGCAGGACCTCTCGGGGAGCGTGCGCGCCGCCGCGCTCCTCACGCTGGCGAAGCTCACCGACGGGGCCGAGGCCTCGCGGATCCTGGCCGAGGTCGCCGAGGACCGAGACCCCGTGGTCCGGGCCGGAGTGGCGCGAGCGGCCTCGGAGGCGCTCGAGAGCTTCCGGGCCCTCCCTCTGCTCGAGAAGCTCGCGGCGGACCCGGCGCCCTTCGTCTCCACGGCGGCGCTCGACGGGCTCAAACGGCACCCGACACCGCGAGCACGCGCGATCCTCCTCGAGTACCTGGAGAGCAACGACAACGGTCGTCGCCTGCAGTCCATCCTCTCCCTGTCGCACGAGGAGAACGGGCGGGCGTCGGACGTCCCGGCTCTGATCGGTGTGCTGAACACTTCGACCGGGGACGTCTCCTCGGAGATCGCGTTCAACGCGCTCCGGAGCCTGGGCGAGCTCGGCGGAGACGAGGCGCGGGAGGCCGTGGCCGGCGCTCTCGAACACGACAACCCCTTCGTGCGGCGCGTGGCCACGCAGGTCCTCGAGCGCGACTTCGGCGTCCCGACGTCCGGCCGCGACCGGCCGCGACCGGCCCGGAGCACGGAAGAAACGCCACTGGCCTTGCCCGGGCGTGACTACTCCGCCTGGAAGCGGAATCCGATCGCGGAGATCGTCACGTCGCGCGGCACGCTGACCTTCGAGCTCCTCTCCGCCGAAACACCGGTCCACGTCTACAACTTCGTTCAGCTCGCGCGCGACGATCACTACGACGGTCTCTCCTTCCACCGCGTCGTGCCCGACTTCGTGATCCAGGGCGGCGACTACCGTGGAGACGGGAACGGATCCCTGAGCTGGCGCGGGACGGCCCTCGGCCAGGAGTTCACGCCCCGACCGTACGTGCGAGGCTCGCTGGGCATGCCCCGCAACGAGGACTTCGACAGCGGCGGAAGCCAGTTCTTCGTCACGCACCGCGACACTCCGCACCTCGACGGGCGCTACACGCTGTTCGGGGTCCTGCTCGACGGCGGCGAGGTGCTCGACTCGATCGAGGTCGGTGACGCGATCCTCGACGTGCGCATCACCGAGTAAGGGCGAGGCGCGGAGGCGACTGTGGAAGAGCCGTGGGGAGCTTCTGGACAGGTCGTGGAGCGGTCCCGGGGGCTAGCCCCAAGGGCCTCACAGACAGGGACTTAGGGCGCCGCCCTGGTCGGGGAGGGAATGTGGAGAACCCGGGGACTCGGGGGAGCCCGAGTTCTCGGGGACTTGGTTTGATTCCGTCCGAACGGGGAGCCGATAGCGGTGCGACGACCATCCCCAGGTCGGAGCAACCGGGAGTCCCCGATGATGTACCGCATCCCGCTCGCCCTCACCCTCACAGCATTCGGCTTCCTCGGATACGTCGGAGTGCATGGCATCGACGCCGTGCAGTTGCGCATCGACGAGATCGAGCGCTCTTCGATCGAGGAAGGTCGCTTCGCGACGGAGCTCGCGAAGGAGTTCCACCGCGCCCTCGAAGAGCTCGAACGGCTACGGGCCGAGATGGAGACGACGCGCCCGGCGATCGACCAGGTGAGCGGCGTCGCGAACCGACTCGAGGACACCGAGGGTCGTCTCTCGTCGATCGCACACACCGTGGAGCAGCAGAAAGAGCGGCTGGAGCTCGTCTCGAGCGCGCAGGAGGGATTCGACCCCGAGATGCTCGACGCGAACGTGCGCGACCTCTCCGAACGCTGGGACGAGGTCTACACGATGGCCGCCTCGGCGGCCGAGCTCGCCGGCGAGAGTCGCGTGCTCCTCGCGGAGCTCGATCGCGAGCTCGGTGCCGATCGCAACGTGGTCGCCATGTGGAGCTCGCTCCTCGGCCCCGTGGTCCAGCTCGCCGGCGAGGACAGCATCGGGAGCGGTATCGTCATCCGCGGTCCGATCGAGGGTGGCGCGGCAGAGCAAGTCGACTACGTCCTCACCGCCTGGCACGTCGTGCGCGACATTCAGGGGAGCCTGTACAACAGGGAGATGCCGGTTCCGGTGGCCATCTACCTGAACGAGACCACGACGCGCCAGGAGACGGCCACTCTGCTCGACTTCGACGCAGAGATCGACGTCGCGCTCCTCCGGCTGGACATGGTAGACCTCGTCGAGAACACCGCCCGGCTCGGTCGGCACGACCGGCTGAGACAGCTCGAGATCTTCGATCCGGTCTACGCGGTCGGTTGCCCGCTCGGGAACGACCCGATCCCGACCCTGGGTGAGGTGTCGGCCACACAGCACGACGTCGACGGCGCCACCTATCTGATGATCAGCGCCCCGACCTACGTCGGGAACTCGGGCGGCGGCATCTTCGACGCGCACACCTTCGAGCTCCTGGGTGTGTTCTCGAAGGTCTACACGCACGGCTCGCTGCGGCCGACGATCGTGACGCACATGGGGCTCGTGACGCCGCTGCAGGTCGTCTACGACTGGATGGAGACGACCAACTACGGGTTCCTCGTGCCCGATGACGAAGCCGAGGCCGCGCTCGCCTCCGCTCCGAAGTAGCCCGTTCGGCGCTCAGTGGCGGAAGTGGCGCACGCCCGTGAACACCATCGGGACGCCGCGTGAATCGCAGGCCTCGACGACGGCGTCGTCGCGGACAGAGCCGCCGGGTTGCAGGATGGCCGCGACGCCCGCGTCCATCGCCGCCTCGACGCCGTCGGGGAACGGGAAGAACGCGTCCGATGCGAGGACCGAGCCCGTGACCTCGTCGCCGGCTTTCTCGACGGCGATCTTCACCGAGTCGATCCGGCTCATCTGACCCGCGCCGACGCCGAGGACACGCTCGTCCTTCGCGATGACGATTGCGTTCGACTTCACGTGCTTGCCGACGAGGTTGGCGAACAGGAGATCGGCGAGCTGCCCATCGGTCGGCTGTGCCTTCGTCGCGGTGCGGCAGTCTCCGGACGTCTCGCCCGCGAGGTCGCGCCCCTGGAGCAGGAAGCCGCCGACGAGCCGCTTGAGCTCGAAGTCGGACGCGGCCCGGGACGTCGGTCCGAAGTCGCCGCAGGCCAGGAGCCGCACGTTCTTGCCCCACTTGGGCACGGTGCGCAGGTGCTCGAAGGCGTCGTCCTCGAACGCGGGGGCGATGACGGCCTCGACGAAGCGGTTCTCGGACGTGAGGAACTTCGCGCAGGCCAGGTCGATCGGCCGGTTCAGCGCCAGGACCGAGCCGAAGGCGGAGAGCGGATCCCCGGCCCAGGCCTGCTCCAGCGCGTCGGCCAGCCGATCCGCGACCGCCGCGCCGCAGGGGTTGTTGTGCTTGACGACGCAGACGAAGGGGCGCTCGAACTCCTTGGCCAGCGCGAGCGCCGCGTCGAGGTCGACCAGGTTGTTGTAGGAGAGCGCCTTCCCGTTCAGCACGTCCGCCGTCGCCACGCTCGGCTCCGCGCCCCCCGCCACGTCGTAGAAAGCAGCAGCCTGGTGGGGGTTCTCGCCGTAGCGCAGGACGGAGCGGAGCTTCCCGGCAAGGGCGTAGGAGCCGGGGTGCGGGTCGTCGGTCCGACCGTCACCGACTTCCTGGCGGAAGAGCCAGTCCGCAATGGCCGCGTCGTAGCGAGCCGTGAGCTGGAACGCCTTGACGGCGAGCTCGCGACGGAAGCCGTCGGTGAGAGCACCGGCGTTCTTCTCCATCTCGTCCATCACGCGCCCGTAGTCGCCCGGGTCGGTGACGATCCCCACGGCGCCGTGGTTCTTGGCCGCCGAGCGCACCATCGAGGGGCCGCCGATGTCGATCTGCTCGACGGCCTCGGCCCGCGTCGTCCCCTCGTTCGCGACGGTCTCTTCGAACGGATAGAGGTTCACGACGACGAGGTCGATGCGACCGATGGAATGGTCCTTCATGGCCGCGACGTGTCCGGCATCGTCGCGGAGAGCCAGGATCCCTCCGTGGATCTTGGGGTGGAGCGTCTTGACGCGTCCGTCCATCATCTCCGGGAAGTCGGTGTAGTCCGAGACTTCCCGCACGCGGATGCCGGCCTCGGTGAGCACGCGATGGGTGCCTCCGGTCGACAGGATCTCGACCCCGCGCTGGTCCAGGAAGCGCGCGAGGCTCTCGATGCCGCTCTTGTCGGAAACGCTGATCAGGGCCCGTTCGATCTTCATGGGATGGCGGTACGGCTCTTCGAAAGCTCTGGAAACGGCATTCTAGCAGCGCGGCTTCCGGGCACGAACCCTAGCCCGCATCCCTCACGGGGTCGTGAGCCAGAACGCCTCGAGTCGGTTCCTGCTGGTGCTTTGCGGGTGCCGGCCCCGCAGTCGACCTTGAACAGGTCGTCGAGGACGCCGGTGCGCGCAAAGTGCCGGCAGGAGCCGAGAGGCCGGCGCAGCCGGCCGTTCGTGGTGTTCTGGCCGCGAACACGTGAGGGATGCGGGCTAGTCTGCGGCTCCGCCCTTCTTGCGCAGGTAGGCCGCGATGAACTCGTCGAGGTCACCGTCGAGCACGGCGTTGATGTTCCCGACACTGTGGCTCGTGCGGTGGTCCTTCACGAGCTGGTTCGGGTGCATGAAGTACGAGCGGATCTGGCTGCCCCAGGCGATCTCGCCCTTCTCGCCGTACATCGCCGACATCTCCGCATCGCGCTCGCTCTCGTGCATCTTCAGCACCTTCGCCTTGAGCAGCTTGAGCGCCATGGTGCGGTTCTTGTGCTGGCTGCGCTCGTTCTGGCAGCGCACGACGATCCCGGTGGGTATGTGCGTCATGCGAACTGCCGACTCGGTCTTGTTGACGTGCTGTCCGCCCGCACCGCCCGCGCGCATCGTGTCGACCCTGATGTCGGCCTCGTCGAGCTCGACCTCGACGGCATCGTCGATCTCGGGCGTGACGTCGACGGAGCTGAAGGCGGTGTGCCTGCGAGCCTGGCTGTCGAACGGGCTGATCCGGACCAGCCGGTGGACGCCCGTCTCCGCCTTCAGATAGCCGAACGCGTAGGGACCGCGGATCCGGAGCGTGGCCGTGCGGATCCCGCCTTCGGGTTCCGAGACGAGCTCGATCTCCTCCACCTTGAACTTCTGGCGCTCGGCCCAGCGGCCGTACATGCGCAGCAGGATGGAGGCCCAGTCGCAGGCATCGACGCCGCCGGCCCCTGCGTTGATCTGGAGGAAGGCGCCGGCCTTGTCGTGCTCGCCGCCGAGCATGACGCGAAACTCGAGCGCGTCGACTTCCCGGTCGATGTCAGCGGCGAGACGTTCGAGCTCGCCGAGCACCTCGTCCTCGCCGAGCTCGCCACCGAGCTCGACGTACTGGTCGACGTCCTCGAGGGCCTGCTCGACCTTGCGTACGGGCTCGACAGCGCCCTTGCAGAGCTTCAGCTCCGACACGAGGCTCTGCGCGCGTTCCTGGTCCGACCAGAAGTCCGCCTGCGTCTGGAGCTGCTCGATCTCCGTCAGCCGTTTCGAGAGAGCATCGTAGTCAAAGACCCTCCTTCAGCTGTTGAAGGCGGCGCTTCGCGGCAAGGGCCCGATCTTGATACTCGCTGACGCTCATGGGCGGGATTGTAGTCTCCGCCGGCGAGGAGAGAAGGTCACCCGGAGGCCAAAAAGAGCGGACCCCTCCGCGAAGAGGGGCCCGCAGGGCGAGACGGGCGCGGGCTGGTGCAGAACACGGTGCAGAGACTCGATCGCCCACGCCCGCCCCACGAAAGGCGAACGCCGGGAGGCGCGAGTTTCCCGGCGTTCCGTGCAGGTCCGTGGGCAGCAGAGGCTGCCGGTCCATCCGTCGGAGATCCGATCCCCCGGACCGGAGGGCAACGAGGCGAATCGGGGAGGGCCCGGAAGTCGTTTCTCGACTCGAACCGCCGATCAGCGGGTGGCGCCGAGCACGTCGAGGAGGCCCGAGCTCGCGACGAGCGCCTCGACCTCCGCGCGTGCCTTGGGCACGTCGCCAGTCAGGATCTCGCAGCCGTCCTCGGTGATGACGACGACGTCCTCGATGCGGATGCCGATCCCGGTCTCCGCGTCGTAGATCCCCGGCTCGATCGTGAAGGCCGTTCCCGGCACGAGCGGGAGAGTCTTCGAGCTGGCTCCCTCGCGCCGTGGACCGGGGTCGTGAACCTCCATCCCGATCCAGTGACAGGTCCCGTGCAGGATCAGCTCGCCGTAGCCGCGCTCGCGCAGGACCTCTTTCGCGGCCGCGTCCACGTCGCCCATCGTCCGCCCCGGTCGCGCCACGGCGATCCCGGCCTCCTGGGCCGCGAGGACGGCGTCGTACATCGCGGCGGCGCGCTCCGAGAACTTCCCGTTCACCGGCCACGTGCGCGTGATGTCGGTCGTGTAGTGGTCGAGCTCGCAACCGTAGTCGATGAGCAGGACCTCGCCTTCCTGCATCGTCCGGTCGTTGTCGTGGTAGTGCAGGACGCAGGAGTTCGCACCGGATCCGACGATCGCGTTGTAGGCGGGGCCCGCCGCGCCCTCGCGGACGTGAACGAAGCTCATCAGGGCCTGGAGCTCCCACTCGCCGGTTCCGGGTGAGGTCGAGCGCATGGCCTCGGCCATCGCGAGGGCGCCCGCCCTCCCGGACCGCCGCATGGCCGCGATCTCCTCCTCGGTCTTCGTCCAGCGCATCTCGACGAGCTCCGCGCCGCAGTCCTTCGTCTCGACGCCGAAGTGCTCGACGAGTCCTGCCTCGAGCGCCTTGGCGCGGGTCTCGCGACCGTCGAGCGGGTCCTGGGCCCGCCTGACGTCGTGCTTCTCCGCGTAGTCCGAGGTCCCGGACATCGCGAGTGTCGGGTGCGAGGAGGTCCAGACGAGGTCCCCCTCCCGCAGGAGCTCCTCGAGGACTTCCATGAGCTTCGAGCTGGGGCGCACGTCGACGAAGCCGGTCAGCGTCTTCACCCAAGCGTCGTCACTGTCCCACAGCTCTCCCTCCCAGCGCTCCGCCCGCTCGTCCTGGTCGGGGAGGAAGAGGATCTCGCGGCCGGTCTTGGCGTCCATGAGGAGCGCCGCCTCGGGGCTCTCGATTCCGGTCAGGTACCAGAACTGCTTGTCCTGGCGGAAGGCCAGCGCGTCGCGCTCCTTGGGGAGGCCGCGAAAGAAGACCCAGCCTCGCTCGAGCCGGCGACGCAACTCCACACGGCGTCCCTTGTGGAACTCGCGACCGAGGCCGCACACCTGGGACCCGTCGCCGGGTCTCTCGATCGCGGGGAGCAACTCGTCCCCGACGATCTTCGCGGTCGGGACGGCGGGAGCAGAGACGAGGGCGAGGAGCGCGAGGGTCAGCGAGGTGTTCATCGTCGAGGTGATGGGGGGGGACGGGAGGACGTCCATTCTAGTGGAGCGCGGGACGGGCGTCGGCCTCTACCATGTCGCGATGGAGTTCGATGCTCCCGCCCTCGTCGGTCGCTTTCGCCGCCGTTACAAACGCTTCTTCGCCGAGGTCGAGCTCCCGGACGGGGAGCTCGTGACGGCTCACTGTCCCAATACGGGGAGCCTCCTGGGCTGTCTCGAGGAAGGCGCTCCGGCGATCCTGCGGGACTCGGGCAACCCGAAGCGGAAGCTGCGCCATACCTGGCAGGCCATCGAGATCGGGGGGAGCTGGGTCAACGTCGACACGGCGCTGCCCAACCGCATCGTCCACGAGGGAATCGAGAGCGGCCGCATCGCGCCGCTCCGAGGCTACGAGACGATCCGCCGCGAGGTGCCCTACGGCCAAAACAGCCGGATCGACCTCCTGCTCACGGGCCCAGATCGACCCGACTGCTTCGTCGAGGTGAAGAGCACGACACTCCTGCGCGGGCGGACGGCTCTCTTTCCCGACGCCGTCACCGAGCGCGGCCGCAAACACCTGGGCGAGCTCTCGCGCGAGGCGCGCTCGGGGCGCCGCGCGGTGCAACTCTTCCTCGTCAGCCGCGACGACGCGACGCGCTTCCGACCCGCGGACGACATCGATCCCGCCTACGCGGCTGCGCTGCGCGAGGCCGTGGAGGACGGCGTGGAAGTCCTCGCCTACGCCGCGCGCACGGAGCTCTCTCGGATGGAGATCGTGGCCAAGCTCCGCGTCGACCTGGGATCGCGGCCTCGGGCTCGCAGCGGGTCGAGCGGCTGAGGTCCACGCCAATGAAAGGAGGCCCCTCCCGCGAGCAGGGAGGAGCCTCCGGAGGCGATCGCCTCGAGCCCTACATCAGGAGCTTGAGCCCCTTCGTGAAGGACCACCCCCCGACGGCGCCGTCGTCGCGCTCCGTCGCCTGGAGGAAGAGGTCTCCCTCGACGTTCTCGGGGATCGTGTACTCGACCTCGTTCGTTCCCGCGTGGAGGCGGAGACGCACGAGCCCGACGTCGCCGGAGCTGAGGACGACCGCACCGCTGCGGGCCCGCATCTGCATCTCCCGACTTCCGATCATCAGGAGTCCGGTGGTCTCGGCACCCAGGGAGTTCTCGATGAAGATCCGGACCGTGGAGCCGGGAGCGACACGACCGACATAGGAGATGCGCGGGACACCCATTGTCCCGGCCAAGCCTCCGCCGTACTCGACGGCCTCGACGACGAGCGGTCCGTCGTCGAACTTCTTCCGGTCGCTGCGCTGGACCTGGTCCGCCTCGTCGAAGAGGCTCTCGTCACCGAAGCTCAGGTTCTGACGGCCGGGCTGGGAGCTCAGGGTCGCGTCGAGACCCTGCTCCGAAGCCGCCGCAGGTGAGCGGAGGCTCCCGTAGTTCTGGGGACGCGAGGGGAGCTTGAACGACATCCCGTTCACGGGCTCGGGGCTCGGGCGCTCCAGGTCGGGCTTCGGGCGACCCGAGTGCGGGATCGATCCCTTGCCCTTGCGATTGATGTGCAGGACCGACGCGTCGGCCTTCGTCGCACTCGAGATGTGGCGCCCGGCCCCTCTGCGCGGGGAGTAACGGGACGCGGCGGCGGCGAGGTCCTGTTGAATGTCGACCGTCGCGGTCGGTTGTTGTTGATCGGCTCTGTCGTTCGAGCCTCCGCGACCCGCGGGTTCCGCGGCGGTCGGGACGGCGAGGCAGAGACCCAAGATGCTGTTGATGGCGATGGCTTTCACGGCGCTTCCTCCGATGGCTGACTTCTTGCTTCCTCTCGTGGCGTCGACTCGCCGGCTCGTGTGGGCCGTGTCGACAACACCTCATCCAGGGGCGGGAAGAGCGGGAACGAAGGGGGATTCGTCTTCGCCTGGGGGCGTCGGCTCCTGGGAGCGGGGAGCCGCCGGGCACGGGCACGGGCACGGGCACGGGCAGGCCTGCGGCCGGCCCAAGAAAAGGGTCGGAGGGGGCCGTCGACCGGGATCCTCCCCCTCGGTTGGGGGGCGTTGCGGGCAGAGACCGTTGGCCTCCCCCTCAGAACACCCGTCTCACCCCCTGCGCTGTTGCCCGCTCTCTCTCCTCAGGATGAAGGTCAGCGAGCTGCGCGGATCACCGGTCGGCGGCATGTCCCCTCCGACTCCCCTCGACAGGGGAAGAAAGGACCGCAGCCGTAGCCGAGATCTCGAGAAAACGCGGTTCGGTGACCTAGCGGGCCAGGACCGCGGATCCCGGGTGCGAGCGCGACCACGCGTACCAGTAGGTGCGGTCGACGCGCAGGCGGGGAAGAGCCTCGGTCGCGACTCGCTCGCGGGTGATGACGTCCTGAACGGCCAGGCCCGGGTCCTGACCGGGCAGCGGACCGAGGACCAGCACCGCGGGGCCCGCCGCACGGCGGACGACGCGGACACCGCCTGTGGCCTCGTCGCGGATCCAGGCCAGGGGGACGCCGGCCAGGACCGAGTTCACGACTCCGTGTTCCTCGATATAGGTGTCTTCCACGGCGAGGGCCTGGTTCCCCAGGCTGACCCCCCACACCAGATCCTTGGGCTCGATGCCGCCCAGGCCCTGCGCGAGCTCGGGCAGGAACAGGCGCTTCGGATCGGCGAGGTAGTCCGCGTACAGGGATTCCTCGCGCTCGTTCGCGTCCACATCCTTCACCATCACGAGCGTGTCGGGATGGAGCGTGCGCCACTGTTCCCAGGTGGTGAAGACCGAGTCGACGTGCGCGAGCTCGATTCCCGACCTGGCCCCGCGGATCGCGCGACCCTCGACCTGGGTCCAGAGCGATTGCGTCTCGCGGTCGTAGAAGACCAGGACGCCGTTCCAGAGCTTCCCGGACACGCCGAAGGAGAGCGTTTCGCGCTCACCCGTCTCACCGTCCGCTACTTCCCGGGAGTACACGACTCCCGCATTGGCCAACGGTCACCAGGTGGCGGCGATCGGATCGCCGTCGAGCACGTCGTTGACGATCTCGTGAGAATCGAGGTGCCAGGTGGAGTAGGCCTTCGCCGTACCGTCCGCGCCCACGACGCCCAGGACGGTCTCTCCGGGGCGCATCAGGGCCGCGGCCTCGTCGCCGGTCGCGAAGGTCGGTGCATCGATCGCCGGGATCGCGTCCACGGGCAAGACCGTGTACATGGGCGTTCCTTCGACGAGCTCGGAGACGAGTGTGTGGGTGCTCCCGCACGCGACGGCGAGTGCGGGGAAGAGCAAGGCGACGAGATTCGTACGGATCATGGCCGGATGGAGTAAGGGCGAGAGGGTCGAGTGCGTCCGCATGGTAGTGGCGCAGCACCCGAGTGCGAGCGCCGCGACGGGAGCGTATTCCGGAGTAAGGCCGCTGTGCGGGAAGCTCGAGCGGCGCCGCGGGGTCACTCCTCCATCCGACCCGGCGTAGGGCGAGGCCATCGTCCCAGGGCCGGGGCGACCACGACCGAGCGAAGAACAGATCGATTCGATATGAATGTCGCCACTTCCCCCATGGTCACTGCCGCCACGGACTCCTCGAGCCGGCGCGCGAGAAGCCCGTTGCGGTGGCTCTCGCTCGCAATCCTTCTAGGCTCGCTCTTCGCGATCGTTCGCATGCTGCCCGTCGGGCAGGGAATGGAGGAGCTCCAGGAGCGGGTCGAGGGGCTCGGCCCCGCGGGCATGGCGATCTACGGGGTCGTCTATGTCGTGGCGGCCCTGCTGTTCGTACCGGGAGCCGTTCTGACGCTGGGGTCGGGGGCACTCTTCGGTCTCTTCTGGGGAACGGTGGTCGTCTCCATCTCCTCGACCACGGCCGCGGCCATCGCCTACCTGATTGCGCGCCACATGGCCCGGGCGCGCGTCGAGGCACTGGCGGACAGGCATCCGAAGTTCAGGGCGGTGGACCAGGCGATCGGCGAACAGGGTTGGCGCATCGTGTTCCTCCTGCGCCTCTCCCCCGCGTTCCCCTACAGCGCCAGCAACTACCTGTACGGCCTGACGGCGGTCCGCTTCTGGCCGCTCGTGCTCGCGAGCTGGATCGCGATGCTCCCCGGAACGTTCATGTACGTGTACCTGGGCTACGCCGGGCGCAGCGGCGTCTCGGGCGGCAAGTCGGTCGGCGAGTGGGTCCTGCTCGGTGTCGGGCTCGTCGCGACGGTCCTCGTCACGGTCCTCGTCACGCGGATCGCGGTCGGCGCCCTGCGGCGGGAAGACCTCGTCGACGAGGCGGCCGAGGAACCGGAGCAGCGCGAGGAGGCGAACGCGGAGAACCACGGCGGGATCGCACTCCCCGTTCTCGCCGGGATAGCCCTCGTCGCAGCGATCACCGTCTTCCAATTCCGCGGACCGCTCCAGGGCATCTTCGGTCCTCCGCGTGCAGCGCTCGAGGAGGCCTACGCGGAAGTGGAGAGCGCGCAGGCCTTCGATCACTCCGCGTTCGACGCGCTCCTCTCCGAGTTCGTCGACGAGCGGGGCGGAGTCGACTACGCCGGCCTGGCCGGTGAGTCCCGACGGCTGGACGCGTATCTGGCATCGCTCGAGATCGCCGACTTCGAGCCGCTCGGGCGCGACGAGAAGCTCGCGTTCCTGATCAACGCCTACAACGCGTTCACGCTGCGCCTGATCCTCGATCACTACCCCCTCGATTCGATCAAGGACGTCCCCTTGAACCGGCAGTGGGACGACGCCCGCTGGCGGCTCGCAGGCAGCACGCTCTCGCTGAACGACATCGAGCACGCGGAGATCCGCGCGAAGTTCCGCGAGCCTCGCATCCACTTCGCGCTCGTCTGTGCGGCGAAGGGCTGCCCGCCGCTCGCGCGCGAGGCCTACACGGGGGAGCGGCTCGAGGAACAACTCGAGGCACGCGCGCGTTACGTGCACGAGCGCGAGACCTGGTTCCGCTACGACCGAAGCGAGGGCGTGCTGAACCTCACGGCGCTCTACGACTGGTACGGCGACGACTTCCGGGAGGTCGCCGGTTCGGCCTCCGCATACGCCGCGCGCTACTCCGGCGCTCTCGCGGACGACCTCGAGGCCGGAAAGACCCCCGAGGTCCGCTACCTCGACTACGACTGGTCGCTGAACGAGCAGGCGGAGGCGGTCCGATGACGCTTCGACCTCCCACGCAGACGCGAAAGGAACAGAAGATGGACCCCCTCGTCTCGGAGATCCCGGCCCTCGCGCCGTTCGACGAGCACAATCGCTCCCTCGCGGATCACGTCCACCCTCCGGCGTGGAAGAACCCCGAGGCGCCGAGCACGCCCTACCACCTGGTCGTGATCGGGGCGGGGACCGCGGGACTCGTCACGGCCGCGGGCGCCGCGGGACTCGGAGCGCGTGTGGCTCTCGTCGAGCGGAGCCTGATGGGCGGCGACTGCCTCAACGTCGGCTGCGTACCGTCCAAGGCGCTCATCCGCTCGGCGCGCGCCGCCTTCGATGCGCGCGAGGCCACGAAGTTCGGGGTCGAGGTGGGCGACGTCTCGGTCGACTTCGGCGCCGTCATGGAGCGGATGCGACGCCTCCGGTCGGGGATCGCCCCGCACGACTCCGCGGCACGCTTCCGCGACCTCGGAATCGACGTCTTCATCGGCCAGGCGACCTTCGCGACATCCGAAGCCGTCGAGGTCGACGGCAAGCTCCTACCTTTCAAGAAGGCGGTCATCGCGACCGGAGCCCGGGCGGCCGCGCCGCCGATCCCGGGGCTCGCCGAGGCCGGATATGTGACCAACGAGACGCTCTTCTCGCTCACGGAGCTCCCGAAGCGCCTCGCCGTCGTCGGCGCCGGCCCCATCGGGTGCGAGATGGCGCAGAGCTTCGCACGCTTCGGCGCCGAGGTGCACCTGATCGAGATGGCGCCGCAGATCCTGGTCCGCGAGGACAAGGACGCGGCGGAGATCGTCGCGAATGCGCTCGTCCGGGACGGAATCCGCGTCCACACCTCGGCCGCTCTCCAGGGCGTGTCGAGACGCGGCGCGGAGAAGGTCCTCGAGCTCGAGGTGGATGGCGAGCTCCGCGAGCTCGTCGTCGACGAGATCCTGGTCGGGGTCGGCCGCAAGCCGAACGTCGACGGCCTCGGGCTGGAGCAGGTCGGCGTCGAGCACGACCGGACCGGTGTCCTCGTCGACGACTTCATGCGCACGAAGAACCCGCGGATCTTCGCCGCGGGAGATATCGCCTCGGTCCACAAGTTCACGCACACGGCCGATGCCCAGGCCCGCATCGTCATCCAGAACGCACTCTTCGCGGTCGGCCCGCTGGGTCGTGCAAAGTACAGCGCGCTCACGATTCCCTGGGTCACCTACACCGACCCCGAGGTGGCGCATGTCGGCCTCTACGAAGGCGATGCCGCCGAGCGCGGGATCGCGGTGGACACGTTCGAGCTCGCGCTCGGGGACGTGGACCGCGCGATCCTGGACGGAGACGACGAGGGGCTCCTCAAGGTGCACGTGAAGAAGGGCACGGGCGAGATCGTCGGGGCCACGCTCGTCGCGCGGCATGCCGGTGAGATGATCTCCGAGGTCGGGCTGGCGATGACGTCCGGCGCGGGGATGAAGGGGCTGGCCGGCACGATTCACCCCTACCCCACGCAAGCCGAGGTCTTCCGCAAGGCGGGCGATGCGTTCAACCGGACGCGGCTAACGCCGACGGCGAAGCGCTTCCTCGACCTGATGCTCAAGATCAACGGTTGACGGCGATGGCGCCCGCCGCTCGGACCGGCTCGGGGAGCCTGTAGCGTTTCGCACAGCGGAGCGCGACACGCAACGGTAGGTCCGGCGCTTCGGTTCGCTCTCTAGGCTGGAGTTTCGCGGTTTTCGGCGGCCAGATTCCCAGAGTTAAGAATCTGGCGTGATGCGAGGACTCGCGGGGAAAGGCGCGCGCTCCACCCCGCGATGTTCTCGGTGTGAAAAGAAAGAAGCACCGAGAGGGGAGCGCGCGGGGACAGTTTATCCCGGCTTCGCTCCGACGCATACTCGACTCGTTCGCCTGCTGCTTCACGCGGCCCGGTCATGAGAATTTCGCGGCCCTCGCTGCCGGCTGGATCCTGTGCCAGGGGAAGCATCGCATCTCGCGAGTGGTTCAGGCAGCGGTCGAGCTTGCGTGCACCAAGCACTTCGCGAGCTTGTACCGATTCCTGTCGCACGGGCGCTGGTCGCCAGACGAGTTGAGTCGGGTCCTCTTTGGGCTGTTGGTCCAGGTTCTTCCTGGAGACATCGAAGCCCTGGTCGACGACACGCTCTGCCGCCACCGCGGCCCACGGATCTTCGGCACGGCGATGCACCATGACGCTTCGCTGTCGACCTACGGACGGGGCACGGAGGCGGGCCGGACGACGTCCTTCTCCTGCGGCCACTGCTGGGTCGTGCTTGCCGTCCGAGTCCCGCTGCTGTGGGATCGGAATCGAGGGATCGCCATTCCGATCCTCTTCCGTCTGTATCGATCGAAGAAGTACTGCGACATGCGCTCCTACAGGAAGCGCACCGAGCTCGCCGCCGAGATCGTCGCGTTGCTGGAGTCATGGATCCCGCACGGATACCGCCTGTTCCTCGCCGGCGATGGCGAGTATGCCTCCAAGACTCTCGTGCGCAACTTGGCGACGCAGACGACCTTCATCGGGCCGATGGTCAAGGACGCGGCGCTGTACGCTCCAGTGCTTCGGTACCAAGGCAGGGGACGGCCTCGCAAGATGGGGAGACGTCTGCGTTCCCCCATGCAGCTCGCGGCCACAGGGTCCGTCTGCTGGGAGAAGATCACGATCGACGCCTACGGTCGTCGAATGAGAGTCCTCGTCAAGACGCGGACGTGCCTGTGGTACACGGTCGCCGGCACGCGACTGGTGCGGATCGTGATCACTCGTGATCCAAGAGGTCGCGCGGACGACCGGGCCTACTTCAGCACCGACCCTGAAATGACCGCCGCCGAGATCCTCGAGCGTTTCGCGCGCCGCTGGCTGATCGAGGTCGCGTTCCGCGACGTCAAGCAGCACCTGGGAGTCGAGGATCCGCAAAACGGCTGGGGACGCCGCCGAAGGCCTCGCCGAGGAAAGAAGAAGCCCGGCAATCACCCCCGCGGAAACCGGGGCAAGACCGCGGTCCTCCACACCGTTCCCCTCGCCTTCGTCGCCTACGCCATCGTCGTTCTGTGGTTCCTTCGCGAAGGTGACGCCAGACGAGAGGTGCGCCGACACGTCGAACGATCTCCTTGGTACCGGCGCAAGACCCGTCCAGCCTTCGCTGACATGCTCGTGGCCCTCAGGCGTGAGATCTGGGCCGTCAGGTTTTCTGGGCACCCCGCGGACGACAGGGTTACGGCTAAACTCAAGCACCTCCTTCCGGATGTCCTGCTCGCCGCCTGAAGACCGCGAAACTCCTGTCTAGGCGCGCGGCCGACATGTCGGCCGCGCGTGACTTGGCGCGCATCAGCGCGCGCCAAGGATGCCCTGCGGGCGGCTACGGCGCG
>JAJDET010000069.1 GCA_029259655.1 Planctomycetota bacterium
CCGCCTGCACGCCCGGGCCGGCCACGATCCACGGCACGTGCAGCACCTCCTCGTTCAGGACGTAGGCGTGCTCGATCTCGTGGTGGTCGCCGAGCCCCTCGCCGTGGTCGGCGACGGCGACGACCAGCGTGTCGTCCACGAGCCCGTTCTCCGCGAGCCAGCTCGCGAGGCGGCCGACCTGGCCGTCGACGAACGCGACCTCGCCGTCGTAGGTCCCCTCATCCAGGCCGTCCTCGTGCGGGAACCAGGGGTAGTGGGCGTCGTACAAGTGGACCCACGCGAAGAAGGGGTCGTCACCCTCCGCACGCGTGTCCTCGAGCCACGCGAGCGCCGCGTCGACGACCAGGTTCCCCGGCCGGTAGCGCGCCAGGCCGTTCGCGACCTCCTGATCGTAGGCGCCGGTCAGGTCGTCGTCGTAGTGGTCGAAGCCCTGCGCCAGGCCGAAGCGCTCGTCGAGCACGAAGGCCGCGACGAACGCCCCCGTGCGGTAGCCGTTCGTCGAGAGTCGCTCGGCGAGCGTCGTCACGTCGTCCTCGAGCCGGTGCACGCCGTTCACCCGTGCGCCGTGCTGCGGCGGCAGGAGCCCGGTCATCAGGGTCGAGTGCGCCGGCAGCGTCATCGGCGCCGGCGAGTAGGCCTGGTCGAAGACGACCCCGCGCGCCGCGAGCGCGTCGAGCACTGGAGTCCGCGTCGTCTCGTAGCCGTACGCTCCCAGGCGGTCCGCACGCACGGTGTCGAGCGTGACCAGGAGCAGGTTCGAGTGATTCGTCCACGCGCCCACGGAGATGCCGCAGGCGGGCACGACTCCGAGGAGCAGCAGGATGCGAACGCGTTCGAAGATGGAACCCATACCTACCCTCGATTCCCGAGGATGCCTGCCGGCGCTCGAAGAGGCGATACCCCGCCTCTGTCGAGGCTCCCGGACCCACCGGAGATCACTGTGCGTCCGGTTCGATCCCCAGTTGCTCGGCGAGCCGGAGGCTGGACGCGAAGTCCGGTCGGAGCCGAAGCGCCGTGCGCACGGCGTCCTCCGCCTTCTCCACCTCTCCGTCCTGCAGGTGATAGACCGCCAGGTTGTGCCAGGGTGCGGGCAGGAAGGGGAAGTCCCGCGCGGCCTCGACCATCAGGTCGCGGTACTCGTCCCAGCGTTCATCCCGCTCGAGGAGCGTCGCCAGGTCGAGGCGCGGATCGATGCGGTCAGGTGATCGCGCGATGGCCTCGCGCAGCACCTCCTCGGCGACCGCCGTGCGCTCCGACGCGAGGAGCCCGCGCCCGAGCTGCACCAGGAACTCCGGCTCCCGCCAGCCCCGGCGGAACGCCGTGACGCGCGCATCGCGGACGTCGTCGGCGCCGCGCTCGGCGCTCTCGAGCAGCTCGGCCCACGCCAGCTCGAACGCGGCCTCGCCCTCCTCCAGCGAGACCGCGAGCGTGAGGTGGCGACGTGCCACGTCGTCCTCCCCGCCCGCCGCCAGCACGCGCGCGAGCCCGCGGTGCGCCTTCCGGTAGCCGGGATCTACCTCGAGCGCTGCCCGGAAGTGTCGCTCGGCCCGCTCCAGGTCGTCGCGGTCCACGGCCACGAGCGCGAGGTTGTGGTGTGCCGGCGCAAACCGCGAGTTCGTGGCGACGACCTCCTCGAACAGCGCCTCGGCGACGTCGAGGTCCCCGCGCCGATGGTGGATGGCCCCGAGGTTGTTGCGCGCGTGGAGGTCGTGCGGGTTCGCCTCCCGCGCGCGCCGGTAGGCGGCCTCGGCCTCCTCCAGCCGACCGGCCCGGAAGTGGATGTTCCCGATGTTGTCGTGCGCGAGGGCGTTCCCGGGCTCGCTCTCGACCGCCCGCACGTAATGCCGGATCGCTTCGTCGTCGCGGCCGGCCACCTCGTGCCGGTGACCCAGGTTGACCCAGGCGGTCCCCGACCCCGGATGGACGCGCAGGACGTTCTCCCACATCGCGACCGAGCTCCGCCAGCTCTCCCCCACCCCCACGGCGATCCACGCGCACAGGAACAGGAACCCGGCCGCGAGCGGCCACGCGCGTCCCACGCGCGGAAGGACCAGCGCGCGCGCGAGCCAGCAGGCCGGAGCCAGGATCGCCAGGTAGGCGTAGCGGTCGGTCACCGTGGAGATCCTCTGGTGCGCGAAGGGCACGAGGCCGAGGACCGGCGCGAGCGCGGCGGCGAAGGCGAAGAGGAGCGCGGCCATTCGCCATCGCCCACGCAACGCGGCCCATCCGACGAGCGCCGCATAGACGCCGCCCGCGACGAGGGCCGCGGTCGCCCCCTGCTCGAGGACCCACTCCGGCGTTCGTCCGTAGTCGGGGCAGAAGTCGCGCGGAGCGACGAGCCGTCCGAGATAGAAGCCGAGGCTGTCGAGCGCGACCGAGACGCGCTCGAGGAGACCGAACGCAGTCGCCGCGGGTTCGGGCGGTTGCGCCGCGCGCGCGATCCCGACCGCTGCGCAAGCGAGCGAGACGAGCGCGGCGAGATGGACCCACGCCCAGCGGCCGGGGCGACCGTCATCGCCGACGGCATCATCGGAACGCGCGCTCGCGAAGCAGAGCCACAGGAGCGGCACGACGACGACCGATGGCTTCGCCGCGAGGGCTAGCGCGAAGAAGAGCCACGCGACCGGGAGCCTCCAGCCGAGTCTTCGCGGGAGCACGGGCACAACCGCGAGGCTCGCGATCGCGAGGAAACCCGACAGCGTGTCCTTCAGCGCGGTGGCCCAGTGCACGGCCTCGACCTGGATCGGGTGCACGCCAAAGAGGAGCGCGCCGAGGCTCGCGGCGAGGACGCGGCGCGTCGCCGAGCCGGGAAGCCAGCGCAGGAGCAGGAAGAAGACCAGCGCCGTGCTCGCGAAGTGCAGCGCGAGATTCGCCGCGTGGAACGGAGCGGGTGCCAGCGCGTAGTCGTTCAGCGCCACCTGCTCCCGCGTCGCCGCGGCGATCGCGCCCCACACCGTGTACGTGACGGGGATCCACATCCCCTGGTAGGGCTCGACCCAGGGCAGCGCCCAGCGGATCTCGCCGTAGAGCAGGTTCGGGTTCTCGTAGAGGTTGATGTCGTCGTCCCAGGCGACGAAGTCGTGGTCCAGGGCGCCGCGATGGACGCCGAAGACGACGGCGAGAACGACGAGCAGCCCGAGCCAGGGCCGACCGGAGCTCCCCCCTCGCGCCGGGACTTGCACTCAGTCCGCGGCGCGCGGCCCGACCATCTCCTCGGGCACGACCGCGGCGTCGAACTCCTCGGCCGTCATCAAACCGAGCGCGACGATCGCCTCGCACAGGGTCGAGCCGTCGGCGTAGGCCTTCTTCGCGACCTTCGCCGCGTTGTCGTAGCCGATGTGGCGGTTGAGCGCCGTCACGAGCATGAGCGACTGGCGCATCAAGGTCTCGACGCGGTCGGCGTCGAGCTCGAGACCGTCGATGCAGTGCTCGCGGAACGAATCGCAGGCGTCCGCCAGGAGCCGCGCGGACCCGAGCACATTGTGGATCATCACGGGCTTGAAGACGTTGAGCTCGAAGTTCCCCTGCGAGCCCGCGAAGCCGACCGCCGCGTCGTTGCCCATCACCTGCACGCAGACCATGGTCATGGCCTCGCACTGCGTCGGGTTCACCTTGCCCGGCATGATCGAGCTGCCCGGCTCGTTCGCGGGCAACCGGAGCTCCCCGAGACCGCAGCGCGGGCCCGAGCCGAGCAGGCGCACGTCGTTCGCGATCTTCATCAGCGCGACGGCCGCCACGCGATAGGTCCCGTGCAGGTACACCAGCGCGTCGTGCCCCGCGAGCGCCGAGAACTTGTTCGGCGCGCTGACGAACGGCAGGTCGGTCTCGTCGGCGATGCGGCGCGCCGAGAGCTCGGCGTAGCCGGGATGCGTGTTGAGCCCGGTCCCGACGGCAGTCCCACCGAGCGCGAGCTCGTACACGGCGTCCATCGCCGCACCGATCGCGCGGCGCGCGTCGGCGAGTTGCTGGACGTAGCCCGAGAACTCCTGCCCCACGCGCACGGGCGTCGCGTCCTGCAAGTGCGTGCGCCCGATCTTGATCGTGTCCCACCAGGCCACGACCTTCACGTCGAGGGCGTCCTCGAGCGCCTGGATCGCCGGCAGGAGTCGCCGCACCGTCGCCTCGGCCGCCGACACGTGCATCGCCGTCGGGAACGTGTCGTTCGACGACTGCGAGCGGTTGACGTGGTCGTTCGGGTGGACCGGCGTCTTCGAGCCGACCTCGCCGCCGAGGATCTGGATCGCCCGGTTCGAGATCACCTCGTTGGCGTTCATGTTGGACTGCGTCCCCGACCCGGTCTGCCAGACGACCAGCGGGAAGTGCTCGTCCAGCTCGCCCTGGATCACCTCGTCGGCCGCCGCGAGCAGCGCGTCGCGCGCTTCCGGCGAGAGCGCGTCCAGCTCGCCCAGCTCGATGTTCGCCAGCGCCGCGCACTTCTTCGTGATCCCGAGCGCGCGGATCATCTCGCGCGGGAACGTGTGCCCGCCGATCTTGAAGTTCTCCCGCGAACGCTGGGTCTGCGCGCCCCACAGCGCTTCGGCAGGCACGTCGATCGGTCCGAAGGAGTCCTCTTCCGTGCGCGATCCCATCACGTCCTCCTCACAGGAGCCCCAGCTCCACGAGCTTCGCCACGTCGGCCTCGATCTCGCCGACCGTCTTCTGCATCTGGATCCGCGCCTCGGTCGTGAGCGGGAGCTCGACGATCTTCTCGACGCCCTCCTTGCCCAGCACGGCCGGCACGCCGGTGTACACGCCCTCGAACCCGAACTGGCCGTTCAGGAAGCAGGCCGACGGCAGGAGCCGCTTCTCGTCGCGCAGGATCGAGCCCGCCATCGCGACGGCGGCCGACGCCGGCGCGTAGAAGGCGCTGCCCGTCTTCAGCAAGTTCACGATCTCGGCCCCGCCTCCGCGCGTGCGGTCGACCATCTCGTCGATGTCGCCCTTGCTGCAGAGCGCGGAGAGCTCGACGCCGTTCACGGTGCAGTAACGCTCCATGGGGACCATCGAGTCCCCGTGCGCGCCGAGCACCATCGCGTCCACGTCCACGACGGACGTCCCGGTCTTCTCCGCGATGAACCACGAGAAGCGCGCGGAGTCGAGCACGCCGGCCATCCCGACCACGCGCTTCGACGGGAACCCCGTCTTCGCGCGCATCAGGTGAGTCATGATGTCGAGCGGGTTCGTGACGACGATCACGAAGGCCTCGGGCGAACCGGTGCGGATGTACTCGGCGATCTCGCCGACGATGCGCCCGTTCACGTCGAGCAGGTCCGAGCGGCTCATGCCGGGCTTGCGCGGGCGCCCGGCCGTCACGATGAAGAGGTCGCTCCCGGCGGTGTCGGCCGGGTCGTTCGTGCCGACGACGCGCGTCCCCGTGCCCTCGATCGCGGCGGCCTGGTCGAGGTCGAGCGCGATCCCCTGGGGGCGGCCCTCCAGGACGTCGATCAGCACGATCTCGGCCGCGAGCTCTTCCTGGGCGCAGCGCTGGGCGCAGGTCATGCCCACGAAGCCCGCGCCGACCACGGTGACCTTGCTCTGCTGGATGGCACTCAAGCGCGCCAGGATACAGCTCCGACCCGCAGGATTCAGGTCGCTCGCCGCCGGATAGCTCGGCTCAGGCCTTGTTGTTCTTCTTCCACCAGTCGCGCCACGCCTTGATCCGCCGGGCGCGATCGGCTTCCGGAGCGTCCGGCTCGTAGCGGAAGTTCTCTCCGGTGACCGTTCTCAGCGCGAAGACGGCGGCCTCACGGACCGGGAGCTCCTCGTCCGTGAGCGCGTCGATCAGGGCCGGAACGGCCTCGTTGCTGCCGAGCTCGCCGAGCACGCGCGCCGTGGCCATCCGCACGAAGATGTCCGGGTCGGTCAGCATCCCGACGAGGTAGGGGACCGCGCCGGGATCGCCCGCGCGTCCGAGCTCGGTGACGGCGGTCCAGCGCGTGGCCGCGTTGGGGCTCTCGAGACCGCGCGCATGTTCCATCCACTCGGGCGGCCGTTCGTCGTCCGGCTCGACCTGGGGAGCAACGTCCCCCATCGCGACCGCCTCCATCCAGCGCTCGGCAAGGACGCCGACGTCGCGCTTGATCTGTGCGAGGTCCGTTCCGACCGAGCGCAGCTCACCGCCGCGGACCTCGGCCAGAGTCTCGAGCTCGTCGATGCGGATGGTGATGTCCCGCAACGCCTCGATCTCGCCGCGGACTTCCGCCACGCGGTCGTCGATGCGCGCGTGCGACCGCCCCGCATCGGTGCGGGCGGCGAGGAGCTCTTCCCGCACGAGCTCGCGGTCCTCCTCGCGCCAGCGCTCGAGCACGGCCTCGAGCCGCGCGACCTCGCGCGAGACCTCGCCCTCGATGCGCGTGCGCTCTCCCTCGGCTGCGCCCGCCGAGGCCTGCAAGCGCTCGACGAGAACAACGGTCACGACCGAAGTCACGATGAGTGCAACAGTACCCATCAACCCCGCGAGCAGTACCGCGGCCCCGTTGCGCGCCGGCGCGTGCACCGGAGGCGGCGCCGGCGCCGCGAACACCCCCGGTGCACTCACACCCGCGCTCACGCTCTCACTGCCCGTGCCCGTGCCCGTGCCCGTGCCCGAATAACCGGCCCCTCCTTCGTCCTCCTCCCCCGACATCGAGGCTTCACAGGTGGCGCAGATCACGCGCCCCTTGCGGACGTACGCCCGCCCCCGATTCAGATCGGTCTCGGGGACGGATTCGTTGCAGATGTCGCAGAAGCGGATCTCCATCACGGCCTCCTCGGGCCTGAGGGCGGGGTCGAGTGAACCCGAGGGGGGCTTTTCCCCCTGGATCGGGTGATCTCCGTATCCTGTATAGTCCGTGTCCGGCGGGCCCCTACAAGCCCCTGCCCGCTCGTCCCCCCTCCAAGCTGCGCATGCGTCTCTCGGATCGAGCCCGCTCCAGGCTTAACGACTGTGGACTGGAGTTCCTGGCCAGCTTCCTCGATATCGAGGTCCGGCGGAACCCCCGGAACCTCGATGCCCTGGCCGAGCTCGGCCATGCCCTGACCCGGCTCGGGCGACACGAGGAGGGGCTCACCGTGGATCGGCGCCTCGTCCGACTGGCACCGGACAACTCGACGGTCCACTACAACCTGGCCTGCTCCCTGGCCCTCCTGGGACGCGCCGGTGACGCGGTGGGCGCCTTGCAGCGGGCCGTGGAGCTCGGCTACGACGACGCGGAGCACCTGATCGCCGACGAAGACCTCGCGGACCTCCGCGAGGAGCCGCGCTTCCGCGAGATCGTCCGGCGCCTGCGCGTCATCCACGGCGTCTGATCGCGGTCCCGGCCGCGCGATCTATCGTCGGCGGTCCAGGAGCCCTTCGCCGGTGCGAGCGAGCCACCAGTTCTCCCAGCGGGAGATGGCGAGCTCTCGAGCATCCTCGGCCACCCGCGGGTCGTAGCCGAACGTCTCGCCGGTCGCCTCGTAGAGCGCCTTCGCGCACAGGGACCGCGTGTAGTTGCGCGAATCGCGCAGCCCCGCGATGAGGATCGGGATCTCGCTCCAATCCCCGAGACGCAACAGAGTGCGCGCGTGCTCGAGCCCGAGGTCGCCGTCGTAGCGCTCCTCGGACCAGGGGATGATCTTCAGCGGCTCCACCAGACGCGGGTCGCTGGTGGCACCGAGGGCCGCGAGCGCGGAGGCCGCCACGTGATCGCGCGGATCCAGCGCGAGCTCGAGCAAGGCCGGATAGGCGGGCTCACCGACCGAGGCGAACCAGCGGATCGCCTCGAGGCGCTCCACGCCGTGGCGCCAGGGCAGGCGCTCCACCTCGTCGTCGATCTGCTGGCGCAGGATCGGCGAGGCGGGCAGCCAGCGCCCGTCGTCGTGGTGTGATCTCGGGGACGAGCCGGAGCTCTGGCACGCGCTCGCGAGCAGGATCACGGCGAGGACCTGCCCGAGCTGGGAGGTGAGGTGGCGGACGGACGATTCGGTCATGGATCTCCTCCAGGCCCGGAGCAGCGAGGGCCTTCGGTCCCCTATCGACCGGTCTCCAGCGGGGCTTGACGGTTGGTGCGTCGCCCTCCGACCCGCCCCAGGAGCCCCGCGGCCAGGCCCGCTGCCATCCCCAAGGCCAGCAAGCCGGCCCCTGCGCCCGCGTTCGCGGGCCCACCCGCGGGTCCCAGGCTCCCGGCGGGGCGCCCCGGCTCGCCGACCGAGGGCGCCACGGCCAGCTCCAGGGGAGGCTCGCGAAATTCGGCGGCTGGCAGGGCGGAGAAAGGAAGATGGAGCGAGCGTCCCGGGAACGAGAGGACGCCGCGCCCTCCTCGGGCGAGCTCCGCCGGCAAGGCTCCCGTCAGGAGCCCTGTCACCGGGTCGCGAAAGAGCTCGACCTCGACCGAACCGGGGTCGGGATCGCGCCGGACGCTCGCCAGGATCCGCGGCGGTGCATCGGCGAATCCGCGGACCGCGATCTCTCCTCCGCGCACGACGACGAGCATGGGCTCGTCGTCCGGTCTGCGCGCGAGCCAGCGCACGAGAGGCGCGAGCTCGCCCGCCCAGTCCGGCGCCCAGCCGCCGAGGGGTAGCGAAGCGAGTGCGGCCGTGCGGCCGCGACCCTCGCGTGCCACGGCGAGGAGGGGCTCGCCGGTCACGGCGGCCCATGCGACTTCAGCATCCGGTCGCGTACTGCATCGAAGCATCCGCCGCACGGAGACAGGTTGCGCTCCGAGGCCGACCGCCTGCGCCGCCAGGTCGGAGGAGCTCGAGGGCACGGGTACCGCCTCGAGCGGCCCCTCGCGGATACGCTCGCGATTGACCTCGAAGCGAAACATCTCGGTCAGGTCGGCAAGGTCCTCCGCCCGCCGTACGGCGCCCTCACTGCCGGCGAGCACAGCGAGGACCGAGAGGTCCGCCCGTTCTCCCACCGCGAACGCGACGAGCTCCGTGCGCACGGCCGCGAAGCTCGCGGCGAGGGCGCTCGCCCGCTCCGCGATGCGAACGACGTCCGAGGCCTCGCGCCCATCGGTGAGGAGCAGGACGAGGGCGCGCTCCTGGGCAGACGGCCGTGCCCGTTCGCGCGCGAGCTCCTCGAGCGACTCGACGATGCGCGTCGAGCCGCCCGGCACCCGCGCCTCGAGGAGCCTCTGCGCCACGGCCTCGCGCTCCTCGCGGGCACCACCCAGGAATGTCGGGGGCCGCAAGACGGCGGTGAAGAAGCGGAGCTCGACCTCGTCGCCCGGCGGCGCCGCGCGAACGAGCTCGAGGACCGCCTCGCGCACGAGCGCGAACGGGCGTCCCTCCATGCTGCCCGACCCGTCGACCAGGACGGTCACGCGACGGACGTCGTCGCTGCCGGCGTCGGGATGCATGGGGAGGATCCGGGCGAGCTCTTCGTCTCCCGGGCCGGCGCTCCAGCCCGCCAGAGCGCGCAGCCCACCGGCGACCAGGAGCCCGCCTCCCTGGCGAACGAAGGACCGCAGGAGCGGAGCCGGGAGGTCGTCGACCGGCACGTCAACGGCGAGCACGGCATCGAGCTCGGTGAGCTCGAGCTCCTCCTGCACGACGAAGGTGATACCGGGCACGGTGCCGAGCGCCGCGTCCAGCGCGTCCGCGATCGAAGGCGGCCGCAACACTCCCACTAGCGCTGCGTCACCGACCTGGATCACGCGCTCGAGCTCGTCGTTCTCGGGAACCGCGTCGACCGCCCCCGGAATCCGCACGCGAGCACGAACGCGGGCGACACCTGCTTCGAGCGCGCCGAGATCGACGGCGGCCGTGGTCGGGAACGGCGGCGCGAGCGCGCGCTCGACGACACGGATTCGACCGGCTTCCTCGATCGCGAGCTCGAGCACGAGCGCGGAGGGTGCGCTCGCTCCGGTCCGCACGAGCACGTCGACCGCGACGGTTACCGGTGCGCCCGGAGCGGCACGGCGTGGCGCGCGGAAGTCGACCAGGGCCGCATCGGAGCGCTCGCGCCGCAGCCGCTCGACGCCCCGCCACACAACGCCCCGGCCTCCGAGCTGCTCGACGACGGGCGCAGGATCGTCACCGGTGTACGTCCCGTCGCCGACGAAGAGGAGCGAGCCCCCCCGGCCCGCGAGGAGCTCCTGCACGAGCCGCGCGCCCTGAGCGAGCCGCGACTCGTCGTCCCCTCCCGGGCCTTGCGGGCCGAGCGGGTCGAGAGGGCGGCCGTCCCTTCCCTCCAGGAGCTCCCGCAGCGCGCGGCCGGCCCCGGGACCGAAGACGCGCCGTGCACCCGCGCCGGCCGCGACGACGAGCACGTCCTCACCGCTCTCCTGCGCCGCCAGCGCCTCGCGCAGCAGGATCGCCCGCATCGAGCGCCCGACCGTCGGAGTGGAGCGGGTCACGCTGGCGGAGACGTCGAGCAGGACTGCGCGCACGTCCGTCCCGGGCGCGAGCCGCCTCGGCAGGAGCTGCCAGGCCGCCGCGGCGAGGAGCAGCGCGGCCGCGAGGCCGAGCAGGGTCGTGAGCGTGCTGGCGCGCGCGTGTTCCACGCCGTTTCGAACGGCCGAACCGTTCAGGGGTTCGCCGCGGTCGCACCCTCCGGGAGGGTCGCGGACGTGGTCGCGGCGATCCACCCGCCTCCGAGGAGCCGGTCCCCGTCGTAGAGAGCGGCCCCCTGGCCGGGTGCGACCGCCAGCTGCGGGACGTCGAACACGATCTCCGCCTCGCCGCCGTCGAGGGTCACGGTCGCGGGTGCGGCGCGGTGGTGATAGCGCACCTGCACGTCGGCCCGGAGCTCCCCGGACGAGGGCCGGTCGATCCCGATCAGGTTCACCTCGTCGATGCGCATGGAGCGCGCTCCGCACTCCTCGCGCGATCCCAGGACGACGACTCCCTCCTGCGTGCGGATTTCCACGACGTAGAGCGGCTCACCGACGGCGACGCCGTGCCCGCGCCGCTGACCGATCGTGAAGTGCTCCGTCCCGCGGTGCTCTCCGAGGTCGTTACCGGATGTGTCGACGAGGCGCCCGGGATGCAGCTCGACTCCGCGCTCCGCGAGCAGTTGCTTGTAGTCGTTCGAGGGCACGAAGCAGATCTCCTGCGAGTCGGCCTTCTTCGCGGTTCGGATCCCGTGTCGCTCGGCGAGCGCCCGCACCTCGCTCTTCTTCATCCCGCCCAGCGGGAGCCGGGTGCGAGCCAGATCGTCCTCGGCGACGCAGAAGAGCTGGTAGCTCTGGTCCTTGGTCGTGTCGACGCCGCGCCGGACGACGACACGCCCGCGGTCGGGGCCCTCGGACGGGACCTCGAGCCGCGCGTAGTGGCCGGTCGCAACGCCCTCGGCGGAGAGCTCGTCGGCGAACGCGAGCAACCGCGAGAACTTCAGGTCACGGTTGCAGATCGCGCAGGGGTTGGGCGTGCGCCCCCGGCCGTACTCCTCCAGGAAGTACGCGATGACGCGGCCGAACTCGGCCTTCAGGTCGACCGCCTGGAAAGGAATCGAGAGCGAGGCTGCAACCATGCGCGCGTCGCGTGCGTCCCCTACGGAGCAGCAGGACTTCTTCGATGACTCCTCCCCGGAGACCTCGACGCCGTTGCGCATGAAGAGCCCGACGACGTCGATTCCCTCGCGGACCATCAGGCTGGCCGCCACCGAGGAATCGACGCCGCCGCTCATGGCGACGACCCAGCGGGGCCTGTGGGTGGAGGTGGACAAGACGTGGGCTCTGTGAAGGCGAAAGGGATCCGCGATGGAGCAGGGTAGGACGACGGCCGAGGACTCGCCAGTTGGACCGGACCGGCGCGGCGCGCGAGGCCGCGGGGGCGCCGCGAGCGCCTCGGGCTCCGGCACTTTCTCTCCCGACCTCCATTCATTATGGTCCCCGCCCCCCCGGTGGTCACCTGCGTGGTCTTCCCCGGCCCCGGGGCCCCCCCCACTCCATGGAAACACTGACCGTGCCGACCTTCGCCGCGATGGTATTGCAGGGCGCCGAATCGGCGGCACCAGAGGAGGGGTCGAGCCCGTTCGGCAGCCCCCTCTTCCTGGTCGCCGTACTGGCGGTGCTGTTCTACGTGGTGATGCTCGGGCCGGAGCGCAAGCAGCGGAAGCGGCGCGAAGCGATGCTGGGCGCGCTGAAGAAGGGCGATCGCGTCGTGACGTCGAGCGGCCTCCACGCTTCGGTCGCGGTCGTCGCCGACGACGTCGTCACGCTGCAGGTGGCGGATGGCGTGCGGCTCAAGTTCACTCGCAGTGCGATCCAGACCGTGGTGGAAGCCGAGACCGAGAACGGCAAGGGGAAGGCAACCAAGGAAGCGAAGGGCGAGGCCAAGGCCGCGAGCTAGCGCGGCCGCGTCCGTTCGGGCGAACGGCGTCCATCGCCCGACGCGCCCTCTTCGACCTCGTCCCGCGACTCGCGTTCTACCTCTTCGAGCCCTCGCTCGAGGAGCTCGGCCGGGCCGGTGAACGGCTGGCGAGCCGCGCGCTCGCGCGGGCCGGCTGGAGGATCGTCGCGCGTCGGCTGCGGACTCCGATCGCCGAGGTCGACCTCGTCGTCCGCAGCGGGAACGAGCTCGCCTGCATCGAGGTCAAGACGGGCCGCGTACCTTTCGGCGCCGGCCCGGGCTCGGACCGGCCCGTGCTCCTGTGGCGCCCCGGAGCTCGTCTGGGCACAACGCAGATCGAACGTCTCTGGCGCACCGCCCGGCTCCTTGCCGTCGTTGAGGGCGCGCGTCCCCGAGTGGACCTGATCGAGGTGTTCCTCGAGCGCGGAGGGCGGCGCGTTCGCGTCGCACAGCACCCGTACGTGCGAAAGCCCCTGACGCGGTCTGCGTCGCCGCCCTTTCCCGTCAACCCGCCGGATTGCGCCGACCGATGAAGACGCGCACGACCCCCGACTGGGTAAGATCGACGAAGCGGGCCTCGCGGCCCCTGCCGGCGCCGAATGATCCACGTCCTCCGACACTACTTCCCCCTGCGCAAGGCCTTCCTCGTCGTCAGCGAGACGGTCCTCTTGACGCTGGTGGTGTTCGCGGGGATGTCGTTGCACCTGCGCGGATCTGCGCTCGACGACCGCGTCGTCCTCGTACTCGCCTACCAGGGCCTCTCCTGGGGGGACGCGTACAACCGGTGCCTCGTGTTCTCGTTCGCGATATCGGTGCTCGGTCAGGTCGCGATCGCGTTCAACGAGTTGTACGACTTCCGCATCTCCAGCTCGTTCTACGACCGGGCGGCGCGGTTCCTCGGGTCGGCCGGAACCGCGGTCCTCCTGGCCGTCGGCGCCGTCGTGTTCGTGCGGCTCGCGGGGCTGCAGCGGCACCTGCAGTTCCCCGGCGTACCGACGTCCCAGCAGGTGTTCCTGCTCACGATCTGGCTCATCACGGGGTTCGCGATCCTGTTCTTCTGGCGCAACCTGTTCCACTGGCTCCTGAGACGCTGGAACTTCAACGAGCGCGTTCTGATCCTCGGGACGGGGAAGGGCGCGCGCGCGTTGTGCACCGAGCTCGTCGAGCGCCTGGACACGGGCCTCGAGGTCGTCGGCGTCGTCGCCGCGGAGCCGCGCCGCTCGGCGGGGCACCGGGCGGAGTCGTCGGGCGGAGCCCGGGCCTACTCGGCAGCTGCGCCTCGCGGCGAGGGCGGCGCCGTGCTCCGTCTCCAGCGCGACGACGAGGAGACCCCGGCGCTCTTCCGCGCGGACGACCCGGCGGTCCTCGTCCGTGCCGACGGAGAGGAGATCGAGCGCGGCGAGCCGCTGTCCGAGGGAGGCATCCTCGACCTCGCTCGGGACCTCGACGTGGACACGATCGCGGTCGCACTGGACGACCGGCGCTCGCGGCAGCCCACAGAGGAGCTGCTCCAGTGCCGGTTGGAGGGCCTGATCGTGGAGGAGGGCGAGGTCCTCTACGAACGAGTCACGGGCAAGATCGCGATCGACGCGATGCGGCCGTCGTACCTGATCTTCAACCGCGGCTTCGTCCAGAACGCGCCGGCGGCGCTCGCCAAGCGGCTGATCGACATCGTGGCGGCGGTCGTGGGCCTCGTGCTCGCCGCGCCCCTCATGGTCGTGACCGCGATCCTGATCCGGTTCGACTCCCCGGGTCCGGTCCTCTTCAGGCAGGAGCGCTGCGGTCGCCGGGGAGATCCGTTCACGCTGCTCAAGTTCCGCAGCATGCGCGAGGACGCGGAGAAGCACTCCGGCCCGGTGTGGGCGACGGCCGACGACCCGCGTATCACGAAGCTGGGGAGCTTCCTGCGCAAGTCGCGGATCGACGAGATCCCTCAGCTCTTCAACGTCCTCGTCGGCACGATGTCGATGGTCGGCCCGCGGCCGGAGCGCCCTCACTTCGTCGAGGACCTGGCGGACAAGATCCCCTACTACAAGCAGCGCCACATCGTGAAGCCCGGGCTGACCGGGTGGGCGCAGATCAACTATCCGTACGGGAACACGATCGAGGACGCCACGCAGAAGCTCCAGTACGACATCTTCTACATCAAGAACCAGTCGCTCTTGTTCGACCTCTCGATCCTGTTCAACACGATCAAGACGGTCGCACTGCGCAAGGGAACGTAGTTCCCTTACGCAACGCCCCGTGCCCGTGCCCGATGGAAAGGCTCGGCAGCGCGAAGTCGAAGCGGGCCGGAAGCAGAAGCAGAACCGGACCCGATCCGGATCCAGCCGGATTCGGAACGAATCGGGCACGGGCACGGGCACGGGGTAGCCGGTCTGCGGGCGGCTACCGCCGGATGAGAACCATCCGCAGCCAGTCCGCTCGGTCCGCGACGTGCAGCTCCCCTGCCATGTCGCACTCGAGCACGAGCTCGCGCGCTCCCGTCAAGACGACGCCGGGGATCGGCACCGGCGGCGCGCCCCCGCGAACGACACCGCTCTCCCAGACGACCTCGCCGTCCACGTGGACGCGGAACACGACCGAGCCGCGGGCCGGCAGCCGGAGCACCTGGTCGTCGATGGCCACCAGCCCGCGCAGCTCGTCCCACTCGCCGTCCAGAGCGAAGGTCAACCGGCTGGGTGAGTGCACGCCGAGGCCGTGCGAGAAGGCGCGTCCCCCGGCCCGGAGCGGAGCGCCGTCGATCGCGCGGTCCACTCGGTGCGGCCAGGTCATTCCGAGGTCGTCGCCGAACGGAGATCCTTCCTCCGCATCGGCCACAGGGAGGTCCGAGAGGAACGCCACCGTCCCGTCGTCGAGCGAGACCTCCGCGAGCGCCGCGACGGGGAGCAGGAGTGCGCCCTCGTCGCCGCCGCCGGACACATCGAGCCGACATCCCGTCGGCCCGAGCGATACGAGCGCACCGCGCAGGCGGCTTCCGTCGACGAGGTCGCACACGATCCGCGTCCCGCCCTCCGCGTCGGGCTCGCTCGTACCGAAGCTCTCGACGAACAGGGCGCCGACCTGATCCCAGGGGAAGGTCCGGCGCCCGAGCACGCTGTCGAACGCGATCCCCTCCTCGTCGAACTCCTCCACGGCGCCGTCGATGCGGTCCAGGCTGTCTCCGATCCTGCGGTAGAGCCGGTCCCCCTCGGGCGCGCCGCTCAGCCCCGAGCGTTGCTCCGCCGGAACCCGAGCCGGGAAGACCAGGCTCACCATGCGGTCGATCGGGACCGAGAGGACCACGTCCCCCACGATCCGGAGGTCGAGCACCTCGTCGTCGCCGCTCGCAATGCGACCCTGCAGGCGATCGCCGCCGATCAGCTCGAGCTCGACGTCCTCGGGGCCGGCGGGAGCAGGCCGCGGGTCCGAGAACCGCACCCAGGCCGCGGCCCCGTCGCCGAGATCCGTGGTCTCGAGGTCGGCGAGGGAGCGATCGGTGAGCCGACCGTCGCGGTCCTCGAGCTGGACGCGGGAGTCGGCGGAGGGCGGGAGCGCCACGCTGGCGAGAATCGAGGCGAGGACGAAGGGCTTCATGACGCAGGCGTTGTACGACGCGATCCCCGCCCGGCGAAGCCCTCGCTTCGCTGCCACAATGACAGGCGCCCTTGGATCCGAGCCGAGCCGCTGTCAAAAAGGCAGCGCATTCCGGGGAGGAGCCGCGCCGGACCGGCCGGAGGAGCGAGCGGAGGCCCCGGCACCCTTCTTGCTCGGAGGGCGCCATTCCGGAATGCCCCGCGTCGGAGCACGGCTCCCGGCGGGACTCTCCCCGATCCCGAGCAAGAGAAGCAAGCGAGACCATGGCCAAACAGATGGTGTTCGAGGCCGACGCGCGCGAGGCAATCCGGCGCGGCGTCGAGAAACTCTCCAAAGCGGTCACCAGCACCCTCGGTCCGCTGGGCCGCAACGCCGTCCTGGACAAGGGCTGGGGCGCGCCGACCATCACCAAGGACGGGGTCTCCGTCGCCGAGGAGATCGAGCTCTCCGATCCCTATGAGCAGCTCGGGGCCCAGCTCGTCCGCGAGGTCGCCAGCAAGACCAGCGACAAGGCCGGCGACGGGACCACCACGGCCACCCTGCTCACCGAGGCCATCTTCAACGGCGGCATGCGCGCCATCACGTCGGGCATCGCGCCGGCACGCATCAACGCCGCGCTGCGCGACGGCACCGACGCGGTCGTCGCGGCGCTCGAGAAGGCCTCGCGCAAGGTCACGAACTCCGAGATCAAGCAGGTCGCCACGATCTCCGCGAACAACGACCCGAGCGTCGGCAAGTTGATCGGCAGCGCGATGGACAAGGTCGGTCGCGAAGGCGTCATCACCGTCGAGGACGGCAAGTCCCTCGAGACCGACATCGACGTCGTCGAGGGGATGCAGTTCGACCGCGGCTTCCTGTCGGCCCACTTCGTCACGGATCCGGACCGCATGGAGGTCGAGCTCGAGCAGCCTCTCATCCTCATCCACGAAGCGAAGATCTCGAACGTCCAGAAGCTCCTCCCGCTGCTCGAGAGCGTGAAACAGAGCAACCGCCCGCTCCTGATCGTGGCCGAGGACGTGGAATCCGAGGCGCTCGCGACCCTCGTCGTCAACAAGATGCGCGGGATCGTGAAGGTCTGCGCCGTGAAGGCGCCCGGCTACGGAGAGCGGCGCAAGGCGATGCTCCTCGACCTCGCCTCGCTGACCGGCTCCCAGCCGGTGATGAAAGACCTGGGGCAAGAGCTCGACGAAATCGCCCTGAAGGACCTCGGCTCTGCGAAGAAGGTCACGATCACGCAGGACACGACGCTCGTCGTCGGCGGTGCCGGCAAGAAGGCCGACGTCGAGGCGCGCGTCGCACAGATCCGCGCTGAGATCGACAACACGACCTCCGACTACGACAAGGAGAAGCTCCAGGAACGCCTGGCCCGGCTGACCGGCGGCATCGCCGAGATCCGCGTGGGCGGCGCCACGGACACCGAGGTCAAGCAGCGCAAGGCGCTCATCGAGGACGCGCTGCACGCAACGCGGGCAGCGGTCGAGGAAGGGATTCTGCCCGGTGGAGGGACTGCGCTCCTCCGCGCGCGCGAGGTCCTGAAGTCCCTCCGTCGCACGGACGACTTCGAGTACCAGAGCGGCCTCGACATCCTGTACGAAGCGCTGTCGCGACCCGTCCGGAAGATCGCCGACAACGCCGGCACGGACGGCGCGGTGGTCGCGCACCGGATCCTGCGCGAGAAGAAGGCTTCCTACGGCTACGACGCCCTGAAGGACCAGTACGGCGACCTCTTCGAGATGGGGATCGTCGACCCGACGAAGGTCACGAAGGCGGCGTTGCAGAACGCGGTCAGCGTCGCGAGCCTCCTGCTCACCACCGACGCCCTCATCACCACCAAGCCCGAGCGCAACAAGAAGGACGCGGGCATGGAGGGCATGGACGGGATGGACGACATGGGCGGCATGGGCGGCATGGGTGGTATGGGCGGCATGGGCGGCATGGGAATGGGCATGTAGCTCCCGCGCGATCCAGTCGACCCCTTCACGAAACAGACGAGAAAGAGACGCACAAGAGTCATGGCCAAGCAGATCATGTTCGAGGACGACGCCCGCGCGAAGATGCGCTCGGGCATCGAGAAGCTCGCGAAGACCGTCCGTGTCACGCTCGGACCCGCGGGGCGCAACGTCATCCTCCAGAAGTCGTTCGGCTCGCCCGCGGTCACCAAGGACGGCGTGTCCGTCGCCAAGGAGATCGAGCTCGAGGACCCCTTCGAGAACATGGGCGCCAAGCTCGTGCTCGAGGTCGCCAACAAGACCAACGACGTCGCCGGTGATGGAACCACGACGGCAACGGTCCTGGCCTCGGCCATCTTCGAAGAGGGGTTGCGCCACCTCGCGGCAGGGACGAACCCGATGTCCCTCAAGAACGGCATCGACAAGGCCGTCGCGGCCGTCGTCGAGCAGATCGGGACTCAGTCGCGCAAGATCAAGACGCGCGAGGAGAAGGCGAACATCGCCGCGATCTCCGCCAACAACAACCCGGAGATCGGTGAGATCCTGGCCGAAGCCTTCGAGAAGGTGGGCGACGAGGGCGTGATCACGATCGAGGAAGGCACCGGCATCGCGACCGAGCTCGAGGTCGTCGAGGGAATGGAGTTCGACAAGGGCTACCTCTCGCCGTACTTCGCGACGAACCCGGCCAAGCTGACGGCCGAGCTCGAGGACTGCCTGGTGCTGATCCACGAGAAGAAGATCTCGAGCGCCCGGGACCTGATCCCCGTGCTCGAGCTCGGTGCTCAGTCCGGCAAGCCCTTGCTCATCATCGCCGAGGACATCGATGGCGAAGCGCTCGCCACCCTCGTAATCAACAAGCTGCGCGGCATCCTCAACATCTGCGCCGTGAAGGCCCCCGGTTTCGGCGAGCGACGCAAGGCGTACCTCGGCGACATCGCGTGCCTGACCGGTGGGACCGCCGTCACCGAGGAGCTCGGCCTCTCGCTCGAGAAGGTCACGCTCCAGATGCTCGGGAAGGCGCGCCGCGTCAAGGTCAGCAAGGACGCGACGACGATCGTGTCCGGCGGCGGCTCCAAGAAGGACGTCGAATCGCGTTGCACGCAGATCCGCACGCAGATCGAGAAGACGACCTCGGACTACGACAAGGAGAAGCTCGAAGAGCGCCTTGCCAAGCTCCAGGGTGGCGTCGCGGTGATCCGCGTCGGCGGTAACACCGAGATCGAGATGAAGGCCATGAAAGACCTCGTCGAGGACGCGCTCAACTCGACCCGCGCGGCCATCGAAGAGGGCATCGTCCCCGGTGGCGGGGTCGCGCTCCTGCGCAGCGAGGTGGCCATCGAGGGCGTGCGCTTCAAGGGCGACGAGCGCTTCGGCGGCCAGATCATCGAGCACGCTCTGTCCGAGCCCCTGCGTCAGATCGCGGCCAACGCCGGCGAGAACGGCTCGGTGATCGCCGAGATGGTCCGCGAGAAGGGCAAGACGGCGGGGTTCGACTCGCTGAACCGCGAGTACGTCGACATGTTCAAGGCCGGCATCATCGACCCCGCGAAAGTGGTCCGCTCGGCGCTGCAGAACGCGGCCTCGATCGCGGGCCTCTTGCTCACCACGGACTCGATGGTCACCGACCTGAAGGACGAGAAGTCCCAGGTGCAGGGCAGCCTCTCCTGACGAGCGTTCGTTCGAGTTCGGGAGCCTCCAAGAGGCTCTGCGCATGAGAATTCGGAGCGGCGGGGTCCTCGAGAACTCCGCCGCCCGCACGTTGGGGTCCACGGGTTCATGAGCCAGAAACGCGACTTCTACGACGTCCTCGGCGTTCAGCGCAACGCGAGTCAGGACGAGATCAAGAAGGCCTACCGCAAGCTGGCGCTCCAGCACCACCCGGATCGCAACCAGGGTGACGACGAGGCGGAGGCCAAGTTCAAGGAGGCCGCCGAGGCCTACGACGTCCTGGGCGACGCCGAGAAGCGCCCGCAGTACGACCAGTTCGGACACGCGGCCTTCAGTCAGGGCGGCGTCGGAGGCGCCGGGAGGTTCACGAACCTCGAGGACATCTTCTCGGCCTTCGGCGACATCTTCGGCGCCGGCGGCGGTGGCGGCGGGATCTTCGGCGACCTGTTCGGCGGGGGCGCGCGGCGCAGCCGAGGTCCGGCTCGCGGCCGCGACCTGAAGATCGTGCTCGACCTCACGCTCGAGGAGATCGACGAGGGCGTGGAGCGGACGATCTCTCTCAAGCAGCACGACCACTGCAAGGCCTGCGAGGGCTCGGGCGCACTGCCGGGCACGTCGCGCGTGACGTGCGCGACCTGCGGGGGTCGCGGCCAGGTCCACCAGAGCCAGGGCTTCTTCACGATGGCCACGACCTGCCCCGCCTGCCGCGGCGCCGGTCAGACGCTCGAGTCCCCCTGCGAGACGTGCCACGGATCCGGCAAAGAGGTCTCGAAGAAGGACATCACGATCCGGGTCCCCGGCGGGATCGAGGAGGGCATGCGGATCCGGGTCGAGGGAGCGGGCGATGCGGGAGATCCGGGCGGTCCGCGGGGCGACCTCTACTGCGTGATTCGCGAGCGCGATCACAAGATGTTCCAGCGCAGCGGACCGGACGTGATGACCGAGATTCCGTTCTCCTTCGGCCAGCTCGCGCTCGGTGACAAGGTCGAGATCCCGACGCTGCGAGGCCGCGTGGAGATGTCGATCCCGTCCGGCACTCAGAGCGGGAAGGTGTTCCGACTGCGCGGCCAGGGACTCCCCCACGTCCAGGCCAGCGGCCGCGGCGATCAGCTCGTCCGCGTCTTCATAGAGGTACCCAAGAAGGTCACACGCGAGCAACGAGAGCTGCTCGAGGAGTTCGAGCGGCTCGAGTCCGAGAAGCCCGGAGCGAAGAGCTTCTTCGACAAGATCGCGAGCTACTTCGGCGGATGATCATGGAAGACACCCCCCGAGAAGAGATCGACGAGAAGCTCGACGCCCCCTCGTCCGAGGAGACCCCCGGCGCGCCCGAGACCCTCGAGGGACTGCGGAGCGAGCGCGACGAGTACCTGGCGCTCTGGAAGCGGGCGCAGGCCGACTACAAGAACCTGCGACGACGAGCGCTGGCCGAGCTCGAGGCCGGCGTCCGCGCGGGAATGCTGCCGCTCCTGGAGAACCTGCTCCTGGTCCTCGATCACCTCGACATGGCGCTCGCGGCACCGACGCCGTCCGAGGACGCGAAGAACTTCGCCGTCGGCGTGCAGATGACGCGCGACCAGCTCCAGGCCGCGCTCGAACGCGAAGACGTCAGCGAGATCGAAACGGGGGGTCCGTTCGACCCCGAGCTGCACCAGGCCGTGGCGACGGTCCCGTCGGAGACGACGGAACCCGGCTCGATCGTGGAGACCGTGCGCAAGGGCTACACCTGGCGCGAGACGATCCTGCGCCACGCACAGGTGCGCGTCGCGGCAGCCGTCGCCGCGACCGAGGGAGAGTCCCAGGGCTCGGAGTCGGACGAGATCGAAGCCGGTCGCGACTGAGATGCCGACCTACGACTATCGCTGCGATGCCTGCCGGCACGAGTTCGAGGCCTTCCAGTCCATGCGCGAGTCCGCGAAGCGGAAGTGCCCCGAGTGCGGGAAGCTGAAGCTCGTGCGCCTGATCGGTACCGGCGGCGGCATCCTCTTCAAGGGCTCGGGCTTCTACCAGACGGACTACCGGTCCGACGCCTACAAGAAGGCGGAGAAGGCGGATCGCCCCTCGACGGACTCGGACAAGCCGAAGTCGGGTTCCGATTCCCCGAAGTCGGGTTCCGCCAAGCCCAAGTCGGGCTCCGATTCCCCGAAGTCGTCGGACTGACGCGGCTCAGCCGAAGAGCTCGCGTACGAGCTCTCCGATCGCGTCGGAGTTGTTGCTCCCGATGACGCGGTCCGCGGCGGCGAGGACGCCGGGAGTCGAGCCCTCCATGGCCACGGCCAGGCCGGCGTCCTCCAGCATCGGGATGTCGTTCATCGCGTCGCCGACGGCGACCGTGCGCTCGGGAGGAATGCCGTAGTGCTCCTGCAGGACGCGGAGTGACTCGCCCTTGCCCCGGCAGGGAGGATGGAGGTCGACGACGGAGAGCTTGCTCTCCTTGTGGACCACGAGCATCGAGAGCGGGAAGCTCGTGAAGTAGGCGGGCGTGTCCACGACCTCCCTCAGCCGCCGCTCGAGGTCCAGGTGGTCGGTTTCGTCGAAGAAGGTCAGCCGGATCAGGTGCTCGGCGGGCAGCGGGCCCTCGACCACGGTCAGGCCCTCGAGGCCGCGCAAGGCGGCCTCCTCGACCTCGTTCCGGGGCGGCGAGGCGAACTTGGCCCCCCCGCGCATCGCGATGGTGAGGAGCTCGTCCCGCTCGGCGAAGTCCAGTGCCCGTCGAACGATCCCGTTGGAGAGGATGCGCTCCTCGATGAGGCGCCCCTGCCGCGGGCAGTAGAGACCCGCACCGTTGTAGACCACGGCGACCTCGCCGATGTCGAGCTGGTCGAGCACTTCGATGGCGCCGAGCTCCGAACGCCCTGTCGCGACCACGACCCGGACACCGCTCGCGCTCGCAGAACGCAACGCAGCGAGCGTGCCCGCCGGAACGCGCCCGGAGTCGTCGACGAGCGTCCCGTCGAGGTCCAGGAGGATGGCGTCGTAGGCTCGCTGGATCACGCGAGTGATCCTAGCCCGGACTATTCATGAGCCGCGAGGCAGAACGCCTCGATTCGGTTCCTGCCGGTACCTTGCGCGTGCCGGCCCCGCAGGCGACCTTGACGGGTCGTCGAGGACGCCGGTGCGTGC
>JAJDET010000070.1 GCA_029259655.1 Planctomycetota bacterium
CCCGGCCGGCGCGCCGGCGCGGCAGCTCGGCGACCACCCCTTCGCGCGCCGCGGCGCAGTGCGTGCGGACCGGGCAGACGAGGCAGCGGGGCTCGCGCGGCGTGCAGACCGTGGCACCCAGCTCCATCAGGGCCTGGTTCCAGGCGCCGGGACCGCCGGCGGGCCCCGAGGGCCCGTCGGGGACGAGCTCCTGCGCGAGCGACCACGCGCGTCTCGAGAGCGCACCGGAGCCGAGCGGATCCTCCAGGCGGAAGAGGCGCGCGAAGACCCGGAACACGTTCCCGTCCACGACGGGACACGGCTGATCGTAGGCGATGGAGAGGACGGCGCCGGCCGTGTAGGGCCCCACTCCCGGGAGGGAGAGCGCGTCCTCCAGGAGATCGGGAAAGCGCCCGTCGAACCGCTCCGCGAGCTCGATGGCTGCAGCGCGCAGCGCGCGCGCCCGGCTGTAGTAGCCGAGCCCGCTCCAGGCCGTGAGCAGCTCGTCCTCCGAGGCAGCCGCGAGGTCCTCGGAGGTCGGGAAGCGCGCGAGGAAGCGTTCCCAGTACGGGATGACCGTCTCCACACGCGTCTGCTGGAGCATGGCCTCGCTGATCCAGACGGCGTAGGGATCGCGCGTCCTGCGCCAGGGCAGATCGCGCCGGTTCGCGGCGTACCACGCCCCGAGCGCGGCATGCAGGTCGCCGACCAGGTCGCGTGAGAGCGCGCGCTCCTCTTGCCTGGAATCCCTCGCACTCATGGAGACCGAGGTCGGAGCGTAGCGCACGCCTCGTCCCACCGCACCCGATCCGGTTTGGGGCGTCGGACCGTAGAATCCCGCCGGCATGTCCGAGCCGAGCACGTCACGAGGTCCGTTGCGAGTCGCGGTCATGGGGCTGTTGGCGGGCGTGCTCGTGTCCGCGATCCGCGCTCCACTCGGGATCGACCTCCTGCGCATTCCCGCCGTGGGCGGGACGACCGAGGCCGCGTTTCGCGGCGCAGCCCTGCTCGCGCTCGCGGTCACCCTCCACGGATCGGGGGCACTGGCCGGCGGCCTCGGGAGGGGTGCGTTCTTCCTCGGCACGGCAACCGGGTTCCTGGTCCACGGTCTCGTCGGCGACCTCTTGTTCCCGATCGAGGGTCGGATCGGGTTCGCGATCGTTCTCGTCGTCCTGTGCGCAGGGATCCGCTGGGTGGGTCGCAGAGACGGCGAAGGCGAGGGGCCGACGTGGAAGGTCCGCTCGGGACTCCTCGTGGCCGGTGCCGGCGCCACGTTCGCCGTGGAGAGCATCGCCCGCATCCTCGGGCGCCTGAGTCTCGGGCTTCCGCAGGACGAAGCGGTCTTCGGCGGTGTCTTCCTGCTCTCCCTCTTCTTCGGAGCGGTCGCCTTCGGAGGTCTCTTCCCCGCCGCACGCGGCCGTGAAGTCCTGGTCGCGTGCCTCGCGCTCGGGGCCCTCCTCTGCGCCGCGGGCAACCAACGCCTCGACGGGTACGAGGATCTCGCGGAGTTCGGCGGCACGATCGCGTCGCTCGGCGCCCTGGCCAAGCTCTCGCTGGACGGGCACGTGAACGTCAGTCACGTCGGGACCTGGTACGCCGACGCGGCCCTGGCCGCCAGCGTGTTCATCCTCCCGGGGCTCGTCCTGGGAGCGGGCCTGTCGGCAGTGCGCTCCGGGCGCGACACCGCGTGGTCCCTGGCGGGTGCAGCGGTCGGTGTGTTCGCCATGCCGCTGGTCCTTCGCTCGATGGCCGAGCCGCAGGACCTGGACTCGATGGCGACGACCTCACGGCAGGCGCTCCTCATCGGCGGCGGGGCGCTGACTGCCGCCTTCGGAGGTGCACTGGTGCTGACGGGGTCCGCGCCCGGCATGGGCCGGCTCGCCGCGTTCCTGGCCGTCGTCGTCGCCGGAGTCGGGGCCATCTTCGTCGATATCGGAGACCCCTGGCTGTTCTCACCGTGGAACCAGGCACAGCGGGTGAGGCCGATCGTCGCGATCGACGGACCGGACGGATTGCTGACGGTCGACCCGGTACAGAGACACCTGGTCTGCACGCTCGATCGCATTCGCGTAACGCCGTCGCGCCTGGAGGAGACCGGGGACGAGGAGCGCCTGCGGCGTTCCGTTCGGCTCCTGGGCGACCGCGCAGCGGGCGCGCGAGTGCTGCTCGTCGGCGAGCTGACCGCGCTGCGCGCCGAGGTGTTCGAGATCCTCGGCGTGCGCTTCGAGCACACCTCGCCCTGGTGGAGGGACGGCGCGATCGTGGCGGACGCCCTCGAAGTGGAGGAGTCAAAACGCGCTCTCGTCCCCCTCCCGGAGGCGAAGCGCCGGCTCGCCGACGGGAGCTACGACCTGGTCATCGTGCCGCCTTCGTTCGGCCCGCGCCTGCACTCCCTCGCCGCGCAGTTCTGGCCCGCTCCCGGTCCCGCCCCTCGACGCGGGGACTGGGACATCCCGGACGGAACCGTGGCGGTGATCTGGCTGGACGCCGCGGCGGAGCTCTCGCGGCTGGACCTCGGCCCCAACCTCCTCGTGTCCCTCGCTCCGCTCGAGGAGCCGTGCGTCGGAATCGTCCTGGGGGATCCGCCCATGACGGACGAGCTCTTTCCGGGCCCGCCGCCTGTCTTCGAGCTCGAGGCCCTGGCGACGATGTCGACGCGCGGGCTCGAGCGGAAGTACAGGACGCGCGCGCGGCTCTTCCGACGACTGGCGAGCGGGGAGCATCCGGTGCTCGAGTTCCTGGGAGCGCACTACGGGGTCCAGGTGGAGAGCGAGCCCCTCGTCTCGCGCGACGAGCAGGTCGAGATCGACCCGGACTCACTCGTGCACCTGCGCGAGGCGGCCCTCGCCGAGCCGCCCGGACCCTGGCTGCGCTCGGTGGTTCACGACGTCGCGCGCATCCTGACGAGCAAGCGTCGGCCGGATCTCGTGTTCGAGCACTTCCGACCGATCGCCGAGGCCCACGCTCCCTGGATCGAGCTCGAGCGGATCGTCCTGGTCGCGTTCATGGAGTTCGACATGGACGAGGAGGTCCGCCCCCGGCTGGAAGACCTCCTCGAGCGGTCGCCCCTGGACGTGGGGCTCCTGATCCAGGCGGCCAACTGGGAGGACCACGTCGGGCGGCCGGAAGGGGCCGTGAGGCACCTGGAAGGGGCCCTGGAGATCCAGCCCGACCGTTCCGACGTATTGCGGCGCCTGGCCCTCATCACCCACGAGAACGGGCTCCCGGGCGCCGCGGGGTGGCTGGAACGGGCGCGGGCGGCGAATCCCGACGACCCGGAGCTGGAAGAGCTCCACCTGCAGGACGCCGCTCACGAGGGTCCCGACTCCTCTCCATAAACCTTTTTTCCCCAGAGAGTTGAGTCGAAGCGCCTGGATCCGTCCGGACCGTCTGGATCCGCTATCCTTTGACTTCAGGAGTGCAGTTTCGGCCCGGAGGCCCCTGGGGAGGGCGGTCCAGAGGGAACCTTTGCCCCTCCGCTCCCGTCTCAATGGCTCGACCCCTGGCAGTCCAACCTTGGCGTCACGCGGCTGACTCTCCGACGGACCTCACCCGCGCTGGTCCGACGCGGCGCCCCGAACCTACTCCCACCAGACATCCATGAAGAAGATTTCCATCCTCATCGGCGCCCTCGCTCTGGCGCTCGGAGGGGTCGCTCCCCAGGCGCAGATCAAGCGTCTGACCCTGGAGCAAATAACCTCCCGTGCAGACCACGGGATCATCGGGACCATCGTCTCGCGGCGCGTGGAAGACCACGGCAGCGAGCGGCATGGCTACGGCATCTACTACACGGTCCTGACGATCGAA
>JAJDET010000008.1 GCA_029259655.1 Planctomycetota bacterium
AGCGCGTTGTAGATGCGGGTCTCGATGTAGCGCGGGACCACGGCGTCGAAGATCGCCTCGGCGTTCGGCTCGAGGATCACGTCGCCGCCGACCTTGGCCCCGCCCGGCGCGCCCGTGTCCAGGCTCTCCGCCGAGATCGGCAGGAGCGCGGCGCGCCGCGGCACGTAGCGGACCATCGACTCGAAGGCGGTGTACAGCACCACCACGTCCTTGTACTCGCCCGAGAGGAAGGCATCCGTCAGCGCCCGGGCCGTCCCCGCCGCGCCGCGGTAGTCGATCTTCTCGAGGACGGGCTCCACGAAGTAGCGCTCCACCTCGCGCCCACGCTTGGTCAGGTACTGGTACGCCTTGCGCCCGTACACGAAGTAGGCGGGCTGGAGCTCGGGATCCGACCGGCGCCAGGTCTCGAGGGCCTTGAAGAGGTTCGAGTTGTAGGCGCCGCACAGACCCCGATCCGAGGCCACGAGCAGCACCGCGGTCTTCTCACCGGCTCCGCGCCGGAAGAGCGGCTTGTCCTCGACCGATTCGCCGAGCACGCGTGCCAGGTTCGCGACCAGGGCCGTGATCTCGTCGGCATAGGGCCGCGAAGCCACGGCGCGGTCCTGGAATCGACGCAGCTTCGTCGTCGACACCATCTCCATGGCGCGCGTGATCTGCTTGATGCTGCCGACGGACTTGATCCGCCCGCGTAGTTCTTTGACACCGGCCATGTGGGATCAGGCGAACTGGGGTTTGACGGCGGCCAGGGCCTCGTCGAGCAGCTTCTTGACCTCGTCCGAGACCTTCTTCTCCTCGCGGATCGTGGTCCCGACGTCCGGGTAGTTGTCCTGCATGTGGGCCAGGAAGGCCTTCTCGAACGCAGGCACCTTGCTCGTCGCCAGATCGTCGAGACCGCCCGAAGTGCCGGCGTAGATGACCATGATCTGGTCCTCGACCTTCATCGGGACGTACTGACCCTGCTTGAGGATCTCGACCAGCTTCTCACCGCGCGTCAGCACCTTCTGCGTGGCCTTGTCGAGGTCGCTCCCGAACTGCGCGAAGGCCTGGAGCTCGCGATAGGTCGCGAGGTCCAGGCGCAGGCCGCCCGCGATCTTCTTCATCGCGGGGATCTGCGCTGCGCCGCCGACGCGCGACACCGAGATACCGGCGTTCACGGCCGGGCGCACGCCCGCGTTGAACAGGTTCGACTCGAGGAAGATCTGACCGTCCGTGATCGAGATGACGTTGGTCGGGATGTAGGCAGACACGTCGCCCTCCTGCGTCTCGACGACCGGCAGGGCCGTGAGCGATCCGCCGCCTTTCTTGAAGCGCGGGTTGATCTCGGGCGCGTTGTCGGCGAGGCGCGCGGCGCGTTCGAGCAGGCGCGAGTGCAGGTTGAACACGTCGCCGGGGAACGCCTCGCGGCCCGGCGGGCGGCGCAGGAGGAGCATCACCTGGCGGTAGGCCAGCGCCTGCTTGTACAGGTCGTCGTACATGATGACGACGTCGCGACCCTCGTCGCGGAAGCGCTCGCCCATCGTCGCGCCGGCGTAGGCGGCGAGGTACTGCATGGACGCCTCGTCCATGGCGCTGGCCGAGACGACGATCGTGTAGGGCATGGCCCCCTGCGCCTCGAGCTTCTGGACCACGTCCACGACGGTGGACTGCTTCTGGCCCATGGCGACGTAGATGCAGATGACCTGCTCGGGGTTGTCGGGATCCCCGCCGCCGGTGTTCTTCTGACTGATGATCGTGTCCGTCAGGAGCGCAGTCTTGCCCGTCTGGCGGTCACCGATGATCAGCTCGCGCTGGCCGCGGCCGATCGGGATCATGGCGTCGATCGCCTTGATGCCGGTCTGGAGCGGTGTGTCGACGGGCTGGCGCTCGACGACCGACGGGGCGGGCTGTTCGATCGGGAGGTAGTCCGCCTCGGTCACGGACAGCGGTCCGCGGCCGTCGACGGGGTCCCCCAGCGCGTTGACGACGCGCCCGAGCAGCGAAGGGCCGGTGGGCACCGAGATGATGCGCCCGGTGGTGCGGACGGTGTCGCCCTCCTTCACCTTCGAGGCATTGCCGAGCAGCACGCAGCCGACGTTGTCCTCCTCGAGGTTGAGAGCGACGCCTCGGACGCCTCCCGGGAACTCCAGGAGCTCGTTCATCATGCAGTCCTCGAGGCCCCACACTCGTGATACGCCGTCGCCGACGCTGAGCACGGTGCCTACGCTCCGCATGTCGCTCTCGCCCTGGTAGTTCTCGATCTCTTTCTCGAGGATCGACGTGACTTCAGAGGCTCGAAGGTCCATCTCTGCTACTTCCTTGGGGGTTCGGCTCAGGCGCTCGACGCCGCGCTGGGCAACGGCGAGGAGAGCATCGTGCGGCGCAGGCCATCGAGGCGGCCTCGCGCCGAAAAGTCGATCATTCGGTTGTCGGCAACCACGCGCACGCCGGCGATCAGATCCGGCGTGACGCGGTTCTCCAGGTGCAGCGTCTTGTCCATGACGCGTGAGAGCGCAGCGGCGAGCTTCGAGAGCTCCGCCTCGCCCAGGGGGACCGCACTCTCCACGACGCCCTCGGCGGCGCGATCCAGCAGGAGACGGCGCTCGTGGAACGCCGCACTCAGGTTCAAGAGCACGGCCTCGCGCCGCTTGTCGAACAGGAGCCCGACGAAGTTCTGCATGAGCTGGTGCATCCCGGCCAGAACCGGCTCCAGCTTGCTCCGGCGCTCGGCGTGCGGCACGCGAGTGTCGAAGAGGTAGGCGCCGATCGCCGGCGAGGAGAGCTCACGCCCGAGCCGCTCGACATCGGCCTGAACCGCGTCCAGGGCGCCGCGCGCAAACGCCAGCTCGAAGAGCGCACCCGCATAGCGGCGGGTGACGCCGTCGACGCGGGTCGTGCTCAATTCGCCGCCTCCGACGTGGCCGCGACCAGACCGTCGACGAGTCGCCGGTTGTCCTCGTTGTCCACGCTGCGTCGCAGCACCTGCTCGGCGGCGTGGAGCGAGAGGTCGACGACCTCTCGCCGGATCACCGAGAGCGCCTTGTCCTGCTCGGCGTGGATCGCGTCCCGCGTCGAGTCGAGGAGGCTGACCGCCTCCTGCTTCGCGGCCTCCACGATCTCCCGCTCGCGTTCCTCGGCGCGCTCGCGCGCCGCGGCCATGAGCTTGGCGGCCTCCGACCGGGCCTCGCCCAGCTTCACCTCGACCTCGGCCCGCGCGGCCTCCGCCTCGGCGCTGGCGCGCTCGGCGGACTCCATCGCCTGCTGGACGTCCCGGTCGCGCTCCAGGAGTGTGCGGGTGATCGGCCCCATGACGACCTTCCAGATGAACGGCACCGAGATGCCGAAGATCAGGAGGGTCCACAGGAAGCCGGCCAGGCCCGCGGGATCCAGCGGGTTGAACGGGACGCCCTCGGAGGCGAGGACGGCGATCGGAGTGAAGAGCATCATGGTGACTCGAGTGGGGTTCGTGCCCCGGCCTAGATCGAGAGTCCCAGGCCGATGAGCAGGGTCACGATCGCGCCGATCAGCGCGACGCCCTCGATGAGGGCGGCGAGGATGATCGAGCCGCCGCGGATGTCGGCGGCGGCGTCGGGTTGGCGCGCGATGCCGTCGTTCGCGGCCGCGCCGATCTTGCCGATGCCGATGCCGGCGCCGATGGCCACGATGCCGGCGCCGATGCCGGCGCCCATCTTGGCCACGTCCATCACGGTCCCTGCGTCTTCAACGGGAATGAGCGCCATGGGTCTCGTTGCTCCTTACTTGGATGGCGGCCAGCGGGCCGCCGAAATCGGTTTCTGCTTGGTGGTGTCTCTGTCTAACGATCCCCGAGATCAGTGCTCGGGGTGGACGGAAGCGTTCACGAAGATGATCGAGAGCTGCGTGAAGATGTAGGCCTGCAGCAGGGCCACGAACGCCTCGATGATCATGATGAAGACCGCGAACGCGACCGCCACGGGAGCGGAGGCGTAGCCGGCCGCCGGCGCCATCGCGCCCATGGCGAAGATCAGGCCCATGAAGGAGAGCACCACGAGGTGACCGCCTGTCATGTTCGCGAAGAGCCGGATCGTGAGCGCGATCGGCTTCACGAAGAGCCCGAAGACCTCGACCGCGAACATCAAGGGCCAGATGGCGAGCGGAACGTGCGGGACGAGGTTCTTCCAGAAGGCGACCGGCCCCTGCACGCCCATCCCGCAGAAGACCATCGCGAAGAGCGTCGTGAGCGCGAGCGCTCCGGTGACGAAGATGCTGGCCGTCGCGGTCGCGCTGCCGGGGACGAGCCCCAGGATGTTCATGAACGCGATGAAGAAGAAGACGGACAGGAAATACGGCAGGAACTTCGAGCCCAGGTCCTTGCCCATCACGGGGTAGACCATCTCGTCCCGGACCCACATGACCCAGCCCGAGAACAGCCTCGAGATCCAGTCGCCCTTCCCGCTGCGCACGTAGGTTGCAACGCCCGAGAAGCACACGACGATCAGGAGCACGGCCAGGACCTGGAAGAGCTGCAGGTTCGTGAAGGCCGCCACCGGCGCGGCGCCCTCGGCCACGGCCGCGCGGTTGTTCGCGAAGCCTGCCAGGAAATCCGGCAGCGGCAGCGGCAGCATGTAGTGGGACGCGTCTCCGTGCCCGATCTCGAGCGGCGCGGGCATCAGGTGCATGTAGAGCACCTCGAACGCGCTGCCGCCGGAGCCGTGCCCGACGAAGTTGTAGCCGACCCAGACGGCGCCGGCGACGAGGAGCAGTGCGAGGATGGAGCGCATGTTCGTCAGGAGGAGGTGCGCGAGTCGAGTGCGCGTTCGGGCAGGAGCGCCCGGGCCACCTCGGGCATCCCGACCAGGAGCACGAGGAGTGCCGCGAAGCCGTAGGTCACGAGGAAGGAACGCCAGTCGCAGCGGTCGCCGAGCTCGGCGAAGAAGCGCAGGACGAGGGTCCCCACGAGGAGGCCCCCGAACTTGGCCAGGAAAGACAACCCGAAGGCGATCATCGCGCGCCGGGGGCGCGTGTTCGCGACGTGCCTCTGGTACTCGATCCCCCACAGCGCGACTCCCGCCCCGAGCAGGTACCCGGCCAGGACGCCCACTCCCAGAGCACCGCCGAGCCGCCACGCGACGAGCGCGCTGGCGACGAACCCTGCGAGGGTTCCGATGCTCTTGAGCCTGCGGGTCATGGTTTCGGCGATTGGCGCGGGTCGGGACGCGTGGAGTGCTCGGGACGTGCAGAGTGCGAGGTCTGCCGGCCGCGAACGGGCGGAACCCTCTTCACCATCGAGATCAATCCCCCCGCGAAACCCGCGAGCGTACCGGCGATGAGGAAGAGCGGTGTGGTCGAGAGCATCCCGTCCACCCACCATCCGAGAGCACCGAAAACGATGACGGTGACGGCGAACGTCAATCCCATGCCCGCATAGCGCCCGTACGCTCTCGCGTCGGGCGAATCGGGCACCGGGACGTCGGGTCGGTCGTCGCCTCCACGTTCGGTATCGGAGGGCATTGCGGCGGGGCCCGTGATCCGGATCCTCGGCGGTGACTCGAAGAGGGCCTGTTGTCTTGTGAAAGCGGCCGGAGGGCGTCCACGAAATGGCCCCCGCGGCAATCGAGGCAAACACTCTACGGCGGGCCGGGTCGTCGTCAATCGGTCAGCGTCCGAAATCGACGACCTCGGCCGGCCGAGCCCGAGGCGCCTCTCCTCCGGTCGCGGGGGCGTTGTTTCGACGCCTTTGTCGCGTGGCGGTCGGCGGCTAGACTGCTCGGCTCGAGTCCGGCCGTTCATCGGCCCGGAACACCGATCCGACAACCCAAGAGTCGCCCGAGAATCGCCGTGGAACGCACGCTAGTCCTCTTCAAGCCCGACGCCGTCCAGCGCGGCCTCGCCGGCACCATCCTCACCCGCTTCGAAGCCAAGGGGCTGAAGCTCATCGGCCTCAAGCTGCGCCAGTTCCCGGAGGAGACGATCCGCGAGCACTACGCGGTTCACAAGGAGCGCCCCTTCTACGAGCGGCTCGTCGAGTACATGACCTCCGGCCCCGTCACGGCCCTCGCGCTCGAGGGCCTCGACGCGATCGCCGTGGTCCGCCGCCTGGTCGGCGCGACGAACTCCCGTGAGGCCGATCCCGGCACCATCCGCGGCGACCTCGGAATGTCCTTCTCGAACAACCTGGTCCACGCCTCCGACAGCCAGGAGGCGGCCGCGCAGGAGCTCGGGCTCTTCTTTCCCGACGCGGCCGAGATCGTCGAGTGGACCCAGAACCTCGAGCCGTGGATCTACAACACGGCCGAGGAGCTCGGCTGAACCCGGCCAGGGAGGCCATCGCGAGACTCACGGCCCGTCACGTCGGCGAGCTCTGCGCCGAGCTCCACCCGCTCCTGTCGGGCCACGTCGTCCGGGACGTCGCCGCGCTGCCCCCGCGCGATCTCCTGATCGTCTTCGTACCCGAGGACGACCCGGAGGCCGGTGTGCTGCGCCTGCGCCTCTCGGTCGACCCCGACGCCGCGCGCCTGCACCTGCAAGCGGGCCGCGTGCGTCCCCACCGCGGCCCGACGGGCCCGTTCTACCAGCGATTGTGCGACGAGCTCAGCGGTGCACGGCTCGAGCGCATCGAGCAGGTGGCCGGCGATCGAATCGTGCGCCTCGTCTTCCGCGAGTCCGCGAGTGAGGGCACGAGGATGCTCCTCGTCGAGCTCGCCGGGCGCCACGGGAACTTCGTCCTGACGGACGCCGAGGACGTGGTCCTCGCGATGCTCGTGGCCCCGCCCGCCGGCCGCAAGAAGAAGGAGGGCGCGCCCCCGCCGCGCCTCGTCCCGGGCGCGCCCTGGACCCTCCCGCCCGGCAAGCCCCCCAGCGACCCGGGCCTGCCGCTCCTCGAGACCTTCCCCGCGGGCGACGGCCCCGACTCCCCGGGAGCGCCGCTCTCGCACAGGGTCGAGGCGGTGCTCGGCGGCCTCGCCTCGGAGCGCGAGGAGGACCGGGATCGCCGCTCCCTGGCCGAGCGGCTGAAGCGCAAGAAGAAGGGCGTCGACTCGCTCTTGCGGGGTCTCGAGCGCCGGCGCGAGGCCGCTCGGACCGCGGAGCGCGTGCGGCAGGACGGCGAGCTCCTGAAGTCCGCCCTCGGCTCCATCCGGCGCGGGATGAAGGAGATCGTCGTCGAGGACTGGTTCGGGGACGCGGCACCGCGCGCGATCCCGCTCGACCCGAAGCTCTCTCCTCAGGACAACCTGGAGCGCATCTTCGCGCGCTACCGGAAGCTCGCCCGGTCCGGAGAGGCGATCGAGCGCGAGGAGGAGCTCGCCCGCGCGCGTCTCGAGCTCTACGCGTCGCTCCTCGAGCGCGTCGCCGAGGAGGACCCCGCTGCGCTGGAGGCCGAGGCGATCGACGCGGGTCTGCTCGAGGCCCGCCAGCGCAAGACGCGCCGCGATCCCGCGGCCACCCGCGCGCGCATTCCCTACAAGTCCTACCGCGGATCGAACGGGACCGAGATCCGTGTCGGGAAGAGCGCGCGGGACAACGACCTCCTGTGCTCGCGCCACGCCCGCGGGAACGATCTCTGGCTGCACACCGCAGACGCCCCCGGGTCGCACGTCGTGCTACCTCTCGCCAAGGGCGCCGAGCCCAACCCCGAGGAGGTCCTCGACGCCGCCCACCTCGCCGTCCACTTCTCCCCCCTGCGCGGCGCCGACAAGGCGAGCGTCCACGTCGCGCGCCGCAAGGAAGTCCACAAGCCGAAGGGCGCCCCGCCCGGCCTGGTCACCCTGTCCGGTGGCAGGACCCTGGATCTGCGCGTGGAGCCCGACCGCCTGCGGAGGCTCCTGCGCACGTCCGAGCGGGGTCCCGGGTAGTCGCCCCGGCGGGCGCGGCTAGAGGAGCCGCGTCCGGGACGGGGTTCCCCCGCCCCAACCCCGGCCCCATGAAATAGGATTTCCCGCTCGGCTCCGACTCGAGCCCCCACGCCCCATGCACTCGATGACAAGAACTCTCGTGCTCGCCGCCCTCGTCCTCGCGACCGCTTGCCGGTCGAACGGCACGAGCGATGCCGACCGGCTCGACATCTACGTCGAGTCCGCCTACGTCCACTGGGAGCAGGGTGACCTGGACCGCGCTCGCGGCCAGGCCCTCAAGGGGCTCGAGATCGACCGCAAGAACCGCCCCCTGAACCTGATGATGGGGTGGATCCTGTTGCGCCGCGACCGTCGCGACGACCTGCTCGGCGCGGAGAAGGTGTTCCGCCGCCTCGTCGAGGACGACGGAGACCCGCGAGCCCAGCAGGGGCTGGCCGCGACCCTGGAGCGCCTGGCCGTGCTCCACGACGAGGCGGCCGTGGCCCTCGAGAGCGGGCGACTGACGACCGAGGCGGAGGACCCGCAACAACGCGCCGACGAGCTCCGCGCTCAGTCGCGAGAGCACTACGAGGAGGCGCTCGAGCTCTACGAAGTCGTGCTCGAGGATCGGCCTGACTTCATCAAGGCCTTGAACGGCGCCGTGCGCACGACGGCCTCGCTCCAGCGCCTCGATGAGAGCCTCTCCTACGCCGAACAGCTCCTGGAGACGATCGGCCGCGAGCGCGATTACTGGACGTCGATCCTCCAGCGCGAGGACATCAACACAGACGAGGAGCGCGACCTCCACGAGCGCGTCCGGGGGGCGACCCAGCTCATGCTGGACACGCATCTCTTCGCCGCCAGCGCACTGCACGACCTGGGTCGCCCGGGAGATGCGCTCGCGCACATCGAGAGCTCGATCGCGCTCGACCCCGCGCTGCCCGAGGCCTACTCGCTCCGGGCGCAGGCGTTCCACGGCACCGGACGGGTGACCGAGGCCGTCGCCGACCTCGACCGCTTCATCGGGCTCTCCGGGAAGAACTTCGACCACCCGGACATCCGGCGCGCGATGGATCTGCGGACCGGCTGGACACGGGAGCTCGCGCGCGTGGGCACGCCCTAGGCTCCCGGCCGGGACAAAGGAACGGCGCGGGGGCGGAGCCTCGGATCGAAGCCCCGCCCCCGTCGATCTCTCGGGGACCCCTACTCGGCCGGCTTCCAGGTCTGCCGGCGCCGGTCACCGAAGTGGTCGTACCAGACGACCTTGACCTCGCCCTCGGCGGAACGCGCCGCGAGGATCTCGGAGACCTGATCGCGCGAGCGCAGCTCGACGCCGTTCAGGCGCACGAGGAGGTCGCCGCGCGACAGGCCCAGCACGTGGGCGATCGTGCCCGGCTCGGCTCCCAGGACTGCCAGCCCCGTGCCCTCGGCGAGCCCGAGCTCGCGCAGACGCCCGGAATCGGGCCGGCCCAGGTAGACGCCGAGAATGTCGGTCCGGATCGGCGCCGAGGCCGAGTCGTCGACAGGTGCCGGCGAGTCGCGGTCGAAGGGGTCGCGGCCGAACAGGCTCTCGAGCTCCAGCTGGATGCCGTCGACGTCCCCCCAGCTGCCGTTCGGACCGGAGCGGAACTGGAACACGGGGTTCCGGCCGCCGATCCTGTCCTCGAGCTCCGGATGGGCCTCGAGCAGCTCCTCCATCGTCGCGCCCTCGTACACCGTGCGCTTTTCCTCGCCGTCGACCTGCTCGGTGACGGTGACGCGCACGCCGTTCTCGTCCTGCTGGACGGAGACGCCCTGGCTCTCGGTGGTCCAGTCGCCGCCGGACATGCCGCCGGGCATGACGTGCAGACCCGTGCCGTCCATCAGGCGCTCGAGCCGCTGCTGCAACTGACCGAAGCGCGGGTTCATCTGGAAGATGCTCTGCGGACCGCTGCCGGGAGACCTGAAGATGAGGCCCCCGCCGCGCTGGCGAAGCTCGCGCAGCGCCATCCTCGCGGTCCAGGAGAGCTCGGGGTCGACCGTGTCCCGCGCGCGCTCCTCCAACCACTGCTTCGCGGCGGGCTCGCGTCGGGCCTTGCGCAGGATCTCGTCGAAGAACTCCTCGCGCCGGTCCAGGTCCGGATCGGAGAGGCGATAGAGCCAGAGGTCGGGGGAGAACTCCTCGACCGGATCCTGCTGCGCCCCGGTGGGAGGGGCAGCGGGCGGCGCGAGGGGGGCGACGCGGACCAGTCCGGTCCGGCCGTCCGCCTGTACCTGAACACGCGCATCCTGCGCGTCCACGGGGGTTGCGGCCCACACGGAGAGTGCGGCCAGAGGGAACGCCCCGAAGGCGATCCATTTGGGGTTCATGACGAGCTCCCGTTCTCGGGGCGGCTGGGGCCTAGCGGAGCCCGCGCCGCCGGTTCACGACGTCGTACGCACCAGTATCCTGCGGATGGGCGATCCGACCGTTCTGCACGTCCTCCTCGTACTCGCGCCAGGCGCGTTCGAGCAGGCTCTCGTCCCCCTCGAGGACCTGGCGCAGGCGGTCGTTGTCGGCGACGGCGGGCGCCCGTGCGCCGACCTCGCGATGTTCGACGACCGGGGTCGGCCGCACGGGATCCCCGCCGCCCGCGGAGGGCGTCGGGGTGTTCATGGGCTCGCCGCTCTGGAGGAACGGCAGGGCCAGGAGCAGGGCCGCTGCAGCGGCCGCGATCCAGGGGGCGCGCCGCGACCAGGAGGTCCCCGGCGGGCCGGCCTGGTGACGCGGATCCAGGATCCCCTCGCTCACCAGTCGTGAGCGAACCCCGGGCCAGAGGTCCAGCTCCTCGGCGTCGGAGTCCACGACGGCGGTGAGATAGCGCTCCCGGGCGTCACGGGCGGTGGCGAGCTCCGCGCGGCAGCCCGGGCAGTGCTCGAGGTGGTGTTCCACTTCGCGGATCCCGGCCGGTTCGATCTCTCCACCCAGATACAGGTGGAGGTTCTGGCGGGTCCCTGAACAGTCGGTCTTCGAGTTCATGCCTGGTGGTGAGGTCTCTCGGATGTCGGCTCTACGGGCCTGGCGCCCGGGCGTTGGCTCTCGATGCGCATGCGGCGTTCCCACTCCTCCTGGAAGAGCTTTCGCCCCCGGTGGAGTCGCCAGCGCACGGTCACGTGGGTGGCCCCCACGATGTCGGCGATTTCGGTGCAGGGCAGCCCCTCGAGCTCGCGCAGGGTCAGGACGGCCCGGAAGTGCGGGGCCAGGCTGTCGATGCAGGCCCGAACCTGCTCGGCCGTCTCGCGGCTCTCGACGCTCTCGGTCGGCGTGGGGCCCTCGGCGTCGGGCAGATCGAGGTCCCCGTCGTCCTCGGGGGAAAGGGAGGCGGTGCTGACCGCCGGGCGGCGCTTGCGGAGGTGGTCGATCCCCAGGTTGGTCACGATCCGGTAGAGCCAGGTCGTGAACTCGTGGTGGAAGTCGAAGCGATCGATGTTGCGGAAGACCCGGAGGAAGGCCTCCTGGGCCAGGTCGAGGGCGTCCTCGCGACTGGGAACCAGGTTGCGGGCCACGCGGTAGGCCCTGCGCTCGTGACGCCGAACGAGCTCGGCGAAGGCCGCCTCGTCGCCCTCCTGGGCAGCGCGGATCAGGTCGTGGTCGCCGGGACCGTCCGCCTGCTCCGGCTCTGCGCCGTCCACGCTGTCAGCGGCCTCGGCGCCCGTGACACGAGGCTCCGGCCACGAACGTTCTGAATCTCGCGTGGACATGCTGGATGGGGACCGGTCGGGCGGCCGGACGGCGGCCGTACGCGCCCCGCGAGTCCCATGTTGGGGATTATCGGTCGTCCGCTCGGCCCGCGGAAGGGGGCGCGGGGAAGCGTCCGTCGATCGCCGCCATGGTCCGGTACTTCCGGTAGCGCGCAGCCACCAGCTCGTCCGGCGGCACCAGGGCGAGCTCGTCGAGCGCCGAGAGGATCGCGGCCTTCACCTGCCGCATGGCGTCGTCCGGTGCCCGATGGGCCCCCCCCAGGGGCTCCGGGATGATCCCGTCCACGACGCCCAGGCGCAGGAGGTCGTTGGCGGTCAGCTTCAGGGCCTCGGCGGCGTCGGGGGAACGCTCGCCGTCCTTCCAGAGGATCGCGGCGCAGCCCTCGGGACTGATCACCGAGTAATAGGCGTACTCCATCATGAGCACGCGGTCGCCGACGCCGATGCCCAGTGCGCCGCCGGAGCCGCCCTCGCCGATCACGATCACGAGGATCGGCACACGCAGGGCGAACATGGCCAGGATGTTCTCGGCGATGGCCATCGCCTGGCCCCGCTCCTCGGCTCCGATCCCGGGGTAGGCGCCCGGGGTGTTCACGAAGCTCACGATCGGGAGCCCCATCTTCTCGGCGAGGCGCATCTTGCGCAGCGCCTTGCGGTAGCCCTCGGGGTGAGCGCACCCGAAGTTGCAGTCGAGCCGCTCCTTGGTCGTGCGTCCCTTGCGGTGGGCCACGAGCATGAAGCGCCGCCCTTCCACCGTGGCGAGGCCGGTGACGATCGCCCGGTCGTCGCCGAAGGCGCGGTCCCCGTGCAGCTCGAAGAAGTCGTCCAGGATCGTCGCGATGTATTCCGAAGCGACGGGGCGCTTCGAGTTGCGCGCGACGTTGACGCGATCCCAGGCCCCGAGCCGGGCATAGGTCGCCTCGATCTGCTCGCGCAGGCGCTTGTTCAGCGCATCGATCTCGCTCGAAATGTCGAGCTTGGTCGATTGCGACAGGGACTCGAGCTCGGAGATCTTGGCCTCGATCTCCTCGATCGGGCGCTCGAAGGCCATCCCACCGACCCCGACCTCGTTGCTCTTGGGCGATTCGCTCAAGCGGTCCTCCAGCACCCGGGGGACCCGGGCGATCCGTTCAGGGTCGGCGACCGGAACGGCTTTGGCAAGCCCGCTTCGGCGTTGGGCGCCCCCCGCCTCCTCGCTACGATGTTCCGCACACCATGCCCCCCGCGACCCTTCCCCTGCCTCGAGCCTGGCGCGTGGAGGTCTCGCGCGCACCGGGATTCGACGACCCCGACGGGAGCCACGCGCTCGCGAGCGTCCGCGAGCTCGGCATCGACTCCGTCAGAGGCGTGAGGTTGGCGCGCGGGACGCTCCTCTCGCCCGAATACGACCGCACCGCCGTCGAGCGGATCGCCGGGGAGCTCCTGGCCGACCCGGTGGTCGACCGGGTGTCGATCACGCCCCCCTCGGAAGCCCCGCCAAGGACCCCCGCCGACACGCACCGGATCCTGGTCGCGCTCCGGCCGGGCGTCATGGACCCGGTCGCCGGAACGGTCGAGTCCGTGCTCCGCCGCACGGGCCGGGTCCCCGGAGACGGCGAGGCGGCGGTCCAGACCTTCCGCGCCTGGGAGCTCGAGGGCGCCCCCAGCGCGGCCGAGCTCGAGGAGATCGCGCGCCGCGTGTTCGCCAACGAGACGATCGAGACGCTCGCGATCGACGCCGAGGGCTTGTCGTTCGGAACGCCCTCGATCGCGGGCCGGCGGGGACGCACGGAGGTCCCGCTGCTCGCTGCGGACGACGCCGCCCTCGACGAGACGAGCCGCGCGGGCGAGCTGTCGCTCACCACGCTGGAGATGCGCGCGATCCAGGAGCACTTCGCGGAGCTCGGCCGCGAGCCCACGGCCTGCGAGCTCGAGACGCTCGCGCAGACGTGGAGCGAGCACTGCAAGCACAAGACGTTCACCGGGCGCATCCGCTTCAAGGACGCCGGGGGCAACGTCGAGGAGATCGACAATCTCCTGAAGAGCACCATCGCTCGGGCGACGCACGAGCTCGCTCGCCCGTTCTGCGTCAGCGTCTTCGTCGACAACGCGGGCATCGTGACGTTCGACGAGGGCCACGACGTGTGCTTCAAGGTGGAGACGCACAACCACCCGAGCGCGATCGATCCCTACGGGGGCGCGGGGACCGGGATCGGAGGCGTGATCCGCGACATCCTCGGCGCGGGGCTCGGTGCCAAGCCGATCGCGAACACGGACTGCTTCTTCGTCGGGCCGCAGGACCTGCCGCTCGACGAGCTCCCGAAGGGAACCCTCCACCCCCGCCGCGTTCTGCGCGGAGTCGTCGCGGGAGTCCGCGACTACGGCAACCGGATGGGGATCCCGACCGTCAACGGCGGCGTCTGGTACCACCGGGGATACGTCGGGAACCCGCTCGTCTACGCCGGCACGGTGGGAATCCTGCCCCACGGGTACGCGCACAAGGAGGTCCTCCCCGGCGACCTCGTCGTCAGCGTCGGCGGCCGCACCGGGCGCGACGGGATCCACGGCGCCACCTTCTCCTCGGCCGAGCTGCACGAAGACTCCGACGAGGTGTCCGCGAGCGCGGTGCAGATCGGCGACCCGATCACGGAGAAGCGCGTGCTCGACTGCATGTTGCAGGCGCGTGACCGCGGGCTCTACCGCGGGGTCACCGACTGCGGAGCCGGTGGCTACTCGTCCGCCGTCGGCGAGATGGCCGAGAAGTGCGGTGCCGAGGTCGAGCTCGACCGCGTGCCGCTCAAGTACGCGGGCCTCGCGTCGCACGAGATCTGGATCAGCGAGGCCCAGGAGCGGATGGTGCTCGCCGTTCCGCCCGAGAACGAGGAGGCCCTGCTCGACCTCTTCTCGGCGGAGGGCGTCGAGGCGACCGTCATCGGCCGCTTCACCGACTCGGGCAGGCTCGTGCTCCGGGACGCCGGCGAGTGCGTCGGCGACCTCGACATGGGGTTCCTGCACGACGGTTGCCCCCGGCCGCTGCGCGAGGCTCTGTGGGAAGCCCCCGACCTCCCCGAGCCGGGCGTGCCGGGACCGGAGGAGCTCGGCTGGAGCTTCGAACGCGTGATCCTCGACCTGCTCGCGGCGCCCGACATCGCGAGCAAGGAGTGGATCATCCGGCAGTACGACCACGAGGTGCAGGGCACGAGCGTCGTGAAGCCGCTGGTCGGCGAGCGCTCGGACGGGCCCGGGGACGCCGCGGTGCTCCAGCCGCTCCCGGAGAGCTCGCGCGGGCTGGTCCTCTCCTGCGCGGCGAATCCGCGTCAGGGCATCACCGACCCCTACGCCATGGCGCTCTCCGCGATCGACGAGGCGCTGCGCAACGCGGTCGCCGTCGGGGCGGATCCGGACCAGGCCGTGATCCTCGACAACTTCAGCTGGGGGAACTGCGAGAAGCCGGACCGGCTCGGCTCGCTCGTCCTGGCGTCGAAGGCCTGCTACGACGGCGCCGTCGCCTACGGCACGCCCTTCGTCTCGGGCAAGGACAGCCTCAACAACGAGTACCGGGTCGACGGCGTGTCGGTCCCGATCCCGCCGACCCTCCTGATCTCCTGCATGGCGCAGATCCCCGACGTCGCGCGCGCTCTGACGATGGATGCCAAGGAGGCCGGGGACCTGCTCTTCCTGGTCGGCGAGACGCACCTCGAGCTCGGCGGCTCGCACTACCTGGAGCGGGCCGGGCGAGCGGGCGGCAGCGTTCCGTGCCCCGACCTCGCGCGCGCGCCCGGCTGGCTGCGCGCGATCCACCGCGCGGTCCGCTCGGGGCTGGTGCGCGCCGCGCACGATCTCTCCGAGGGCGGACTGGCCGTCGCCGCGGCCGAGATGGCCTTCGCGGGGATGCGCGGGATCGAGCTCGACCTGCGCGAGGTCGCGGCCACCGGCGACGGCGACGGCGTCGATGCCGACGCGCTGCGCCTCTTCTCCGAGTCCACCACGCGCCTCCTGATCGAGGTGGCGGCAGGCGACGAGCAGAGCTTCCTGACCGTGCTCGACGGCGTGCCGGTCGCGCGCGTGGGCCGCGTCACGGACGGCGAGCAGCTCGTCCTGACCGGGACCGGCGGCACGCGCATCGCCGAGCTCGACCTCGAGTCCCTGCGCCGCGCGCACTCCGGAGGGGACGAGGGATGAGCGTCCGAGCCCTGGTCCTGCGCACGGCGGGCACCAATTGCGAGGCCGAGACCGTTCGGGCTCTCGACCTGGCCGGAGCCCGCACCGACTGCCTGCACCTCTACGCGTGCCTCTCCGAGCCCGCGCGCTTCGACGACTACTCGATCCTGGTCGTGCCGGGCGGCTTCAGCTACGGCGACTACGTCTCGGCCGGCCGGGTCTGGGCGGCGGAATTGCGTCACGGCCTCTCGGAGGCGCTGGCCGGGTTCGTCGGTCGCGGCGGTCTGGTGCTCGGCGTCTGCAACGGCTTCCAGGTGCTGGTCGAGACCGGCCTCCTGGACGGGTCCTTCGACGGCTCGCGAACACGCGACATCGCGCTCTACGGCAACGCCTCGAACCGGTACGAGTGCCGCTGGGTGACGCTCGAGTCAGAGGCCTGCGCGTGCCCGTGGATCGTGGCGGGCGAGCGCTGGCCGTGCCCCGTCGCCCACGCCGAAGGGCGCTTCGTCGTTCGCGAACCGGAGGTCCTCGAGCGGCTGGAACGAAACGGCCAGATCGCCTTGCGCTACGTCGCTCCGGACGGGGGCCCGGCCGGCTATCCCGACTGCCCCAACGGTTCGGTCGGGGCCATCGCCGGCATCTCGGACCCGACGGGCCGGATCCTGGGCCTCATGCCGCACCCGGAGCGCAACCTGACCCCCTGGAACCACCCGCGCTGGACCCGGATGGCCGATCGGGATGCGCGCAAGGAGGGCGAGGGCCTCGCTTTCTACCGCCGAATGGTGGAGGTGGCGGCGGCGCCGTCGGCGGCCGGGACTCCCGCACGGGCGTAGTCCGGCGTTTCGAACGGGGCGCGAGCACGGGCTCGGGCACGTTTGGAGAGCGGCTTAGCCGGTTGACCCGGCCTCCTCGATTTGCGAAGCCTCTCTCGTTGAGCGTTTTTCACGCGACCCCTGAGGTGCACCCCATGAGATCCCTCCTCCTCGCCCCGCTCCTTCTCGTCAGCTCCGGCTGCATCGCCGCCGCCGGACTCGGTGCGGGTGCCCTCGTCACGCACGAGCTCATGGCGAACACGCCGCACGTCGCGCACGTCCAGCTCGACGTCGACACGGTCTGGCCGATGACCATCGAGGCCCTGCACGACATGGGCGGCACGGAGGTCGAGGTCCAGAACTACCCGCGCCAGGCCGAGGCGCGTGTGTACGGGGGCAAGGTCTATCTGCAGGTCGAGGCCTTCGACCTCGACCACACCGTGGTTCGATTGCAGTTCAGGAAGCACCGGATCATCGACAACCTCACCGCGGAGGAGCTCCTCCAGGGGCTCTTGCGGCGCTACCACGAGAACTGACCTCTCTCGCGCGCGGAGGTCAGCTCGAGCCCGGGGTCTCCTCCCGCGTACGCTTCTTCGCGCACGACCGGCAGTAGCCGCGGAGCTTGTGGTCGTGGTCGACGAGCACGAACCCGTGGTCGTTGCAGATCTCCTCCTGCACCTCCTCGATCCGCTCGTCGAAGAACTCCTCGATCCGGCCGCAGTCGATGCACACGAGGTGGTCGTGGTGGCGGTGCCCCATCACGTGCTCGTAGAGCAGCTCGCCGCGGCCCGAGTCGAAGCTGTCGAGGAAGTTCCCCTCCACCAGCATGCCGAGCGTGCGATAGACGGTGGCCCGGGAGACGGAGGGCCCCTCCTCCTCGCGGAGCCACTCGTACAGCCTCTCCGCCGAGAAGTGGTCGTGCGTCGCGAAGGCCCGGTCGAAGATCCGACCGCGCTGCGACGTCAGCTTCAGAGCCTTCTCGCGAAGGTACTCCTCGAACGCTCTTCGGATCGCGGCCTGCTTCACGACGGACCGTGTGGCTGGTAGTGACGGGCGAGACGGCAGGGATCCACGCCCGCGAGGTAGAGGCCCGTGAGCATCCAGTTTCCGAGCGTCCGTCGCAAGACGCCGTCCTTCTCCCAGCGCCGGGGCGACACGACGACGCGCGCATCGCGCACGAGCTCCACGCGCCCGAGCCGACGCAGCCTCCGCGAGAGATCGACGTCCTCGAAGATCGGCAGGTCCCGAAACCCGCCGACCTCGTCGTACGCCTCGCGCCGGACGGCGAGCGCCGAGTCGCCGTACACGAGCCCGAAGCGCCGGACGCGAACGTCCGCGACGCGTTCGATCGCGCGGTAGAGGACCCCCGCGCCGTCCACTCGCTGGCGCATGCCCGTGGCGACGACGCCGGTGTCACGGAAGGCCGCGCGCGTCGCGGCCAGCGCTCCCTCGTCGGGAACCGTGTCCGCGTGGAGGAAGAGCAAGAGCTCGGCCGTCGCGCTCCGCACCCCCTCGGCGAGCTGCCGGCCGCGGCCCGCCGCGCACTGGACGACGGTCGCGCCGGCGCGCCGCGCGAGCTCGACCGTCCCGTCCGTGCTCCCGCCGTCGGCGACGATCAGCTCGTCGGCCCTGTCCTCGGCGCCTTTCCCGCTCGTCGGGATCAGCCGCGCGACGAGCTCCGGGAGAATCTCCGCCTCGGAGAGGGTCGGGACGACGACGGCCAGCCGGTCGCGCGCCACGTCACGTCGTAGCCGGAGAAGCCAGAGATGGCGCGTCGGGCGAGGGCGGCCGTTCCGGGCGCTGCCGCTCGCCGATGTCGCGCCGGCAGAACTTGCCCGTCCAGGCGATGCGGTCGTAGGCCTCGTAGGCCGTACTACGCGCCGCGTGCCGGTCGGCGCCGAGGGCCGTCACGCACAGGACGCGTCCGCCCGCCGTCCGGACGACCTCCTCGTCGAGCTCGGTGCCCGCGTGGAAGACCACCGCTCCGTCGACCTCCTCGGCCTCGTCGAGCCCGGTGATGCGATGCCCCTTCTCGTACGGTCCCGGATACCCCTGACTGGCAGCCACGACGCCGACGCAGGTCTGGTCGGTCCACTGCGGCGGCTCGGCGTGTTCGAGCTCGCCCTTGGACGCGGCGATCAGGTACGGGACGAGGTCGCTCTCGAGCCGGCGCATGATCGCCTGGGTCTCGGGATCGCCGAACCGGCAGTTGAACTCGAGCACGCGCGGGCCGGCCTCGGTGATCATCAGCCCCACGAAGAGCGCGCCGCTGAACGGGATGTCGTCGATTCGCAGGGCGTGCAGCGTCGGCAGGAGCACACGTTGCTCGACCTGCTGCATGAGCCGCGGCCCGAGCACCGGAGACGGAGAGACGACCCCCATGCCGCCCGTGTTGGGGCCGGTGTCGCCCTCGCCCACCTGCTTGTGATCGACGACCGGGTCGAGGATCAGGAGCGTCCTGCCGTCGGTGATCGCGTGGACCGAGACCTCCTCGCCCTCGAG